>DHHN01000079.1:2391-7950 GCA_002403295.1 bacterium UBP1_UBA4771 | reverse complement strand
GGAAAGGGTCGATTGGCGCATGAAGATGCTCCTCGAGTACCCCCTGTCCGGCATCCGGGATACGATAATGTTCTACGGCCCGGTCGACATCGAGGGGCTCGAGCCCTATCCCTCGCCGCTCTTCCCGCCGCACGAGGAGGTCGATTCCCGGATCGACACCGTCCGGTGGTGGAATAGAAGCGGCGTCTGGGGCAGGGAGCTGCCCGGGTTCCCGATCGCGGGCAAGGGCTACCTGCTCGATCCCGAGCCGTGGGTGGAGAGCTTCTTCGACGTCATCTTCAGATTCGGCGTTCCTGAGCGTTTTCCCGGGGATACGCTCAGCCTGCTCGCCCCGGTCCGCACCTTCGGGATCTCCCGTGACTGGCCCCCCCATTTCGACAAATTCGAGTCCCCGCCGGGGATGCCGCCCGTGCACGTGCGAAACGGCGAGGGCGAGATCGTCGCGATGGTGCTGTCGCTCGAGCACGAGACGATTCCGCACTACGCGCCGGAGGCCCGCCTGTCGGTCCGGACCGCGTACGGATCGAACGTCGCGATCGTCGGCGAGGACGGGAGGATCGCGATGTCGGCCGGGCTGTCCGGAAACTACGAGGCGACGGAGACGGTTTTCGGCTTCAGGTACTGCGGCGCCCCGGGTTCGTTCATGCCGTTCCACGTCGACACGGACGGATCGGCGAAGGTCTACGCCACCGTCTTTCCGGAAGGCTCGGGAGACGGATGGTCGGCGCACTTCGATCCGGGCTCGGAGCCCTTCGAGGGGCGGTGCGTCCAGTTCGAGGCGGCGGTCTTCGTGCCGCCGTACGGATTCTTCAGGGATACGGTCGAGGTATGGGTCGATCCGACCCCGCCGGTTCCGGCGTTTCACGACATCCACCGCGATTCGATCGTTCATTTTCATATCGATTCCTTTTTCGATATCACGTACCGGCTCGATGACGAGCTCATGGGGCCCGGCATCGGGGAGCTCTGGGCGTTTCCGCTGCAGATCGATTTCGAGCGGCCGCTCACATCGGTCAACCAGCTCGGCCTCGGCACCGACGCCGATTCGGTGTCGTGCGGTCCGGCCGCCGGCGCGTCGTGCCTGAAATACTTCGCCGACAAAGGCTACCCCGGGCTCGACAACGTCGGCGGCGACGAGTCGAAACCGGAGATGAGCGGAGAGGATATCGCGCGGGAGCTGCAGGGCGCGATGGGGACGGACACGGCCCGCGGGACGACGCCCGACGGCATGGTCGCCGGAATAGGGAGCTATCTGCGCAACCACGGACAGAGCGGCTGGTCGGTCGAATTTCATCCGGTGGACGACGCCACCGACCTCGCCGAGATGTTCCGCGAGTTTCAATCGGACAGCGAGGACGTGATCGTCATCCTCGAGGATACGACCGCCGCGGGCGACACGACGGGCCACGCCGTCACGCTCGGCTCGACGCACACGAGTCATGGCGCCGCGGGCGATCCGCCGAGCATGAGCATTGATTTCATGGATCCGTGGGGCGGCGGCTCGCAGGCCGACAACGAATATCCGCTCGATACCGAGGGGGGCGGCCAGCCCTCGACGGAAGGATACGACCTGAACGGTGAGGGAGCGGACGCGAAGGTGGCCGGGTACGTCAAGGTCTCTCCGCCCGAAGGCGGGCCGTCATCGCTGCTCGCGAGGAACGCTCTCGGAGCCGAGCGCCACGCGCCGTGGACGCTCGTCGCCTCGGGGCCGGTTCGCGGCCACGGTCTGGTGGACACGCTGCGGTGGGACACGTCGCCCTTCCCCGGCGGGCTCTACCTGATGGAGGTCGTCACGACGGACGATCAGGGGTTCCGCTGCCGCGACATCAGGCTCGCCTGGATCCCGGCGAGCACGAGCGGCCACGATGAATCCGGTCCCGGAATCAAGACGATGCTTCGGGGCTCCTATCCGAACCCTTTCAATCCGGCGACGACGATCGAATTCTCCCTCGAGCGGAGCGCCAGAGTAACGCTCGCGATCTACGACGTCTCCGGGCGACGGGTGAGGACGCTCGTTTCAGGCGCGTTGACGGCGGCCGGGATCCATGCGGTCAACTGGGACGGAACGAACGACANNCGGGAAGCGGCTCGCGAGCGGCGTCTATTTCGCGAGCTTCGTCGCGGAAGGCCAGGTTTCGGCGAAGAAGCTCATCATGCTGCGGTAGCTCCGGTCTCGAAGCCGCGCGGCGCGCGCGGCATTCCCCACCGAGTCCTCCGGCCGGCCGGATCCGGCCGGAGGACGGCGCGTCTTCGAATCGCTTGCGATTCCCGAAAAAGATATTAGATTTACCTGCTTCGGGGCGGCGCCCGCCGCGGCCCGCCCCGCGTTCGCGCCGAACGAGGAAGAAACGGCATGAAACTCGCGCTGATCGGCATCTCGAATTCTGGACGCACGACGCTCTTCAACAGCCTCACGGGCCGGAGCGCCGCGACAACGGGCTACTCGGCGGCCGAGGCCGAGCCGAACATGGCCGTCATCAAAGTGCCCGACCGGCGCATCGACGAGCTCGCGAGGATCTTCAAGCCGAAGAAACGCACGCACGCGAGAATCGAATACATGGATTATCTGGGGCTTTGCCGGGGAGACGCCGGCCAGAACGGAAAGGTCATCGAGTTCATCAAGGACGCGGACGCGCTCGTCTACGTGCTCCGCGGTTTCGAGGACGCGGGGGTGGCGCATCCGCTCGGCGCCGTCGATCCGGTCCGGGACTTCGATACGATCGAGGCGGAATTGATCATCTTCGATCTCGACCTCGCCGAGAAACGCCTGCTTCACATGGAGGAAGCCGCGAGAAAGGGCAAGCCGCCGAAACGCGAGGAAGAAGCCGCCGTCAGAAAATGCAGGGAAGCGCTCGAGCGGGAAATGCCCCTGCGCTACACGGCGTTCGACGAGACCGAGCGGCGCGCGATCCGGCATCTCGATTTCATCTCGATGCTGCCCGTGATGGCCGTCATCAACGTCGCCGAGTCGGATCTCGCGAGCGCGAAGAGTCTCTCGTGGCGCGATGCGATCCGGAAGCGAACCGCCCGGTTCACGGAGATCCCCCTCGATCCGATCGTCCTCTCGGGAAAGATCGAGATGGAGATCGCGGAACTCCCCGCCGAGGACGCGGCGGCGTTCCTGAGGGATCTCGGCGTCGGCGTCCCGGCGCGCGAGCGCATGATCCGCGAATCGTACGGCATGCTCGGCCTCATATCCTTTCTGACCGTCGGCGAGGACGAGGTCCGCGCGTGGACCGTCAGGAAGGGCGCCCCGGCCCGGGCGGCCGCCGGGAAGATCCACTCCGATCTGGAAAGGGGTTTTATCCGCGCCGAGGTCGTCTCCTACGACGATTTCGTCAAGGCGGGAAGCCTCTCCGGCGCGCGCTCGAAGGGATTGCTCCGGCTCGAGGGAAAGCAGTACGTCGTCCGCGACGGCGACATCATCGATTTCAGATTCAACGTCTGACGCGGCGTTCCGCGGGCGCGTCCGGCGCGGATCAGTAGTCGGCGTCGGAATCGGAGCGGGAGAGATACCACGCCGCAGCGTCGAACATCCCTTCCGACCGAAGATCGGGATCGGCGGCGCGCAGCACGATCGGGAAATCCTCCCGGAAGGAGCACGGAAACGCCTTGGACGCGATCGGCGCGAGGGCGGGAGGAAGCTCGATGAGAACGGCGCAGGCGCCTTCCGATTTCAGGAACGAAACGGCGCCCTTCATGAGCGCCCGCACGGATTCCTCGTCGCGGGGATCCACGATGAGGTCGAGGATAACGCCCATCGGATTGCGCCCCCCCGTGAGCCGCACGATCGCGAGCCCCGTCAATCCGGCGGCGCTCCGCATTTCGACGAATCGGTATCGATGAACCGGATGGGCGCCGAATCTCCACGCGAAGTATTCCTCGTCCCGCTCGAAAGCGAAGCGGTAATTGCCCGCGACCGACCTCCAGAGCGCGGCCGCTTCCCGCGGCGGGGTCTCGCTCGCCGAGATCGACGATTCACGATCGGATCGCAGCCGCGCCGGCGGGAGCGCGAAGACCTTCGCGAGCCGAAGGAGGTTCTTTCGCTCGGATGCCCGGAGCAGTCGCAATGCGAGCCGGGCGCGCGAGAGCACGATGTGCATCGCGGTGAATCCCCAGACTCCCGTGAAACCCCGATTGACGTAGAGCGAATACGCAATGGGGCCGAACCCCTTGCCGATCGCGACCGGCCGGCTTTGTTTCCACGCGTCGACGAGCTTCTTCCCGATGCCCTTGCCCCGAACCGTCGGATCGATGAGAAGATCTCCCGCCCACACGGCTTTCAGCACGCCGTTCGGAGTTCTGATCCGCACGGTGTTCGTGCCGATGATCCCGACGATGCGCCCGTCGTGTTCGGCCACGAAGATTCCCGGTTCGCCGCAGGGGTGATTGAAATACTGCCATCGCCAGCGTTCACCCCTTTTCCGGAAGGCCTCCTCCCGCCGTTCGGGCGGATACCTGCTCGCGAAGAAGCGGCGCGCGGCCGCTTCCTCGCCGGGCTCGATCTTCCGTATCCGGATTTCGTCCGCCATGCTCACCTCCGGAAGGCTTTCAGGATACCGCTCGCGCGCGTCTCGAACTCCTCGTACGACCACCGGTTGTCCAGGCCGACCCTCCGTATCTCGAAAGGATCGTCTCCCGGGCGGTAGAGTCCGTGGATCGTGCTGAAGGAGGCCGCATAGCCGGCCTGCCGGACCTCGTTCTTGACCGCCTCGCTGAAGTCGCCCCGCCCGCCGTTCGGATACGCGAACACGTCGATCCGCGTTCCCGTGATCGCCTCGAGCGCGTGCTTGCATTCGCGCACCTCGGCCCGCACGCGATCGGGGGTCTCGCTCGAAAGTATCGGGTGGGTGACCGTGTGGCCGCCGAAAGAGACTCCCGACGCGGTCATTTCCCGCATCTCGGCGCTCGTGAGAAACCGCGCGTCGTCCCACTCAGGTCCGTCTCTTCGAACGCGCAGCGCTTCGCAGATTCGATCGATGTGGCCGGCCTTCCGGTCGGCGCCCGCGGTCTTGAGGGCGTTCTTGAGAAGCTCGAGGGCGGTCGCCTTGGCTTCGGGAGTGCCGATATCCACGTCGCGCGGCAGCACGCCCTTCGGGAGCACGGCGGCGGCGGTCGTGGCCATGGCGTAGTTCAGAACGTCCGACGGCATCACCCTGTCCGTGTCAACGAACCCGGTGGAGACGAATACCGTGAAGGGAAGCCCCATGTCCTTCAGAACGGGGTATGCGTGCCGATATACGTTCCGGTAGCCGTCATCGAACGTGAGAACCATGATGTTGTCGGCCCGCTCCCCGTTCCGTATGCAGGCGACGAATTCGTCCATCGAGACGACGCGGAAGATTCGCGCGATCTTCGCGAGAAACGATCTCAGCTTCTCCGGGGACACCATCTTGCCGCTCGCGTTGAAGGGGCTCGTGTCGGCGGAAGGAATGACGCCGTGAAACATGATCACGGGAACGCTGGAGGCGTGAATTCTCCTCCAGAACCGCGTGAGACGGATCCGCGACGGCATCGTATGGAGCACGGCGGCCATGCGCTTTCGTTTCCTTCCGATCG
>DHHN01000079.1:720-2353 GCA_002403295.1 bacterium UBP1_UBA4771 | reverse complement strand
GCGCGCTCGGCCCCGCGCCGCGCGCATTTTTCTTGTGCTTCGAGCGCGAGTGTCACTAGTATGGTGGGGCTTCATTCGAACCGGGCCGTGCCGCGCGATCGATCCGCATCGCTTGCATGGCGGGCGAGGACGACAGATGAGGGCTTCGACACCAGACGATTCCCCGCGCGGCAGGCTTCGCGTTCTGCTGCTCCTGCCGGAGCTCGGGATCGGCGGCGCCGAAACGCACGTCATGCATCTTCTGGAGCGTCTCGACCGGTCGCTCTTCGCCGTTTCTCTCTGCTGTCTCAAGCGCGGCGCCGCGGATTGGGAGGAGCGGGCGGAACGGCGCGCGGAGAGTTTCCTCGTTCTCGGATTCCGAATGAGAAGCCTGCCGTTCGCGCTTTTCCGCCTCGTGCGGCACATCAGGCGGGGGCGTTTCGACGTGCTTCACTGTCATCTCTCCCTCGCGGATGCGATGGGGAGGGTGGCGGGAACGATCGCGCGCGTCCCCGTCATCGTGACGACGGAGCACGGCAAGCATCTCTGGAAGTCGAAGCCGCACCTCGCGTTCGAGCGGCTGTTCGCGCGCGTGACCGATCTCAGGATCTGCGTCAGCCGCGACATTATCGATATCCGAAAACGCCGCGAAGGCACGCCTGCGGACAAGCTCGTGTACATTCCGAACGGCGTCGATGTCGCGGCGGCGCGAACGGCGCTTCGCGACAGGGCGGCGGTCATGACGGAATTCGGCTGGAAGCCGGACGACCGCCTCGTGCTCGCCGTCGGGCGCCTCGTGCCCGCAAAGAGCTTTGAGAATCTCGTCGAAGCGGTCTCGCTGCTGCGCGGGCGCTATCCCGGCGTGCGATGCCTCATCGTCGGCGAGGGGCGAAGCGAGGACGAGATACGGGCAGCGATCGAGCGATTCGCCGCCGGTGACCTCGTGACGCTCGCCGGAGCCCGGACGGACGTCCCCGATCTTCTGTCCGCGGCGGACGTGTTCGCGCTCACCTCGATCCGGGAGGGGCTGCCCGTTTCGCTCCTCGAGGCGATGGCCGCGGAGCGGGCGATCGTCGGGACGTCCGTCGGCGGCGTGCCGGACGCGATCGCGGACGGCGCGAACGGTCTCCTCGTTCCGCCGGGGGATCCGGCCGCCGCGGCCGCCGCGATCGCGCGGCTGCTCGACGATCCCGCGCTCGGGCGCGCCCTCGGCCGCGCGGCGGCCCGCACGGTCGAGGAGCGATTCGACATCGACGGCATGGCGCGGCGGGTCGGGGAAGCGTATCGTGCGCTCTCCGCCCGCAAAGGCCGCCGGCGCGGATGAGCGCCCGCGGATGGCGATCGTGACGCGGATCGGCAATGCGTGACGGCACGCGGGAGGTGGATCATGACTACCGGGAAAAAGAAAAAGGTCTTTCCCTCGGCCTTCGAAGACGCGCAGGCCGCCGAATTGTTCGTTCCGTCCCCGCAGACCGTTTCCCCTTCGTATCGTCTGGCATTCGCCGATCACGAGTTTCTGCTCCGGGACGAGCTGCGCCCCGTGCGGCTTCAGCTCGAATTGCTGAAACCGGAGCTCATATTGCAGAAACACAAAATCGAAAGCACGATCATCGTTTTCGGAAGCGCCCGACTGCCCGAACCCGGGGTCGCGCGC
>DHHN01000079.1:0-618 GCA_002403295.1 bacterium UBP1_UBA4771 | reverse complement strand
CATTGCGTCGTCGTGACGGGCGGCGGCCCCGGGATCATGGAGGCGGCGAACCGGGGAGCGCATGACGCGGGCGCCGAGAGCATCGGCCTCAATATCGTCCTCCCCTTCGAACAGCAACCGAATCAGTACATCACCCCCGAGCTCTGCTTTCAATTCCACTACTTCGCGATACGAAAGATGCACTTTCTGATCAGGGCGAAGGCGCTCGTCGTGTTCCCCGGCGGATTCGGCACCCTCGACGAGCTCTTCGAAACCCTGACGCTCATACAGACGATGAAGATCAAGTCCATGCCCGTGCTCATCTTCGGAAGGGAATTCTGGAGCCGCGTCGTCGATTTCGACGCCCTCGTCGAGGAGGGCGTCATCGCGCCGGAGGATCTCGATCTCTTCCAGTACGTCGAAACCGCGGAAGAGGCGGCCGGAATCATCGCGAGAACCTGCGGGGGATCGAGCGGTTCCGGGCGGCCGTCGGCGGCCCGGCGCGCGGGCCGCGGCGCGCCGACGCCCTGACGCGCCTTCGCGCGCCTCGCGCCGGCGGGGAAGCCATGAAGAAGGATCGCGCGTTCATTCGCAATTTCAAGGCGGCGAGCCGCCTCGAGACCTTCCTGATCGCCGCAA
>DHHN01000206.1 GCA_002403295.1 bacterium UBP1_UBA4771 | reverse complement strand
AGTGTTCATGACGATGAATCAGCCGAAGGGCAGTTTTTTCGGGCTCGGCATCGCGCCGGGTCTCCTCGGCGTGCTGGACGCCCTCGAGTTCACCGTTCCGACCCCCATCCAGGAGAAGGCGATTCCGATCGCGATCGAGGGCAAGGACGTCATCGGGGTCGCCCAGACCGGAACCGGGAAGACCCTCGCCTTCGGCGTTCCCATGGTGCAACGCCTCGCGCAGGGCAAGGGCAGGGGGCTCGTGCTCGTGCCCACCCGCGAGCTCGCGCTGCAGGTCCACGACGATCTCGCGAAGCTCGTCCGCCCGTTCAAGCTCCGCGCGGCCGTCGTGATCGGCGGCGAGTCGATGAAGCAGCAGATCAAACAGCTCAAGGACCGCCCGCACATCATCATCGCCACCCCGGGCCGCCTCAACGATCACATCGAGCAGCGCGGGCTACGGCTGAAGGACGTCACGATCCTCGTGCTCGACGAGGCGGACCGGATGCTCGACATGGGGTTCCTGCCGCAGATCGAGCGGATCATCAGGCTGATTCCGAAGGAGCGGCAGACGATGCTCTTCTCGGCCACCATGGAGGCGGACGTGCTCAGAATCGCCTCGCGATACATGCATCTGCCGGTGCGCACCGAGATCGCGCCGTCGGGCACGGCGCCCGAGCTCGTGACGCAGGAGATCTTTTTCGTGCTGAAGGAAATGAAAGGGGAGCTTCTGAGCCAACTTCTCGCGCAGTACAAAGGCTCCGTGCTGCTCTTCGTGCGGACGAAACGGTCGGCGAGCCGGGTGGCGCGGCTGCTGCGCGGCAGGGGGTACAACGCCGGCGAGATCCACGCCGACCGCACGCAGGGTCAGCGCAAAGACGCCCTGCGGCGGTTCAAGACGGGGGAATGCCGCATCCTCGTCGCCACCGACATCGCCGCGCGCGGCATCGACGTCAAGGCGATCGAGCTCGTCGTCAATTACGACCTTCCCGACGACGTGGGCAACTACGTGCACCGTATCGGCCGCACGGGCCGCGCGGGCGTGAAGGGCCACGCCATCACGCTCGCGACGCCGGACCAGCGGAAGGACGTGAAGGCGATCGAGCAGCTCATTCGCGCGAACATCCCCGTGTCGCGGCACCCGAGCTTCTCCGTCGCGGAGCCCGAGCAGCCGCCGGCCGCGAAGAGGCCTGAATTCGGCCGCTACCCGCATCCGAGCCGGCGTTTGCTCAGGCGGAGAAGATAGTCGTTTCTCGACGGAGGTCCGGCGGCGCGGAACGCGGCGCCGGCGTCGTTCAGCTCGACCGGTCTCGTCCGGCCCGGCGCGGACGCTCCCATGCGGCGAGCGTCGCGAGAACGAGCACGGCGAGGCTCGCGAGCGCGCCCGCGATAAAGCCGTCGACGCCCCACGGCTTTTTGAGCCACGTCCAGACGATCGCGGTGAGCGAGCCCGCGACCATGGATGCGATCACCCCCGCCCTGCTCGCGCCCTTCCCGTAGAGCCCGAAGATGAGCGGCCAGAGGGTCGTGCTCGCGATGACGGCCCAGGCGAAGCCGGTGAGGACGAGTATGAGCGCCGGGGGGCGGAGCGCGATCGCGAGCGAAACGAAGCCCACGGCCGCGCTCACGACGCGGTTCGCGAAAACCTCCTGCGCGTTCGTGAGCTTTCTATGCAGGCCGTGCTGGTAGATATCGCTCACGAGCGAGCTCGAGATGATGATGAGAACGCCGGCGAAGGTGGACATCCCCGCCGCGACGACGCCCGCGAGCAGCAGCGCCGCCTGCCACGGGGAGAGGACGAGCGCGACGAGCTTCGGGATCGCGAGATCGGGATGCTCGAGCCCGGGGATGAGGACGCGCGTGAGCGCGCCCACGAGGTAGGGGATGATCGCGATCGCGGCGCCGATCGTCACGATGACCGTGCCGATCCGGAGCGTCTTCGCGTCCTTCACGCTGTAGAAGCGTATGATGAGCTGCGGCATGCCCCAGACGCCGAGGCTCACGACGAGCGAAAAGCTGAAAAGCCCCGCCCATCCCCACACGCCGGGCGTATCCACGTACTGCGCGCCGAGCGCCGCGAGCCTCTCCATGCCGGCTTCGACGCCTCCGACGGCCTCGAAGGTCTTGAACATGAGGAGGAGAAGCGAGAAGATCATCACCCACGCCTGCAGGAAGCCGGTCCAGACGACCGCCGTGTATCCGCCGAGAACGACGTAAAAGATGATGACGAGCCCCGAGATGAGCACGCCGCCCCAGTACGGGAGATCCATGAGGACCTGAAAGGCGTTCGCCATGCCCTTCACGACGCTCACGTTGTAGATGATGAGGAAGAGGAAGACCACCGCCGCCGAGTAGATGCCCGCCGCGGGGGAATGGTAGCGCCGCGCGAAGAATCCCGATATCGTCCGCACGCCGAGACGCTCCGTCATCTCGCGCACGCGTCTCCCGAGAATGATCCAGCAGAGCGTGCAGCCGACGATCACGTTGATCGCGCCGATCCAGATCGTCGCCATGCCGTACTTGTAGCCGAAGGCGCCGCCCCCGATGATGAGCACCGAGCTGAAATAGACCGCGATGTAGGAGAGCGAGGTCACCCACGGGCCGATCGTCCGGCCGCCGATGATGAAGTCCGCGGCCGATTGCGTCCGCCGGGCGCTCCAGATGCCCACTCCCATGAGAACGCCGATGTAGAGAAAGAGAACGGCGATGCACGCTTGAAGGAGCGTCACGCGTACCCCCTTGTGCGCCGCTTACGCCCGCCGGTCGCGGGCGCGATCGCGGAGTGCCCAGACGATCGCGATCACGATGCTCGCGCCGGTCACGACGAAGGCCATGAAGGTCATCCACGGAAAGCGAAACGGTCCCATATGTCGGCGCCTTTCGGAGCTTCCCTAATACTTGAGAAGGATCTCCCAGCGAAGGAAGTGCGCGGTATCCTTGTCGCCCGCATAGTAATCCCCCGGCTGGAACGATTCCCAGAGCAGGTGGCCCGCGAGATTCCTGTTCGCGTTCCAAACGAGTTTCACGGATGAAAGGGCGCCCCGGCGGGCGAGATCGTCGCCCGAGGCGCCGTTCCCGGGGCCGAATTCGTTCCCGTTCGCCTCGGGCGCCCACAGGAGATACAGACGCCCCTCGAACGAAACGCGGTCGCTCGCCGCGTAATCGGCCCCGAGCCAGCCCGACGCGACGTTCTCCCAGTAGGCCGGGCCTTTCTCGTTGACGAGCGTGTATATGAAGAACTCGCTCCATTTCGGCCATCGCGCATACATGGGATTCCAGCCCTCGTATCGGTCGGTCTCGATGTCGTCCCCCGAGAGGTAGATGCCGCCGCCGGCGAGCGTCGCCGCCTTCAGCCTGTACGACGCCGATGCGTATCCGCCGCAGGCGAGGCGGTCGTTCGCCCCGCTCGAACCGAGCTGGAGAGCCCCCTCGGCGGCGAACGATAGATCGCCGCCGGCCTTTCCCGAAGCCCGGCCGCCGATCGTATAGATATCGTTTTCGAAACGATCGCCGTCGGCGCCCCTTTCGTTCTTATAGAAGAAATAGGCTTCGAGTCTCTTGGCCGCGAGGGACTCGTCGACGATGTAGAGTCCGTAGCCCGTTTCCTTCCATTCGATGAGTCTCTGATCCTGATCGTTCACGACGGGGAGGTAGTCGTCGCGCGCGGGGTTCGATACGAAGTGCGCTTCGATGCGGCGCGTCTCGAGTTCGGCCTTGAGAACGAGCGCGTTGAAGTAGGCCGTGCGCGAGCCGTCGAGCGGGCCGCCGTCCCAGCAGACGAACCCTTCGCCGTAGAAGAGGTTCTGCCGCCCGAGGATGAAGCCGAAGGGCGTGGCGCCGAGTTTCTTTCCCTCGACGTAGAGATTCTCCACGATGAGCTCGTGAATCTCGAAATCCGCGTCCTCGAGACCCTTGGTGGACTTGAACCAGTGCCGGTGCTCGTTCGTGAGCATGGCGTGGAGCTTCCAGCGATCGTTCGGCGTCCACGAGGCCCAGAGCTGCGGACGGACGCGGAGATAGTTCTGATCGTCCGCCGCCGGCTCCGAGAAATCGAATACGTTCGCGAAATACTCCTGGCGAAGCCGCAGATTCGCGCCCCAGTCGAACGCCTCGCGCGTGCCGTCGCCGGCGACGGCCGCCTCGGGCGGG
>DHHN01000222.1:2729-3026 GCA_002403295.1 bacterium UBP1_UBA4771 | reverse complement strand
CGCGATCTCCCCGGCGCCGGCGCAGGCGGGCGGCTCGGCGAGGGGCGCTCCGCACCCGGGATCGCCGGGCTTCGCGCCCGAGCCTCGCGCGACCTCGAAGAAATGGAACCCCTCGATCTCGAACACGCGACGATAGAGCGCGGGGCACGACTCGAGTTTCCGCGCCGATCCGCTCCCCCCCCCGGGAGGCATGCTGCCGAAGAAATCGTCGTCCGGGCCCGCCGATTCGTCGACGATGACGTGCGCGGCTCCCGCCGCTTCGAGCCAGGCGGCGCCGGCCGAGGCGGGAACGGCGGG
>DHHN01000222.1:0-2546 GCA_002403295.1 bacterium UBP1_UBA4771 | reverse complement strand
CCGAAGCGGATACCACGCGAAGACCGCGAGAGCCGCGAGCGCGAATATCCGGCCGGCCGGCGACGACGGCGCGCCGCGCCGGAACGCGCCGCCCCCGAACGCCGCGCGAGAGAGACCCGCGAGCGTGATGCCGAGGAGAACCGCGACCGGCGCCGCGTCGAGCATGCGATAGTGAAGATACCCGAGGAAGCGCTCCATGGCGGATGCGATGAACGGCGTGCACACGAGAACGACCGGCGCGGCGAAGAGATAGAGCGCGAGGGACCGCCGCTCGACCCGCTTCGTGTAGAGGTAGTAGAAGGGCGCCGCCGCGAGCATGAAGAAGAACGCCGGGCCGAGGCGCGTCGCGACTTCGGCGGGATCGACGACGGCGAGCGTTTCCGTGAGAACGAGCATGCCCTGCCGGTGCGTATGGACGACGTTGTGCGCGACGCCGGCCTCCGCGGAGCGCAGCGCGAGCGGGATGGCCATGGCGGCGGCGGTCGCGGCCGCCGACAGCGCGAAGGGAGCGCGCCATGCCCTCCCTTCCCGGCTCGCGAGCACGAAACAGAGCATGCCGAGCAGGACGGCGAGCGCCTGCAAGGCGAACGCGACATGGAACGCCGCTCCCGCCGCGGCGACGAACGCGGCTGCCGCGAGATCGGCCCGGCGTCGCGAGCGGCACCAGCGGACGATGAAGCGGACGTCCGCCCAGAGGAGCACGAGCGCCACGTTGCGGCTGAAGCCGATCTTCGTGAACCATGCCGCGCCCTCCCCCGCCCCGAAGACGAGAAAGAGAGCGACCGCGAGGAGCGCGACGAGCCCCGGCCCCGCGAGGGACGCCGCGAAGCCGTAGAGCACGCACAGCGCGAAGAACGCCGCGCACGAAGGGACCATCCGCCACACGCGATCCGCGGGAGCGTTCGCGTCGCGCGCCCAGCGGGAGAGCACCGGGTGCCAGAGCCCCTTGCGCGGATCGAGGGAGGCGCCGTCCCCTTCCCGGTAGTAGGAATCCCGCGGAAAGAGCGCGCCGCTTTCGACGCTTCGGCGGACGAAGCTCACGTGATCGAGAGCGTCCGTGCCCGCTCCGAGCTCGCCCCGGTCGTAGAAAACGAAAAAGCACGCGGCGAAGGCGCAGGCGAGAAGAAGGCCGGACACGAGACGCGGCCCCGCTGAAGCCGCCGGTGCCGCGTCGAGCCCCGCGCCCGCCCTCCCTCCTTCCATCCGCCCCCGCCGTCCCCGGGCGGGCAGCCAGAGAAGCGCGAGCGTCGCCGCGCCCGCCGCAAGGGATATCGCGCCGTACGACGCACCCGGAACGAATCCCACGCAGGAGACGAGCGCGGCGAAGACGATCCCGAGCACGAAGGCGTCCGAGGCCCCCTCGACGGCCCCGGCGCGGGCGTCGAAGAGCCGGCGCCGCAGCGCGTTTCCGGGCACGATGCACAGGGCGTAGAACGCGAGCACGATCCTCGCCTCGGCGGGCCCGCCGACGAGCCCGAAACCCGAAAGGGCCGCGAGCGCGACCGCGGCGGTATCGAATATTTTAAGAGCGAAGGCCATGATTCGTCTGGATCCCCGCGCCGGATCGCGCCGTCCGGGCCGGGCCCCGGAGCCGGCGAGCGCCGGGCCTCAATACGTCCTGCTCACGAGATACACGCCGAAGCAGATGACGAGTATGCCGGCGAACCGCAGGGCGGAAAAGCTCTCGTGCAGGACGACGGGCGCCAGAAGCGCGGTGAGCACGTACGAGAGACTCAGGATGGGGAACGCCCAGCTCAGTTCCGCCCGCGACAGGATGCTGATCCAGAGAAGAGCGCTCAGGAAATAGACGGCGAAGCCGGCGAGCACGAGCCACGACGTGAGCGCGCGGAATACGCTGCCGAAATCCGCGAGGCTCACGTGGCCGACGCGGTTCACGCCGGTTTTGACCATGAACTGCCCCGCCGTGTTGATGATGACCGTGAATACGATGAGAACGAGGCTCTTCAGCATGAACGACTCCTCCCGTGCCCGCCGCCGGGCGCCGGCGTCCGCGCCCGCCGGCGGACGTCGATTCGTCAGGCGCGCGGATTGAATCGAAGCCGGACGAGATACCACAGATTCCGCATCCCGTCGCGCCATTTCTGGAGCTTCACCTCGCCGATGCGGGGACGGTACCGGATGTGGTACTCGTCGAACCGCACGCCGGGATGCCGGATCGCCTTGATCTTGATCTCCTCGCTGAACGGCATCCCGTCGCTCCGCGGCGCGAGCTCGCCGAAGAGGGCGCTGCGGAATATCCACATGCCCGACTGCGAATCCCGTATCCCCCGCATGAAGAGCACGAGGGTCGCCGCCGTGAGGATCCAGTTCCCGACGCGATTCGACAGGTTCATCGATCCCGCGTCCTGCAGCGGAAACCGCGAGGCCGAGACGAAATCGAGCCCGCGGTCGAGAAGGAACGCGACGCATTCTTCAATCTGATCGGCCGGGTAGGTGCCGTCGCCGTCCATCGTGACGGTGATGTCCCCCGTGACGGCGGCGAGACCCGCCTGGTACGCCGCTCCGTATCCCTTGCGCGCTTCGAA
>DHHN01000133.1 GCA_002403295.1 bacterium UBP1_UBA4771 | reverse complement strand
TTCGCGATCCCCGAGATCGACTGCGAGCTGCGGCTCGATCGGCGGTCGCTCGACGCGAGCGGCGCGCTCGTGCTTTCGAACAGGCACCGGGGCACCTTCAGCGGCATGTTTCCCGTGACGCCCGCGCCGTTCCTCTACTCGCTCGACCGGCGCCGGGAGCTCGCGCTCGAGGTGGTCGTTCCCGAGGGGGATTTCGCGGAGGTGCCCTCTCTCACGAACCGGATCGCCGAGGCCTCCGGCAGGTACGCGCTGCGGTTCGGCGTGGCGGGGACGGCGGCCGATCCGCATCTCGGAGGAGAGGTGCGGATCAGCGACGCGACCCTCCGGATCGCGGGAATGGAGGAGCGATACACCGCCCTCAACGCCTCGATTCTCGTGGAGGATTCGTTGATCACGATCTCGCGTCTCGACGCGCGGAGGGGAAAGAATGGAAGCGTGAACGCCGGCGGCACGGTCGCTCTCAGCGGCTGGCGGCCCGCGCGCTACGATCTCGCGGTGCGCCTGCGATCGTTCACCGTCGAGAGTTTTCCCGACATAACGGCGGTCGTGACCGGCGACCTGAGAGTCGCCACCGCCGTCGCCGACGGCCGCGCCGTGCCGAACGTCACGGGCGTCTGCACCGTCGAACGGGCCGACGTATTCTATGACATGGCGAGCATCGGATCGGGGGAAAGCGGGCCGACGCTCGCCGCGCCCTCGCTCGTCGCCGCCGTCGATCTGCGTATTCCGGGGGGCACGCGCGTCAGGACGGACGACGCGCAAATCGAGCTCCGGGGAGACGTCACGCTGTACCACGACCGGCAGGGCACTCATTTCCGGGGGGATATCGACCTTATCCGCGGCTGGTACAACCTGTACAACAACAAGTTCAACGTGCGCTCGGGGAAGCTCCAGTTCATCGTCGCCGGCAGCTCGCGTCCCGCCGTGGATATCGAGGCGGAAACGAGGGATCCGGCGGGACGCCGCATCTATCTCACGATCCGCTGGCATCAGGACGATCAGGAGCCGCGCCTCACCCTTTCGCACGAGGACGCAGGGTACAGCGAGACGGATATCTGGATGATGCTCGGCGGCGGCATCGTCAACGGGGAAGGGAGCGCGGGGGCGAGCTGGGACGCGCTCGGCACCGCGCAGAACATCGCGACGAACTACCTCGAGCGCGTGCTCAACGCGCAGATGCAGGGCCTGACGATCGAGCTCGAGTCGCCTGCCGGCGCCTCCGCCGAGGCGGGCACCGCCGACTGGATGGACACGAAGATCGCGGTCGGGAAATACCTGTCGGAGGGCCTGTACGTGAAATACAAGCAGGCCCTCTCGATCTCGACCGCGCGCGAATTCGAGGTCGAGTACCGGCTGAGCAATTTCATACTCCTCAGATCCCAGCTCATCCGCTACTCCGAGCAGGCCCTTCCGGGAAAAAGCTTGAGCACCTCGGACGAAATCAACGTCGACGTGAAGCTGCGATGGGAATTCTAACGGCGAAAGGGCTTGCCGGGGAGGCCCCGAAGCGCGAATTTATGTACATGGCGAGGAGATACGGGAGATGTCGAAGACGGACGGGGGCGCTCGCGCCGCCGCGTTTCTCCGCGGCCGTCGCCGCCGTCGCGGCCGTCGCGCTGCTCGCGCTCGACGCCGCGCCGGCCCTCGCGCAGGCCGGCTGGTTCGGCAAGAACAAGATCCAGTACCGCGATCTCGAATGGCAGATCCTGCGAACGCCCCATTTCGACGTCCATTTCACCGACGGCTATCGCGATCTCGCGGCGAGAACGGGATTCGTGCTCGAATACGGATACGAGAAGCTCGCGCGGGATTTCTCGCACCAGATCGGCTGGCGGATTCCCGTGATCGTCTACGGAAGCCAATCTGATTTTCAGCAAACGAACGTGACCTGGTCGCTGCTCCCCGAAGGAGTGCTCGGCTTCAGCGAGCCGACCCGCAGGCGAATCGTGATCTACTTCGGCGGATCGAGCTCGGGGTACGCCAACACGGCCGTTCACGAGCTCGTGCACATCTTCACCTTCGACATCGTGTACGGGAATCTGCTCAAATCGGTATTCTCCCGCAGCCGTCTCTTCCCCGTTCCGCTCTGGTTCGCCGAGGGTCTCGCCGAATACTACTCCGTCGGTTGGGAGGCGAGCGGCGATATGTTCATGAGGGACGCCGCGGTGTTCGATTACCTGCCCGATCTCGAGTATGCGGGCGGATACATGGCGTACAAGGCGGGGCAGGCGGGCATCCGCTACATCAACGAGACGTACGGCCCCGGCAAGGTCGTCGAGATTCTGGAGGGGCTCCGCGGCGGCTCTCTCGGCAGCGCGATCCAGAATTCGCTCGGCATCACCCACGCCGAGCTCAGCCGAGACTGGAAGAAATCGATCCGGAAGCGCTACTGGCCCCTGTACGCTGACAAGAAGGAGCCGGAGGCCTACGGACGCCGCCTCACGGACCACGTCAAGGGGCACCACTACATGAACACGAAGCCGGCGTTCTCCCCGGACGGCGAGCAGCTCGTGTATTTCTCGGATCGCAAGGGGCTCGACGGCATCTACCTCATGAACGCGCTCACCGGCAAGGTCGTGAAGCGGCTCGTCACGGGCATGATGACCTCGCGGTTCGAATCGATCCGCAGCATGAACTCGAGCCTCACCTACAGCCCGGCGGGAGATCGCATCGCATTCGTCGCGAAATCCCGCGGCTTCGACCGGCTCTTCATCGCGACGATTCCCCGGGGGAGGGTGGTCGCGGAGCTCCCGCTTCCTCTCGATTTCTTCCACAGCCCGGCGTGGTCTCCCGACGGCGAGACGATCGCGCTCGTCGGCGTGACGCGCGGGCAGGTCGATCTCTATCTCTACCGGATCGCGACGGCGGAGCTCGCGAGAATCACCGACGACGCCGCCGACGAATCGGCCCCGGCGTGGTTTCCCGACGGGACGCGGATCGCCTACGCGCGATCGACCGCGCCCACGATACAGCCGTCGTTCGCGGCGGACAGCGCGGGCGTCGTCAGACTCGCGGACGTCGATTTCGCCGCCGCCGCCTCCATCGACTCGGTCGACAGCGACATCTGGAGCGTCGACTGGCGCACGGGCGAGCAGCGTCTCCTCATCAGGACTCCCGGCGAGGACGGGAATCCCTCGATCCTGCCGGGCGGCGAAGAGCTGCTGTTCACCTCCGACGAGATCGGCAGCAGCAATCTCTACCGCGGGAGCGTCGAGACGGGGAACTACTATCGATTCACGGACGTTCTCGGCGGCGTCTTCTCGTTCTCGTATTCCCCCGCGAAGGACCGGCTCGTGATGAGCGCCTTCAGCCAGGCGGGTTACGATCTCTTCATGATGGACGAGTTCGGCAGGAAGTCCAGGGAATCGTACTCGACGGGAGGGCCGATACTGGCCGGAAACGACAACGGCCTCCCGGCGCCGCACGCCGCGGATACGGCGGGGTTCGCCGGCGAGCTCGCCGACGCGCTCCCCGGCGAGGCGCCGGGCGATTCCATCCCGGCGGTGTTTCCCGCGGACGCGGAGGGCGGCGGAGACGCCGTCCGCGTTTCGGGATCGATTGCCGCGGCGGGACGGTTTTCCGGGGAGCCGCGGGCGCGGGGGATGCGCGATTTCGACGCCGGGGAGGTCCCGCCGGCCGTCGTCGTCGACGAGGACTCGAAGGACAACATCGATCCCGACACGCTCGAGGCGATACGGCAGCGCGTCGCGAAGGAGGTCGGCTCGATTCAACCGTACCGGCTGAAGCTCGCGCCCGACTACGTCGGCGACATGGCGAGCGTCTATTTCTTCTCGGGATACGGATTCGGTCTCATGAACCAGATCGCCTTCAGCGATCTCCTCGGCGATCATCACCTCTTCATCGCGTTCAATATCTTCCAGTCGATCGAGGACAGCGACGTTCAGATCAGCTACTATTACCTCAAAAAGCGGATCGATTACGCGGTCGGGATCTTCCAGTACAAGAATTACCTCAACTCCCGGGTGTCGTCGGTCGGCGAGACCTTCCAGGATTACCGGTTGTTCACCGAGCGCAACTACGGCGTATCCGGGCTCGTGAGCTATCCGCTGTCGACGTTCAGCCGCATCGATCTCGGCCTCGAGGCGTTCGTCTCGGAGCGCGAGTTCTTCGGCGTCTATCGGCTGGACGGCGGCGGTTACGCCTATTACGTGCCCGAGAAATCGACGCGCTACGTTCTCCAGCCGGGACTCTCCCTCGTGCACGATTCGGCGTACTGGGGCTACTACGGACCGGTGATCGGATCCCGCTGGCTCGCGAACGTCTCGAAGACCGTTCCCCTCTCCGACGACATGATCGACCGGGTCTCGGCCTACTACGATTTCAGGAAATATCAGCCGCTCTTTCACCGGAACTACCTCGTGTTTCGCAGCATGGGCGCCGCGAGCTCCGGCGACGACGGCCGCGTCTTCTTTCTCGGCGGCCCGATGACGGTTCGGGGATACGATTATCTGAAGTTCTCCGGGTCCCGCATGATGCTCTTTCAGCTCGAGTACCGCTACCCGCTCCTCGACGCGGTCATCTTCGGATGGCCGGGACGGTGGGGCATCGGCAACATCGGCGGATCGTTCTTCATCGATTCGGGATCCGTCTGGGGGCGGGATCGCTACATCGAACCTCCCCTGCAGGTCGAGCCCCGGACGCTTCGCGGGCTCGATTTCTACAGCGACTTCGGATTCGGTTTTCACATGCGTTTCGGTTACATCGTCCTCAACTTCCAGTGGGGCTGGCCGACCGACTTCACGTCGACGGGCGATTCGGTGTTCAACTTCTACCTCGGCCCGCTCTTCTAGCGGCCCGGCCGGAACGGGCGTTTCCGGAAGCACAGGATAGGCGCGATGGACACGCTCAATCAGCAGCAGCGTCGGGCGGTCGCTGCGATCGAAGGGCCGGTGCTCGTTCTCGCGGGGGCCGGGAGCGGGAAGACGCGCGTCCTGACGGAACGCATCGCGCATCTCATCCGCGACCGGGGCGTCTCGCCCGAGCGCATCCTCGCGTTCACGTTCACGAACAAGGCGGCGGGCGAAATGCGATCGCGCGTCGAGCGGCTTCTCGGGACCCGTGAGCTCCCGTTCTGGATCGGCACATTCCACGCGACCGGCCTCAAAGTGCTCCGGCGGGAGGCGCCGCACATCGGCCTCAAGAGCGATTTCTCGATATACGACGAAGACGATACGGCGGCCCTCCTCAAGGAAACGATCAAGAGACGGGGGTGGAATCTCGAGGAACATCCCCCGGCGGTCGTGCGCGACCGGATATCGCGGTGGAAGTGCGCGCTCGTGCCCCCGGTGGAGGCGATCGGGCAGGCGTCCGATCTCCTTGAGGAGCGGCACGCCCGCGTCTACGAAGGGTACGAGAAGGGCCTGCGCAGGGCGAACGCCTGCGATTTCGACGATCTCATCGCCCGCGTCGTGGAGCTCTTCACGGCGCATCCGCGCGTCAAGGAGCGCTACGCGCGCCAGTTTCTCCA
>DHHN01000132.1:7261-12738 GCA_002403295.1 bacterium UBP1_UBA4771 | reverse complement strand
AGCTTGAAGTAGATCGAGGCGGACGGCGCGTAGACGAGACGATGGGATTTCGCGAGGAAGGGGCACGACGCCCATCCGGTCTCCTCCCCCGTCTCGGCGGAGAGAAGCGCCTCGAAGGGAATTTCGAAAAGGCAGTCATCCGGAACGATGACGCAGCGCGAATTCCGGGCGAGGTACTCTTTGGCCGGCGAGAGAAGCGTCAGGAAGAGCTTTCGCGCATAGCTCCGCAGGGCCGCGTCCGCTCCTCCCCGGGCGGCGAGCGCGCTCCGGAGCATGGTGACGTCGTCTCGAAGAACCGAACGGCCCGGGATTTCGTAGATGGCATATCCGCCTCGGTCCGCCGCCCAGAGCAGCGACACGCTGTCGCCGACGGCATAGGCGAAGAGAACCGTTCCCCGGGGAAGCGCTTTCCCGACACGCTCGATATCGAACACGGCGGTATACGTTCCGAGCCGGGCGGCGGCGGATTCGAGCCGCGCGTCCCTGACGGCGCGATACCGGCGCTCGAGAATGCGCTGCCGGCCAGCGTATCCGGGAGCGGATGGATCGAGGCGATAGATCGAATCGAGCACCGCGTCCTCGGCGGCGGAATGCTCGCGGGCGAGAGAACCCTCGAGAAGATCGAGAAGACCGCGCGCCTTCGCCCGCTCGATGGTCCGAAACGCCTCGGATATCCAGCGCCGCTCGCCCGATTCTCCCGCCACCCGGGCGTAGTACCGCGCCACTTCCTCTGCGTAATGGCGACGCTGGCCGCCGAAATAGGCCGATCCGAACTCGGCGCCGCCGAGATGCGCGCGCGTGCGCTCCATGAGCTCGAACGCCCGATCGTAATACAAGCGCGCGCTGTCGGGATTCTCGCGCTCGAAAGAATGGCCGATGCCGAAGGAAAGCGCGAGCATGAAACCCTCGTTGCCGGCCTCGCGTATCCGCGGCTCGAGCAGCCGGAACATGCGCCGGGCTTCGACACTCCTTTCGGCGAGCGCCGTCGCGTTGGCGATACCGAGCTCGTCCTCGAGAACGTTCGTTTCGGCTCCGTCCGCCCGGTCTCGCTCGAGGGTCTGCCCGTAGAGCGCAGCCGCGGCATCCGCTTCGCCGCGCGCCTGCTCGAGCTGCGCCGCGAGCAGGAGCGCCTCGCGCGCCGAAACGCGATCCCCGATCCTTTCCGCGCGAACGAATGCCGAATCGGCGAGAGCGCGCCCGCGATCACTCGCCCCGAGCTCCCGATAGAGGTAGCCGAGCTTGATCATCGCCTCTATCTCTTGCCCCTCCATGCCGCTCTCACGCGCCTTGGATAGATAGCCGAGCAGATCCTCGCGGGCCCGATCGAGCTCCCCCATTTCGAGATACGCCTGGCCGCGGTTTCGGTGAAGAAGAACGGCCTGCGTCGGGTCGGGATTCTCCCGCAGGAGGGTTTCGACGCGGTCGAGCTCCGCGAGCGAGTCCCGGTAGCGAAACGCCGACTGCAGCGTGAGCGCGAGGTTCATGCGGCCGATGATTTCTCCCGCCGCGTCTCCGCTTTCGACCGCGGTTTCGACGGCGCGCCCGTACATCGCGTTCGCGTCGTGTGTGCGGCCCATGCCCGCCTGAAGGGCGGCGATGCCGTTCAGGAGCTCGAATCGCTGCTTCGGGGTTCCCGACGCCTCGACGATGACGAGCGCCTCCTCGTAAGCATCGCGCGCGTCGGCGAGGAGACCGAGCTTCGAATAGGCGTTGCCGAGGTACGTGAGAGACGTCCCGAGCCCCCCGACGTCGCCGGTCGCGCGTCGAAGCTCGATGGCCTCGCGATAGAAGCCGGCTGCGTCCCGGAAATCCTCGCGCATGAGCGCGGCGGTGCCGAGGCCGTTCAGCGTGCGGCCCACGAGGATATTGTTCTCGATGCGCCGGCGGGCGTCGAGCGCGGAACGGTAATACTCGCGAACCGACGCGAAGTCTCCCTCGTAAAACGCTGCTACGCCGAGAGTTCCCCAGACAACGGCCTCGGAATATCCGTCGCCGATGCTCTTGTAGATTTCAAGGGCGCGGTGAAGGATCTCGCGCTGCTCCCCGAACCGCTTTTCGACCTGAGCCGTGGCGGCGTCCCGCTCGAGCGTCTTGGCCGTTCTCCTCAGCGCGCGCTGCTCCGGAGTCCATCCCCGGTACGCGCCGACGAGCTCGACGAGGGCGCTCGATCCGGTCGCATCCCGGTACGGAATCGCGACTCGCTCCGCGAGCTCGATATTCTCCCGCTCGTCGCCGGTCCGCCCCTCGTCGCCTGCCGCCATCGCCGCGTCGAGCAGCTGGCAAACGCCTGCGCCGGCGAGAATCGAATGTTCCGCGACGTAGGAGGCGAGCGATCCCTCGGGCGCCGTTCGAACCAGTGAATCGGCGGCGAGGACAAACAGCTCCGCGGGGGTCTGCGCGAAGGCCGCGCACGCGAGGCATGCGCAGAGCGACACGACGACCGCCGCGCACGCGCGTCGTACGGGATGCGGAATCGAGACCATGGCGAACCCGCCTTTCCGAATGAGCGGCCGTCCGCTCACGCCGCGTGGATAACCGCGTTCAGCACGTTCGCGAAGAGATGGATCACGAACGCCGGCCAGACGGCGTTCGTCCGGTACGACACGTACCCGAGGTACAATCCCGAGAGAACGCAGCCGAGCGCCTCCGCCTCTGGCTTTCCGACGTGCCGGATCGCAAACGGCATCATCTGGACGAGAATCGCCGCGGCGCCGAATCTCTTCTTCAGCCCGAACAGCAGGAAACCGCGGAAAAAGAACTCGAGCGACGCGATGATGACGATGCGCCGCACGACGTACGGGCCGAGCGCCAGATCCTCCCGCGCGTAGAAATGTCCCACCGGCGCCATGCGCGACGCGACGAGCACGATCGCCGCGGCCGCGGCGCATCCGATCGCGGCGTGCATGGCGCCGAGGCGCGCCTCCCCCGCCCGGAGCCCGAAATCGAGCGGATTGCGCCGCAGGATCGCCGCAATCGTGAAGAGCGGGATCGCCCCGAAGTACAGGGCGTTCGCGAGCCACCACGACCCCGCCGGATGGTACCTCATGAGAACGAGGCTCGACGCGGCGACGCAGACCACGACGATCTCGTTCGAGTACCCCGCGAGGAAATCGCGCATCGCCCGCAGCTCCGCTTGGATCGCGTGGATCATGATGAGGCTCCATTGTACCACGGGAGCCGGCGGCATTCCAGCATACACGTGCCGTTCGATGAACGAATACCCTTCGAGGCGCCGAACCGCGAGATCAATTGAAAAGATAGAGCGCCCGTTCGATGTCGTCGACCGCGTACAGCAGGGCGGCCGCCTTCACGATGAGATCGTACTTCGAGCGCGCGACCGAATAGGAGCTCTGCACGAAGACGGCGCGGGCCTGAAGAAGCTCGAGGAGCGTCGAGAGCCCGAGCCGGTATCGCTCCTCGTAGTTCCGGAGCGCCTGCTCGGCGTACACGAGCTGCGCGGCGGCGACGTCGATCGTTTTTCGCGCGGTCTCATAGTTGGAATGGGCCTGAACCGCCTCGATGCGCGCCCGAAGCTCGAGCGTCTCGAGGCTGATCTGAGAGCGGCGCAGACCGATCCTCGCTTGCGACACGCTGTTCCTCGTTTGAAACCGGTCGAAGAGCGAGAGGCTCGCCGAGATGCCGATCGAGGCGTTCAGGTTGCGGTCGAATTGATCGGCGTAGTCGCCCGGGATGCTCGCCGGATCGTGATAGCTCGTGCCGACGCTCGCCGAGAGGTTGAGGCTCGGCCAGTAGCCGGCGCCGGCGATCGCGATCTGCTTTTCGGCCGCTTCCTTCGCCTTTCGCTGCGCGACGACATCGGGCCGCCTCGCGACCTCGCCGCCGGAAACGAAACCGCCGAGGAGGCTGTCGAGCCCGGCGATGAGCGTCTCCGCGTCAGGCTCGACGACGGTGTACCCGTCGGCCGGATCGCTCCCCATCGTCTGGAGAAGCTGCAGGACGCTGATCTCGAGCTTCCGCCCCGCTTCGAGAATGTTCGCCTCCGCGTCGGCGGCGGCCGCCTGCTGCTGATAAAGATCGGCGACGGGGCGCTTGCCCGAAACGACGAAGGCGTCGATGTGCTCGAGGGATCGGCGCTGCGAGGCGAGATTCGCCTCGTTGACCGCGAGAATTTCCTTGTCGAGCACCGCTTGCATGAAGCGGCCGACCACATCGTAGAGAACCGATTGTCGCGTCCGGACGAAGCTCTGCTCCTCCGCCTCGAGGTCGAGCCTCGCCTGCTTGACCGAGTTGATCCTGCTCATCCCGCTGAAAAGCTCGAGGCTCGACGAAAGTCCGAGACTGACCGAGCGCGACGTCGCGCCCTCGTAATCGTCGGCGGCCGAATCGTAGCGCTTCGACCACGACTCCGAGCCGCGGGCCGAGAGCCCGAGCGACGGCAGGTAATTCGATTTCGCTCTTCTGAGCGCGAGACGGCTTGCGTCCATGCCCGTTGCGGCCTGCCGGAGCTCGAGATTGGAGCGCATGGCCGCCGCCACGGCGTCCCCGAGCGTGAGGACGCGGCGCTCGCCGGCGTGGAGGCCGCCGGATGCGGGACACAGAACTGCCGCCGCGCACAGACACGCGATCGCGCGGCGGATCGGCGCGAATGATATTCGATTGGCCATAGTTTCTCCCGTGTATTCGACTGCGCGTGGAATCGGTTCGATCAGTGTCTCTTTTCCCTGGACTTGAAGCGCTCGTGCATCTTCGCGATGTTCTCGTCGTAGCGCGCCTGCTGCTCCGGCGTGAGTATCGTTCTGATGCGCGCTTCCATCTCCTCCGCCAGCGACCGCACCTCGGTCCGCGAGATTCGTTTGAACTCCTCGAAGCGGGGTCCGTACTGCCGCAGGATCTCGTCGAGTTCCGCGCGCTGCGCGGCGTTCATATCGAGATCGCCGGTGAGACGTTGCGCGACCATCTCGTGAACGGGCGGGCGGTCGCGCCGCATGACGTGTATCACGTGGTTGCGGATCAGCACCGTCGTCACGAGTCCGCCGATAACGAGGCCGGCGGCGAAGACGACGATCACGGCCGCCCACGCTCTTCTCCCGCCCTTCGAAACGCCTTCGTTCATATCGATTCCTCCCCGATGCCCCGTCAGATCAGAAAACCGACCGGATCCTCGAGAAACTGCATCGCGAGCTCCTCGTAATCGACGAAACCCGTTCTCATGGCATAGATCAAAAGCGCGAGCGCGACGCACGCGGCGACCGCCGACAGGCGCCATGCGAACCGCCCGGCGAACATCTGGCGTCCCGTCCCGGCGCTCCAAAGCGCCCGTCGGCGTATATCCGCCATCACGGCGGCCCGCCAGCGCTCTCCCGGCGCGGCCGGCGCCGGCCGCCGGCGCCGCGCGACGAAGAGCGCGCGTTCGAGCGCGTCGAGCCGTTCCTGTTTCGCTTTCATGAACGTCCTCTCCGATCCTCGAGCATTTCCCCGAGAATCCTGCGGAGCCTTCTCCGCGCGCGAAACGCCCG
>DHHN01000132.1:2228-7198 GCA_002403295.1 bacterium UBP1_UBA4771 | reverse complement strand
TCGAGCAGCTCGCTCGCGTGCCGCGCGGATTCCTCGCGCTCGAGGAGCTCGATCGAGCGACCGGCGGCGGCCTCGTCCATCCACCGGCGTTCCTCGTCGCCGAGAGCGCTGTCCGACCGCTCCCGGCGGCGGTAGCGTTCTCGCCAGTAGTCGCTGCAGGCGCGCGACGCGATCCGGGAAAGCCAACCCGCGAAATCCCCCGTTCCCGCGAAGGACGCGAGAGAGAGATATGCGCGCACGAAGGCTTCGTGCGCGACCTCCTCGGCGTCGTCTCGCGGGACGTGCCGCGCGACGATGCCGAACACCCGGTTCTCGTACCGCTCGACGAGCGTCTCGAACGCGTCGACCTCGCCGCCTCTGACGAGATCGACTATTTCCGCGTCGCTGCGGGCGGCGGATTGTTGCCTCATGAGCACTACGGTACCCGCATCTAACACGGCTTGTCCACTCGTTCCTCGCGTCTCCACTGGTATCGTCGCCCCTGCCGCCGCGGCGGTTACAGCGAATCCGCCCGCCGGGCGGGGTCACGAATCCACTGTGTAACCGGATGGGCGCGGCACGCGACGATACGGTCGTACCCCGTCTTTTCCCCGAAAGGAGGCACGTGAGGATGAATATGAAGAAAGCGCTCGCGATCCTCGCCGCCGCGGGATCGCTCGCGGCTCTCGCCGCATCCTCCGGACGAGCGGGACCAAGCTATGAGAGCAAGCGGCTCGACCGCGCGATAGCGATCGACGGCGAAGCCCCCGAATGGGCGGGCTCCGAGGCGCACTACGACGAATCCGACGGCTACAAGCTGGGGTTTTTCAACGACGATGAATACCTCTACGTGTATTTCGCGACGTGGAACCTCTCGACGCAGCGCCGCATTCTCATGAACGGGTTCACCGTCTGGTTCGACGGAAGCGGAAAGAAGAATAAGACGCTCGGGCTCAACTATCCGCAGCCGCGCGTGCGGGGGCGGCGCGGCGAATCGGCGGAAACGCGCGGCGGGAGTCCGGATGAGGAGGCGCCCGAGATTCGGCGGGAGGTCCGCGGAGACAGGCCGGACGGAGTGCGGCGCCCTGAAGCGAGCCCCGATCCGGCGAAGCTCGCCGCGGCTCTCAACGAGGCGAGGTTCGAGGCGCTGCTCAAGAGCCCGGCCGGCGATTCGCTCCTTCTCCTCTCCTCCGGCGACAGCTCGGGGAGCGGCATCCGCGCCATGCTACGGGCGAGAAGCCGCCTCCTCGTCATAGAGCTTCGCGTGCCGCTCGACGAGGGCGGCGCATCGCCCTATGCGATCAATTTGAAGCCGGGAAAGGCCGTCAGCGTCGGTTTCGAGACGGGCAAGATGGAGCTGCCGAGGATGACGCGGCCGGAAGGCATGCCCGAAAGCGACCGGACGGGCGCCGGCATGCGCCCCGGCGGCGGCATGGCGCCCGGCAGCGGCGGTCCCGGCGGGATGGGCGGTCCCGCGGCGCCATCGGAGCTCAAGTTCTGGACCAAGGTCAAGCTCGCCCGCTGACGGCGAAGCGCCATCGGCGTCTTCCCGCCCTGCGCGCGGAGCGCGGCGGCGAAACGGAATCGAACCGGGTATCAGCCGCTCCGGCGAACAATATGCCCGTGTACGCAATCAGGAGCGGTTCGTACAGCGATCTGAACCTCACGACAAATATCGACAGCAAAATGAGCAGAAGAACGTAGCTCAACAGGGGATACACCAACGGCGCATGCGCCTTCCGGAAGCGACGTACGAGACCGATGAACCCGAAGACGAACATTCCCAAATAGCCGTACATGGCGGCGTACACAGCCCACGTGCCGGGCACGATGTCACGGAACACATGACGGTCCCAGCCGAGCTCGAAGAGAACGAAGATCTTCGCATGGATTATCTCGACGGTTCGAAGCTTATGCCGGCGAATGAAATCCAAACCGCGCTTCAGGTAGTCGAGTTGCGATATGTTCTCCCAGTTCTCGATCGCAACGAATCCCCCTTTGGCCTCGGGATTGTAGCTCATATAGAAATTTACGGCGCCCGTATCGGATACGAGAATGAGCTTATGCTCGTGCATTGCATTATAGAGAATCCACGGCGACAGCACGAACGCGAGCGTCGCCGCGAACACCAGCCGCTTCTTGAGGGCTATCAGAAGCCCCGGCACGAAAAAGAGAAACGCGGGCTTGAGCAACATGCCAAGCCCCATCACGACACCCTGTGCGATCGCTTTCCGCCGATCGCTCGCCCGCGAGGCGGCGACTCCCATCATCGCGACGACGATCGCCACGCCGAACGATTCGGTGAGCGTCGTCAGATTATAGAGAAGGAAGTTCGGATAGAGAGCGCAGAGCGCCGCCGCGATGATCCCCGCCCGCTTGTTCCACATCCGCGATACCGTCCAATACATGACGATAATCAGCAATGAGGATACGACGCTCTGAACGACGAACACGGTCGTATACTGCCGCGCACCCGACAGCGCGTACACGCCCCGAAGGAAAAGCGGATAGAGCGGCGGCCGATGGGAATTGAATACGCCTTCGACGGCAAGATAGTTGTACTCCGCCATGTCGCTGAAATCGGGAATCGCGCGGCAGGTGAACGCCAGGGAGACGCGCCACAGAAAGCCGACGACGAAGACGGCCCCTGCCGCCATAAAATGCGAGTCTGCGCCGCGCCGTCCGCGGGAGGGCGCCGCGGGCTTTGCCTTCGAAGCCGATCGGGTCTTCATACGACTTGCACCGGCCGTCGGCGCGCATATCCGACAACGTTCGCCACGTAGAGAAGAAGAAGCGGTTCCATGAACACGCGGTAGGCGCCGTCGTTCAGAACGGTCGTCAGGATGAGCAACGCCGCGCAGCCGAGCGCCGGCCCCGCGAAGCGGAAATGCTCCCGCCGCAGGCCTCGCGCCGCCGCGAACGTTCCGAGCAAGAGAATCGCGAGATACGAATACTTGCGAACGTAATGGGCGGGATTGATCCTTTCGCGCCCTCCGGGCACACGCACGACGGCGTCCTCCGGCTGCCAGGAATACAGCATGAGCGCGTTCACGTACATCCTGTCGGCGAGACGCGTCGCGCTCCGCTCGGCGGCATACCACGCGAATGTCGAATTCTTCAGGCCTTCTTGCACGCAGCGTCTCGAAACGGGCGCTCTCCGCTCAAGCGCGGTGCGCACCGCCCACGGCGCGATGACGATGGCACACGAGGCGACCATGAGAATCGCGCGCCGGCGATTGACGAGCAGGAGACCCGGCGCGAAAAACGCCGCCCGCGATTGCATGAGCGCCCCAAGCGCGAGAAGCATGCCGTGCAGCAAGGCGCGCCGGGAGGGGTTCGCAACCGCGACGGCGACCGCCATCATCGCGGCGACAATGGTCGCGAGCAGCGCGTCGGGATGAACGGATGCGCATGCGTAAACGAAGCCGGGGTAGACGGCCCCTCCGATCGCCGCGACGAACCCGACCCGGGAACTCCAAACGGCGGAGCCGGTCACATACAGCGCGGCGACGACCGAGCTGCCAAGCAGGGCCTGGACGATACGTACCGGCCGGAGGTCCATATCGCCGAATATTCGTTGCACGGAGCGAAGGAAGAGGGGATAGAACGGCGCCGCGCACGACTCCCATTCGCCGCTCCGGGCCGCGGCGAGGTATCGATTCGCCTCGCCGTCGCCGTACATCCCGCCCATGGCGAAACCGGCTGCCAGGCGAAGCGCGAGCGCGAGGAGAAATACGGCGAGCAGCAACATCCTGCGGGAGTTCGTCGTTCTCATGAACCGCTCCAATGTCCCGCCGCGGCCTTCCTCGAAACGCCCGGGGCGCCGGCTTCACGCGGGACCCCCATGGCCGTCGGGCCGAGAAGCGCTACGTGCCGGTCACGAGACGCTCGGGCACCTGCACGGCCACGAGCTCGCCGCGCGCGCAGAGCTCGCCGCCCGCGGCGAGGGACGCCGTCACGACGATCTTGCGGCCCTTTATCTCCTTGACCCTCGCGCGCACTTCGAGAACCGCGTCGATCGGAGTCGGCCGCAGGTAATCGACGTGAAGCGACGCCGTGACGAATCGCCGCGGCGGATCCGATCCCATCTCCCGCCCCTCCGCCCGGTACGCCGCCGCCGAGGCCGTGCCCGTGCAATGACAGTCGATAAGGGAGGCGATGAGGCCTCCGTATACGTAGCCGGGGATCGCGGTGTGGTAGGGCTTCGGCTGGAACGTGCAGACCGCTTCCTCGCCGTCCCAGTAGCTCTTGACGTGGAGTCCGTGCTTGTTCAACCGCCCGCAGCCGTAGCAGTGGGCGAAATGGTCCGGATAGCAGTCCTGAAACGATTTCGTATTCATGGCGCCCTTCCTTGGCGTGCCTGCGCATGGCGGCCGTCTCTCGCGCCGCGGCGGACGATGTCGCGGATCCGCGAGCCGTTACTTGAGCGCTTCCTTTCGCCCCGCGTGGAAGTCGCGGTAGAAGGAGATCGAGTCCCAGACCTCCCGCGGGATGACGGGCTCGCCCCGCAGGATGAAGTTCGCCATGTTGAGACCGACGCCGGGGCCGAGCATGAAACCCTGACCGCACATCCCGACGGCGAGATAAAGCCCCTCCGTCTCCCTCACCCGGTCGAGGATGATGATGCCGTCGGGGGTCATGGGATAGAGCCCGCGCCAGGTGCGCCGGATGAGCATGTTCCTGAGGCGCGGGATGAGCTCGATCATGCGCCGCGCGAGCACGGGCATGAACTCCGAGGTGTTCTCCCTGTTCGTGCCCCAGATCGGCACGATCGGCGTGTAGCAGAAGATGACCTGCCCGCGGTCGTTCTGGCCGAAATAGAAGTTCTTGGTCTTGCCCTCGGGGCCGGGGCGAATGTCGACGATAAGCGGATCGAAAAAGCGCTCCATCGGAGCGGAGATGCCCGCCTCGTGGCAATCGGGCGTTACGGGTATCTCGATCCCCGCCATGGCGCCGATCTGCTTCCCGTACGCTCCCGCCGCGTTCACGAC
>DHHN01000132.1:0-2035 GCA_002403295.1 bacterium UBP1_UBA4771 | reverse complement strand
CCATGGCTCTTCTGTATCGACAGAAGCCCCTTGAGGATGTTCTCCTCGGCCTCCCGGTACACGGGGAACGAGTAGCCGCCCGGCACCCAGCCGAGATCGATGCCGGTCTTCTCTTCGAAGGTCGAATAGAATTCGAGGCTCTGCAGACAGAGCGTGATCTTCGCGGGATCGGAATGCGTCGCCCGCACCCCGCCGATCGCGGCCTTGTTCTCCCCCTGCCCGACCGACGGGTTCGATTCGATGACGAGAACCTCAAGCCCCTCGAGGGTCAGGTAATAGGCGATCGGAAGCCCGACGCTTCCCGCGCCGATGACGATCGCGTCGTACGAGCGCCCCTTCATGCGCCGCCCTCCCTCCCCTCGGCCCCGGCGAAGACGCCGAGCGGGACCTCTGTCGTGAAGGGCCGGTTCGTCGGGAGCGTGACCTCGGTGAGGGGAACGCCGGCCTCGCGGTAGAGCCTCAGGATGAGCTCGGTGCAGGTCTTTCCGCCGCACGCGCCCATGCCGGTGCGGATCGTGGCCTTGAGGATGTTCATGTCGCGCACGCCGTCGCGGATTTCCCGCCGCACCTCCCCCGCGGTGACGCGCTCGCACCGGCAGATGATCGTGTCGTCCGGAAGGGGTTCGGCCGCGGCGGCCGCCTCGGCTCCCGCTTCGGCCTCGAGCACCGCGAACCCGGCGACCGCGAAGGCATCGCCGCGCGGCACCTCGATCGAGACGATCTTCCGCTTCTCGTCGATGTTGGACGTCCGGAACGCGACGACGCGGCCCCGGCCGACGCCGGCTCCCTCCATGTCGACCGTTCGAACCTCTTTCCCCTCGACGAGGCCGGCGGTGTCGAGCTCGTAGGGCAGCATGAGGAGCGAGGTATTCGCCTCGCGGTCGTAGTCGGGGACGACGAGGTTGATGGCGAGACCGGGACAGATCGCCACGCAGTTCGTGCAGCCGATGCAGTCGCCGCCGAAGACGGGGTTGTTCATGATCGATTCCCCGCTGATCAGGATGCTGTTCCGCGGGCAACTGTCGGCGCACGGGTTGCAGGGGATCTCCTGGATACAGCGGATGACGGGATATATCCTCTTCTCGAATTTCGCCGGCTCCGCCGGAATCGTCCGGCCCGGCTTGCTGCGAAGCACGCGGGCGGTCGATTCCCACGCGTCGGGCACGTCTATGTCGTGGCCGAGGGATCTCGCGATCTTCCGTCCCGTGATCTTTCCGCTGAAGATGGCCGCCGAGGCCTCGGCGATCTCCTCTGCGTCGCCGGCCTTGTAGCATTCGATCCCGTATTCGACGAGTTTTTCGTAGAGCTCGTTCACGGGCGACAGGCCGACGGCGATGAGGAGCGTGTCGACCTCGAACGATCGCTCCGTGCCGGCGACCGGCTTCCAGTCCGCGTCGAGCCCGGCGATCGTGATCCGCTCGAGCGCATCCTTCCCCTCGGCCGCCAGGACGGTGTGGGAGGTGTAGACCGGCACGCCGAGACGGCGGAGCTTGTCGAGGTGAACCTTGTAACCGCCGCACTGCGGAAGCGCCTCGACGAGGCCCACGACCTCGATCCCCGCCTGAATCGCGTGATAGCCGGTGATGAGGCCGACGTTTCCGCCGCCGACGATGAAGAGACGCCTCGTCGGAAGCACGAGGTCGCGGTTCAGGATCGTCTGAAAGGCCCCGGCGCCGTAGACGCCCGGAAGGTCGCAGCCGGGGAACGCGAGGCTCTTCTCCCGCGCCCCGCAGGCGACGAGCACGATCCGCGGCTTGATGAGCACGTACCGTCCGCCCTGCTGGAGACCGACCTGCTTGTCGAAGAACGCGCCGACCGCGGTCGTGTCGAGCATGACGGATACGCTCGGGTATCGCTCGAGCCGGTGCGTCAGGATGTGCGCGATCTCGATGCCGCGCGTCCCCGCGTAGCAATCGTCGCGCGAGCCGAAGAAGGTGTGCGTCTGGAGGGTGAGCTTTCCGCCGAACTCGTTCTTGTCGTCCACGACGAGGGTCTTGACGCCGAGCGTGCCGAGCTCGATCGCCGCGTTGATGCC
>DHHN01000212.1:1057-3280 GCA_002403295.1 bacterium UBP1_UBA4771 | reverse complement strand
AAAATCAGCATAATATTCGTTGCAAATATGATTCTTTCGTATTATCATCGAAATAATGGAGGTGTTTTAGAATGCATGACAAGGTCGACGCCATTATAATGAATGCCCTTCAGAGCGACGCCCGCACATCGAACGCTGATATAGCCCGCAGGCTCGGAATGGCTCCGTCGGCGATACACGAGCGAATCCGCAAGCTCGAGCAACGGGGATTCATCCGCGGATACGAGGCGAAGCTCGACCCGGTATCGGCCGGGTTCGGGCTTCTCGTTTTCCTCTTCGTCCGCACGAACGAGAAGGTCGGCGCCATCGAGGCCGCGCGGCTCATCGCTCGGATTCCGGAGGTGCTCGAGGTGCATCACGTCGCCGGAGAGGACTGCTACCTCGCGAAGCTGCGCGTGCGGGACACCGCCCACCTCTCCCAAGTGATGCGCGATGAGCTCGGCAAGATCGATTCGATCGCGTCCACCCGCACGACGATCGTTCTCGAGACCGTAAAGGAAACCTCGGCGCTGCCGTTGGGCTCGGGGCAAGAAACGGCTCCCCGGCGGCGGCGCGGAGCCCGAGACTCGGCCGCAGGGGGATTATGATGGAAGAGGCGACCCGCATCCTTTCGAACGAGCTCGAATCCCGCGGCTGGCGCTTCAGCATCACGCCGCTCCGACGCCTGCGGGAGCTCGAGGGCGCGATCGAACGGCTTCACGAGAGCGGCGGTCTCGACGAGGCCTTCTACCGGGAACGCCTCGCTCGTTTCGAGTTCGCCCCTCCCGCCGATTTCCCCGAGGCGCGATCGATCCTCGCGGTCGCCGTCCCGCAGCCGGCGGTCCGGGCGTTTTTCGGATGGAAGGGCGGAGAGATCGAGGCGATCGTCCCTCCCACGTACCGGTCGAGGGTCGACGCGGATATCGAGGCTCTCCTGCGCCTGTCGCTCGCGGACCGCGGACATCGTTTCGTGAAGGCGAAGCTCCCGCTCAAGCAGCTCGCCGTACGAAGCGGCCTCGGGGCGTACGGAAGAAACAACGTCTGCTATCTCCCCGGCAAAGGAAGCTTCAACAGATTGGCGGCCTTTTTCACCGACATCCCCTGCGGACGCGATCCGTGGCGGGACGAGGCGATGATGGAGCGGTGCAGCCGCTGCTCCGCGTGCGCCGCGACCTGCCCGACGAAATGTATTTCACCCGGGCGGTTCCTCATCGGCGCCGAGCGCTGCCTCGCCTATCTCAACGAGAGCGCGGCCCCGGAGTTTCCGGCATGGCTCGATCCCGCGAGCCATCGTTGTCTCGTCGGATGCATGGCGTGTCAGGAGGTTTGTCCCGAGAATCGCGATTTCCTCGACCGGACCGAGGACGCGGCGAGCTTCTCGGAGGAGGAGACGCGCGCAATCATGAGCCGCGTTCCGCCCGACCGCCTCCCCGCCGCCCTCGCCGGCAAATTGAGGGCGATCGATCTCCTCGACGACTATGGAATTCTGCCCCGGAACCTCCGCGCCCTCATAGCCGCGCGGGGGCGCTCGAAGGAGGGAACGAAATCATGATAGCGAGGCTGTGGCGCGGCTCCACGCCCGAAGTGCGGAGCGGCGCCTTTCACGAGTACATGATCCGGACGGGCGTGAGAGACTGCCGCGGCACGCCGGGAAACCTCGGGGTGCTCATCCTGAAGCGCACCGACGGCACACTCGCCCGCTTCTGTTTCGTGTCTTTCTGGGAATCGTTGGACGCGGTGCGGCGGTTCGCCGGCGCCGACGAATCGAAGCCGGTGCTCCATCCCGAGGACAGGGATTATCTCGTCGAAAGCGACGAGGAGGTCCTCCATTACGAGGTCTCCTCCTACCCGCCGGAGCTGCTGCGTCGCGGCCCGCGCGCTAGATGAAGTACGAGTTCACGACGTACTGCTGCACCATGCGGTGCGTGTTGAAGAACGACGCGTTGATGGCGATGCAGCTCCTCATCGTCCGCACCCAGTTGTCGCGATCCGCGTAGAATTTGCAGAGGATGCAGCTCTCGAGCTTCTCGTAGAGATCTCGCCGGTCGACGTCGTCGTTCGATTCCTCGTGCGCGGTCTTCTCCGTGCCGATCGCCCAGCCCGTGATGTTCTCGATGCACCCTTCGAGCCACCAGCCGTCGAGGGTGCTGAACTGCGGCACGCCGTTGTGGGCGGCCTTCATCCCCGATGTGCCCGACGCCTCGAGCGGCCGGCGCGGCGTGTTGAGCCAGAGATCGACGCCGG
>DHHN01000212.1:0-991 GCA_002403295.1 bacterium UBP1_UBA4771 | reverse complement strand
GCGCGTCCTTCGGATGGGCCTTTCCCGCGTAAATGATCTGAATCGGGCCCGCGCGCTCGGCGATCGCGCGCAGAAGCGCCATGTCGGAGATGAGAAGGTCGGGCCGCTTGTAGGCGGTCTGCCGTCTCGCGTACCCGATCGTGAAATCGTCGTCCGTCATCCCCGCGTTCATCCGCCCGTTCACGAAATCGACGAGGGCCCGCTTCGCCTCCATGTGGGCCGCCCAGATATCCCGCTTCGCGATGCCGAACGCGGAGCGGAGGATGTACGGGTCCGAGCGCCATCCGGGCATGTGCGCGTCGAAGAGCCGCTTGAAGGGCTCCGAGGTCCACGTCGCCGAGTGCACGCCGTTCGTGATCGAGTCGATCGTGTACCCGGGGAACATGTGCCGCGACACCTCGCTGTGCTTCTTCGCGACCCCGTTCACGTGATGGCTGAAATGCAGGGCGAGCCGCGTCATGTTGAGCTTGCCCTCGAACGTGACGTCTCCGAGGTGCGCCTCCGGCAGCATCTCCCCGAGCATCGGCCGGGCGAAGGCGAGATCGAACTGGTCGTGCCCCGCCGCGACGGGAGTGTGCGTCGTGAAGACGCACCGCCGGCGCACCTGATCTATGTCGTCGAACCGGCGCAACAGCTCGAGCACGAGCGTCGCCGCGTGCCCCTCGTTCATGTGGTACTTCTCGATCGCGTCGAACCCGAGCGCCTCGAGCGCCCGGACGCCGCCGACGCCGAGCACGATCTCCTGCGCGAGCCGGTACCGGTTGTCCCCGCCGTAGAGGTGCTTCGTGAGCGTGCGGTCCCACTCGCCGTTCTCCTCGAGGTTCGTGTCGAGGAATATCACCGGCACGACGTGCCCGCCGACTCCCTTCAGGGCGTAGTACCAGACGCGGACGTGAACCGTCCGCCCCTCGACCGTGACGTTCGTTCTCGCCGGCGAGAGCGCGAGATGATGCTCGACGTCGAAGTTGATCGGCATCTCGACCTGATTGCC
>DHHN01000156.1 GCA_002403295.1 bacterium UBP1_UBA4771 | reverse complement strand
GCCGCCGCCGCGGCGATCATGGGGATCGCGAGCGTCCAGTGCCTCTACCAGAACGCCTTTCTCCTCGCCGCGGTCTGCTGCGCGGGGCTCGCCGTGTGCGCCCGGCGCGGCCGGCGCGGGGCCGCGCTCGGCGTGCTCGCGATCGGAGCGGCCGCGGCCCTGTCGCTCCTCCCCTACGCAGGGATCGTCGCCGCGTCGCGCGAGTGGTGGATCGTCGAGAAGAGGGGGTTCGACGCCGAGGTCGCCTTCTACAACCTCTACCGCGCTCTCGGGAGCCCGATGAAGTGGCAGGCTCTGGCCTGGATTGGCCTCGGCGGCGCCGCTCTCGCGCGCGGTTTGGCTTCGTTTCGCAAACGCGGGCCGGGAGAAGAGGCGCGCTCGGGCGACCTCCCGCTCTTTTCGACGCTCTCCTTGGCGCTCGGAACGATCGCCTTCGTCCTCTTTCTCGTCTCGGCGAAGCTCCCGACGCAGCCGTGGTACTGGCTCCCGCTCATGCCCTTCGCCGCATCGTGCATCGACGCGGCGCTCGCGGAGACCCTCGAACGCCGGCGCATCCCGAGAATCGTCTTCGTCGCCGCGATGGTCGCGGTCCCATTCGTCCCCGCCTTGAAATCGGCCGCGGCGAGGCAGACGAACATGGATCTCCTGGCGGCGCGCGTCGCCGAGGAAGCGAAGCCCGGGGATTTCGTCGTCGTCTATCCGTGGTACTACGGAGTCGCCTTCGACCGCTATTACACGGGCGAGGCGCCGTGGGAGACGCTTCCTCCGCTCGAGGATTCCCGGATCCACCGCTACGACCTGCTCAAGGAGCAACTCGCGGCCGACAATCCGATCGACCCCGTTCTCGAGCGGGTCGGCGAGGCGCTCGCAACCGGCGGACGCGTGTGGATCGTGGGCGGGCTTCCGCCGCCGCGAGCCGGAGAGACCGCGCCTTCCGACCTTCCCCCGGCGCCCGGCGGAGAACACGGCTGGTCGGACGTGCCCTACAATTTCCTCTGGGGAAGAACGTTCGAGCGTTTCATTACCGCGCGCGCGAGCAGCGTCGAGATGATACCGCCGGCGAGCGGGCTCCGCGTGAGCCCCTACGAACGCGCCTCTCTCTCGCTCGCGCTCCCCTGAGCCGCGCCGTCATCTCGCCGGGCGAAACCACGCCCTTGTCCGAAGACAGATCTTCACGAGGAGCAGCATCACCGGCACCTCGATGAGCACGCCGACGACCGTCGCGAGCGCCGCGCCGGAGGAGAGCCCGAAAAGCATCGTCGAGGTCGCGATCGCGACCTCGAAGTGGTTCGAGGCGCCGATCATCGCCGAGGGCGCCGCGTCCTCGTAGGAGAGCTTGAGCGCCTTCGCGAGGCCGTACCCGAGCCAGAAGATGAGGTTCGTCTGGATGAAGAGCGGAATGGCGATCCAGAGGATGGTGAACGGATTCTTGAGAATGACGTCGCCCTTGAAGGAGAAAAGCAGCACGAGGGTGACGAGGAGCGCCGCGATCGTGACGGGCGTGAGCAGGTGGAGGAATTTCTCGTTGAACCACGCCTCGCCCCGGGCGGCAACGATCGCCCGCCTCGAGACGTACCCCGCGACGAGCGGCAGCGCCACGTAGATCCCGATCGAGAGGAGGAGCGCCTGCCACGGCACGGGGAGCCTGCCGACGCCGAGGAGGAACCCTCCGAGCACGCCGTAGAGAACGAGCATCGTGAGCGAGTTGATCGCGACCATGACGAGGGTGTGGCCGTCGTTCCCCTTCGCGAGGTAACCCCACACGAGCACCATCGCCGTGCACGGCGCGACCCCGAGGAGGATGCAGCCGGCGAGGTAGCTCCGCCACAGCGGCACCTCGAGCATCTTCACGCCGCCCATGACGACGACCTTGCCGGCGCCGTAGACCGCGCCCGGCGCGAGATCGAGCCCGAAGGGCATCTTCACATGGTCGACGGCCTCGGCGCCGATGAGCCCGCGGAATGCGACGCCGAGAAAGAGGAGCGCGATCGCGTACATGGTGAACGGCTTCACGGCCCAGTTCACGAAAAGCGTGAGCCCGACGGGCTTCGCCGCCCTGCCGGCCTTGAGCACGTCCTGAAAATCGATCTTCACCATGATCGGGTACATCATGAAGAAGAGGCACACGGCGATGGGAATGGAGACGACGGGCGCGTCGTCGACGCTGATGGCGAGACCGTCGAGATAGATCGCGACGCGCGGCGCGATCCGCCCGAGCACGATCCCCAGAGCGATGCAGAGCCCGACCCAGACGGTGAGGTACCGCTCGAAGAACCCGAGCCCCCGCGGCTTCTTTTGAATGCACGCCTCGGCCGCCATGGGGGGCATGATAGTGCTGAACGGGCCGCTCGTCCAATCATTTCACCGAGTCGGTCGTCGGCGGAATAATCCATGGAACCCGCGAAATCGGAGGTGCTATAGTCGCCGTGCCGCCCGCGGAGCGAACGCCGAAGGGCCGCCCCCGGGGGAACGCCGGGGCGGACGGGCCGCGCGAGGCCGGCCGCCGGCGAAGGCGTCGACGAAGGATCGATCGGATGGAGGTTTTCATGATACGCGAAAAGACACGCGCGCTGCTTTTCCTCTTCGCGGCGATCACGTTCGCCGTCTCGGCCGCGGCGGCGGC
>DHHN01000126.1:5437-8939 GCA_002403295.1 bacterium UBP1_UBA4771 | reverse complement strand
CGCGAAGCGCCGTCGAAGAAGCGGTCGACGTCGATGTAGATCGCGTGCCCGCCCGCCGGATTGATCATCGGAATGCCGAGCCGCCGCAGGCGCTCGCCGAAACGCTCGACCTGCTTGATGCGCATATCCAGGTAATCCTGGCGCGTGACGATCCGGAGCCCCTCGGCGATCGCCCGCAGGTCGCGCCCCGCGAGGCCGCCGTACGTCGGATGTCCCTCCGTCATGATCTGGTAATCGGTGAGCTCGTTCATGAATCGCGGAAAACGCTTCGTGAACGCGCTCTCTTCCCGGATGCATGCCGCGCCGCCGATATTGGCGAGCCCGTCCTTCTTGAAGCTGATATGGAAACCGTCGGCGTGCTCGAACATCTCGTGCACGATGCTCTCGATCGTCCGGCCGGCGAATCCCGGCTCCCGGCGGCGGATGAACCACGCGTTCTCGGCGAACCGGCATGCGTCGATGAAGAGCGGGACGCCGTGCGCGCGGGTGATCTCGCGGACGCGCCGGACGTTCTCCATCGAAACCGGCTGCCCTCCCCCCGTGTTGTTCGTCACGGTGAGGTACACGACCGGCACGCGCCCCGGCTCCGAGGCGAGGAGGTTTTCGAGCTCCGCGAGATCCATGTTGCCGCGGAAGGGGAACGACTCGTCGCCGGCGAGGTGCTCCGGACAGGGGAGATTGAGGGGAACCATGAGCTTGTCGGCGATGTTGCCCTCGGTCGTATCGAAGTGCGAGTTGCTCGGTATGACGTAGTGCGGAGCGTCCCCCGCGACCGGCCCGCGCATCGACCGCATGCGATGCTCGATGCGGGAGCGCAGCTCGGGCAGCAGGGCGCCCGAGAGCGGCTTCGCCTCGGGAGCGCCCGCGCGCCGGAGCTCCCGCGCGAGAACGCTGAAAAAGGCGTTCTCGGCGGCCCGTCCCTGATGAAAGATGAAGAGCGGCTCGCGATCGCCCGTCGGGAGCCCCTGCCGCTGCCGCCAGGACGGTCCGAAGGTGCGCGCGATCTGCTCCTTGAGCTCGAAGTATCCCTCGTTCGAACCGTACGCCTCGTCGCCGAGCAGCATCGCGGCCCACTGCTCCATCGTCATCGTCGTCGTGCCCGAATCGGAGAGGAGATCGCAGCCGGGGATCCGGTCGGCCCGGAAGAGGAACACGTTGAGCCCCGCCTCCTCGACGAGCAGGCGCCGGCGCTCCTCGAAATCGGCGAGCGAGCATTTCCGGAAGCTCACCGCCGCGTTCCGGTAGGGGCGCGGACGGTAGTAGGCGGCGGGCTCGTGCGGGGGATCGAGATGGCTCCGAAATCGGGAGATGAAGAAATCGATGGCGTCTTTCATCAGATGCCGGCCTCCGGCGGCAAATTCATGGCCTCGCGAACCTCGTCGAGCGTCGCCCTCGCGGCGGCGCGCGCCCTCCCGGCGCCGTCGAGAAGTATGTCGCGTATGCGGTCCGGATTCCCGGCGAGCTCGCGGCGGCGATCGCGTATCGGGCGGAGCGCCTCGTTCATCCGTTCGGCGAGCCGCTTCTTGCAGTCGACGCAGCCGCGGAGACCCTTTTCGCATTCGTCGCGGACGAGCGGCTGCTCGGCCTTGTTGTAGAAGCCGTGAAAGGCGTACACGACGCAGCCGTCGGGATGCCCCGTGTCGTTCTTGCGGATCTTCGCGGGATCGGTGAACATGATCCTCACGCGCTCGGCCGTCGCCGCCTCGTCGTGCGCGAGCGCGATGTAGTTGCCGGAACTCTTGCTCATCTTTTTGTCGGCGGCGTCGATGCCCGGAACCTTCGGAATCTCGGTGAGGAGCACTTCGGTGATCGGGAACACCTCCCGGCCGAACATGCTGTTGAACCGCTGCGCGAGGTCGCGCGTCATATTGACGTGCGCCTCCTGGTCCTTGCCGACGGGGACGAACTCGCCCTTGTAGGCGAGGATATCGGCCGCCTGGAGCGTCGGGTACCCGAGGAGTCCGTAGCTCGGATGCTCGATCTTGTAGCCGAGCACCATCTCTTTGTAGGTCGGGTTCCGCTCGAGCCAGCCGAGCGGCGTGATCATCGAGAAGAGAAGGTGCAGCTCGGCGACTTCCTTGACGTGCGATTGAATGAAAATGGCGCATTTGCCGGGATCGAGCCCCGCGGCGACCCAGTCGATCGCCATCTCGACCGCGTTTTCCCGAAGCTTCCCGACGTTCTCGTAGCCGACCGCGTCGCCGCCGCCCGGCGTCGTGAGCGCGTGCCAGTCGACGATGAAGAAGAAGCAATCGTAGTCGTTCTGGAGGCGCACCCAGTTGTCGAGGGCGCCGTGGAGATTGCCGAGATGCATGCTTCCCGTCGGCCGCATGCCGCTCGTGACCCTGCGCTTGCCCATGCGATCAGCTTCCTCCGTGAGGCCTCCCGGTCGCGCGGATGCGGCGCCGCGGCAGGTAAGAAAATAGGGGAGGCAGGACTTGAACCCGCAGCCACCGGTTTTGGAGACCGACGCTCTACCAGTTGAGCTACTCCCCTGATCCGATGAATGTCGTTGCCGAACCTTCACAAGATAACAGCAAGGCTCGGCCGAAGTCAATAGCCTCAGCGGGCGCGCGGAGGCGCCCCCGCTGAGCGCCGACCGCTGAGCCCCCGCTGAGCGCCGCTGAGCGCCGACGCGGCTTGACCGGCGCCCCCCCTCGTGCTATATTGCGAATCGTTATTCCGCTGCGCTTTTTCATCGAGATCACAGGTCGAGGGGCGCGGCCCCTCGCTCGTTCGAAAAGTCACGCCCGGATGGAGGTGGGTGAATGATCACAGGAATCCCGAAGATCGAAATGCCGGTGAACGAGCCGATCCGCGCGTACGGGCCGGGTTCGAAGGAGAAGGCGGAGCTCAAGGCAAAGCTCCGCGAGCTCTCCGGAAAGAAGATCGAAATCCCGTGCGTCATCGGCGGCCGCAACGTCCGCACGGGAAACACCGGTCTCTGCGTGATGCCGCACGACCACAAGCACGTGCTCGGCGTCTATCACAAGGCCGGCAAGCGCGAGGTGCACGCCGCGATCAAGGCCGCCCTCGACGCGAAGGAATCGTGGTCCCGGATGCCGTGGGAGGCCCGCGCCGCGATCTTCATGCGCGCGGCCGATCTCCTCGCGGGGGAATATCGCGCGACGCTCAACGCCGCCACCATGCTCGGCCAGAGCAAGACCGCCTTTCAGGCGGAGATCGACTCGGCGTGCGAGCTCATCGACTTCCTGCGCTTCAACACGTATTTCATGAAGCAGATCCTCGCCCAGCAGCCCGAATCGCAGCCGGGCATGTGGAACATGAGCGAGGCGCGGCCGCTCGACGGCTTCGTCTTCGCCGTGACCCCGTTCAACTTCACCGCGATCGCGGGGAACCTCCCGACGGCGCCCGCGATGATGGGCAACACCGTCGTGTGGAAGCCCGCCTCGAGCGCGGTCTACTCGGCCCACTTCGTCATGCAGATCCTGAAGAAGGCCGGGCTCCCGGACGGCGTCGTCAACATGATCCCGGGACCGGG
>DHHN01000126.1:3930-5280 GCA_002403295.1 bacterium UBP1_UBA4771 | reverse complement strand
GAATTCCAGGGCCAGAAATGCTCCGCCGCCTCCCGCGCCTACGTGCCGAAGAGCCTCTGGCCGCGCGTCAAGAAGATGCTGCTCGCCGAGATCGCGTCGATCAAGATGGGCGACGTGCGGGATTTCCGGAACTTCATGACGGCCGTGATCGACAAGGCCGCCTTCGAGAGCATCAAGGCGTACATCGGCTACGCGAAGCGCTCCCCCGGCGCGAAGATCATCGCGGGCGGCGGCTGCAACGACCGCAAGGGATACTTCATCGAGCCGACCGTCATCGTCGCGAAGCGCCCCGACTTCAAGACGATGCGCGAGGAGATCTTCGGACCGGTCCTCACGATCTACGTCTATAACGACAAGCAGATCGAGAAGACGGTCGGTCTCGTCAACACCGGCTCGCCCTACGCGCTCACGGGCGCGATCTTCGCCGAGGATCGCGAAGCGATCGTCGAGCTCGCGCGGGCGCTCCGGGACGCGGCGGGCAACTTCTACATCAACGACAAACCGACGGGCGCGGTCGTGGGCCAGCAGCCCTTCGGCGGGAGCCGCGCATCCGGCACGAACGACAAGGCGGGGAGCATCCTCAACCTGATCCGCTGGACGAGCCCGCGGACCCTGAAGGAGACCTTCTGTCCCCCGAAGGACTACCGCTACCCGTTCATGGCGGAGGAATAGGCGGGGAGCCGCACGGACGATTCCCGCCGCGGCGCCGCGACGGGGCCCGTTCCCGAGGCGGGCGCGAAAACGAAGCGGCCGGGTTCGGACGAACCCGGCCGCTTTTCTTTCTCCCGCCGATCCGGCCGCGGCGACCGCGGTCGTCGCGGCGCGCCGGCCTTCTCCGCGGCCGAATCCTACGCGATCCGCTTCGTCGCGAGCTCGGCGAGCACCGCGCGCAGCACCTTCCAGAAGGTCTCGACCGACGGGATGTTGACCCGCTCCTCGGGCGAGTGCGGGTGCTCGATCCAGGGGCCGAACGAAACCATGTCCATGCCGGGATACTTTTCGCCGATGATGCCGCACTCGAGGCCCGCGTGGATCGCCTTGAGCGCGGGTTCCTTCCCGAATTCGCGCACGTGAACCGCTTTCACGACGGCGAGGAGCTTCGAGTCGAGATTCGGCTTCCAGCCCGGGTAGGGCTCGTTCTCCTCGACCGCCGCGCCCGCGAGCTCGGCGGCCGTGCGGATCTTGTCCCGCAGGGCCTTGAGGGCGCTCACGATGGAGCTCCGCGTCGACAGTCCGATCGCGGCCTCGTCCCCGCCCGTCGCGACCGTCGCGAGGTTGTTCGACGTCTCGACGAGCCCGGGGATATCGTAGCTCATCGCGAAGACGCCGTGCGGAAGCGCCATGAGCAGG
>DHHN01000126.1:0-3902 GCA_002403295.1 bacterium UBP1_UBA4771 | reverse complement strand
CCCCCCGAGCTCCTCGGCGATCTTCGCCGCCTCGTCGCCGACGATCCCCGAGAGGTCATCGACCGCGGTCTCGAGCACCATGAGCTCCGCCTCGGCCTCGCGCGGGATGGCGTTCCGCTTGCTGCCGCCGCGCACCGCCGCGAGATGCACGGGCTGCGTGCGGGCCGCCTTCCAGAGGCAGCGCGCGAGCACTTTGATCGCGTTGCCGCGTTGCTCGTGGATGTCGATCCCCGAGTGCCCCCCGCGAAGCCCCGTGACGCGCAGCACGAAACCCCTCGTCCCGGCCGGGGCGTCGGCGAAGCCGAGCGGAAGCTTGATCGTCGTGTCGCCGCCCCCGGCGCAGCCGATGTACACCGCGCCGAGCTCCTCGCTATCGAGGTTGAGCAACATGCCGCCCTTCACGAAACCGGGCTTGAGCTTGCCGGCGCCGGTGAGGCCGACCTCCTCGTCCACGGTGAAGAGGAGCTCGAGCGGCCCGTGCACGGCGTCCTTCGCCTCGATCGTCGCGAGCGCCGCGGCGAGCCCGATGCCGTTGTCCGCGCCGAGCGTCGTTCCCTTCGCGGTGAGCCATTCCCCCTGGAATTCGAGCTGAATCGGGTCCTTCGCGAAGTCGTGGGCGACGTCCGAGTTCTTCTCGCAGACCATATCCATGTGGCCCTGGAGAACGACGGTCGGCGACGCCTCGTGTCCGGGCGTGGCGGGCACGCGGATGATGACGTTTCCGTTGCGGTCCTTCTCCGCCTCGAGATCCTTGCTCTTGGCATAGGACATGAGGTACTCGGCGAGCTTCTCCTCGTGCCCCGAGCAATGGGGAATGCTCCGGATCTTGTCGAACTGCTTCCAGAGAATCTTCGGTTCCAGGCCGCTGATGGACATGGCGGTAAACCTCCTTGAAATTGAACGCACTCGCAGGAAGCTGCTATTATACGTGCGGTCCGCGGCACGGTCAAGAAACATAATGCGGCGGCCGCCGCGTCGAACGCCGCCCGCAAGGAGGTTCGCGTCATGCTCCACGAGCTGTCCCTTCGCACGCGCGCGAGAAACGAAATGGTCGACATAACGGCCGAGGTTCGAACGATCGTCTCCAAGAGCGGCGTCGAGGAAGGAGTCTGCCACGTCTTCGTCCCCCACACGACGGCGGGGATCACCGTGAACGAGAAGGCCGATCCCGACGTGGCGCGCGACCTCCGCGATGCGCTTTCGCGGCTCGTCCCCGAGGGAGAGGGCTACCGGCACGCCGAGGGCAACGCCGACGCCCACGTGAAATCGACGCTCACGGGAATCTCCGCGTTCGTGCCCGTGAGCGCCGGCGACGCGGTGCTCGGCACCTGGCAGGCGATCTTCTTCTGCGAGTTCGACGGGCCGCGCACGCGCCGGTGCTTCGTCCGCGTCATCGACTGCCGGGCCTACCACGGATAGAGATCGAAGGTGAAGCCGATCGAGATCCTCTCCTCCCGCTCGAGGAGCGGGGGCCTCCTCCCGGTATCCCAGACGAGCTCGACATCGGGATGATGGGACCGCTCCGCGGGCTTCGCGAGCACGTCCCCGAGAAGCAGCCTCATTCTCGCCGAATGGAACGCCGCGAAGGTCTCTCCCGCCGAGACCGGCCAGAAGGACAGCAGCGAATAGGATAGCCGGAATCCGTAAAGAAACGTCCACGTGGCGCGAAGGGCGGCGTACGGCGCGAGCCGGCTTCCGCGCCGGCCGCCGTGCGGTCCCTCGCCCTCCACGCCGTGCCACGAATAGCCGAAGGCCGCCTCGACCCCGGCGAGCACGCTCGCCGGAAAACGGTTCGCGGGATCGAGGAGATTGTCGAACCTCGCGCGCCCCTCGACGGAGGCGCTGCGCGAGCGTACGGTCGAGTCTCCCGACGCGCGCTCGAGCGCGGTTCGATCGACGCCGTACGACGCCGCGATGGAGCATCTGAGATCGCTCGCCCACGTCGAACGCGAGAGCGACGCCGATAGGGACGCTCGCGAGGCCGCCGTCCTGCCGCTCGAGGCGAGCGCGTAGGACGTTTCGTCGCGTTTCACGCTCGCCTCGGCGGTCCAGCCGCCCACCCGAACGCGCGGCGCCACGCTGAGGCGCGCGGCGGCGCGCTCGCTCGAAAAATCGTAGGAATAGGAGAGCTGATTGAGACCGCCTCCCTCGCCGTCCCTTCGGAAGGCGGAGGCGACGTACGAGCGGAAAAAGGCCTTGCTCCGGCCTTCTCCCTCTTCGGCGCCCGGCGCGAACGGATCGCAGATCGAATCGACCGCGACGGCGCCGCCATGGAGCGGCGTGAAGATCACCCGATAGCAGGCGCGGCCCTCGATCCTCGATGTCGAGAGGATCACCGACGGGGACGAGCCGCGCCCGCGCATCACTTCGATCCGCGTCGGCCGGAATCCTGAATCGTCGCCGATCTTCGTTATCTCGAAGCGCCCGGGGGCGAGATCGGGCGGGATCGTGTCGCGCCCGGACCCGTCTCGAAAGGCGATCTCGATCCAGTAATGTCCCCGGTCGTAATAGACGACGCCCTCGGCCGCGAGCTCCGGGCCGGGCGCGACGCCCGGACGGGCGATCGCGATGGCGAGAGCCGCGGCGGCGACAGGCGTCATCGCGCCCCTCCGTCATAGGCGCCCGCCCGAAGAAGCCGCTCGCCGAAACTCGGGAACGTGTCGTTTCCCGAAAAATGGGCCTTGACCGTCTTCGAGGAGAGGCCGGCGCGCGACGCGACCGCGGCGAGTATCTCGTCGAGGGTGCCGGCGTCCGGCACGTAGCGAACCTGAAATTCGCGGATGGAAGGAAGGGCGGCGGCGTCGTAGAACGAGCGGAGGAAGCACGCGGCGGCGATCGCGGCGCGGGCCGAAAACTCCCGCGCGAGATCGAGTCGGATCCGCCTTCGCTTTTCGATCCAGCCGCCCGTTCGCTCCATCGATGACCGTCCCTCGCCGTGCCGCAGGCGATACAGCGAACGGGGCGGCTTCATTCACGGGCGGCGGATGCGCGGGCCTCGGGCCCGGTCGCCCGCGGCAAAGAAAAAGGGCGGAGGGGCCGTCCGGCTCTCCGCCCTCGAAAATTTGCCGCCTGATGGTGAACCTCAGCTCCATTTGTGGAAAGCGATCCTAAGGGACTCTCACCGGAGCGTTGCTGGTTCGGCCCGTTTCCGGGTGGGAACCTTTCCCAGTTAAGCGGCTCATCTCCTAGGGGAAGAGATGGGGTTTTGGGGTAGGATGGGACCGGTTCCGCGGTATCAGGCGGCAAACCCTGTGTGCATCTTCTTGTCGGTCAGACTACGCGCTAGTCTTACCTCCAGATGGTTTCAATTCCAAATTCTTATTGATGCGTCCCTGAGATAGCCTTTTTTATCTTTCCAATCCTCATCTCAAGAATACCCACTTTGGTTATACACTTCAATGGGTATTAGTACTTATTTTTCTGGGGCGATTTATCTTATTGTGCGATAACATGTTATGAAATCTTCCCGCCCTTCAATCGACGAGGCCAATCTTTATCGCGTATCGCACGAGACCGGCGGTATCGTGTATGTTCAGTTTTTGCATTATGTTAGCTCTATGATTCTCGACCGTTTTGCGGCTTATGAAGAGCGTCTGGGCGATCTTGGGGCTCGTGAACCCCTCGGCTATGTACTGAAGTATTTCCCGCTCCCGCTTGGTGAGCATGGCGAACTCGTCGGCCTTCCTGCCGCGCTTTCGGTGCTTCGCGTAGGAACCGAGCAGCGTCCGCGGAAAATTCGAGCTGAGATAGGTCTCTCCGCTCATGACCGCTTTTATCGCATCGATGAGCTCCTCGAGCGGCGACTCCTTCACCAGGAAGCCGTTCGCTCCGGCCTCGAGCGACTTGAAGACGAACGGAGGCTCGTCGTGTATCGTGAGGATGATGATCTTGACGTGCGGCAG
>DHHN01000010.1:37011-39764 GCA_002403295.1 bacterium UBP1_UBA4771 | reverse complement strand
TACGGCTACGCCGACACGCTCGTTCGGCCCGGGCACCGCTATCGCTACCGGATCGTCGGCTCGTTCGCGGTCGATTTCCGGGGCGAGCATCGCGAGTACGAGTTTCCCTCTTCAGAAATGAGCGTCACGTCGATGATCCCGGTCGCGCGCGGAGCGCTCGTTTCGAACCTCCTGCCGAACCCGACGACCGGAACGGTTGCGTTCACCGTCGAGGTGCCGATGAGCTACCAGCGGGTGGATGACAGCCGCGCGCAGCTCGAGGACGCCGCGGCGCGCCGGACCGCCGCGTCCATTCCGATCAGGACGTCCGTCGAGGTGGCGGTGTATAACGTGCTCGGACAGCGCCTGCGCACGATCTTCTCGGGGAGCCGGTTCGGCGGCTACATGTCTTTCGCCTGGGACGGCACCAGCGGCTCGGGAAACCGCGTTCCGCCGGGCGTCTACTTCATCTCCGTGATGGCCGGCGGGGAGAGAGACGTGCGGAAGGTCGTCATCGTCCGATGACCGTCGCGACCGCCGTCCCCCCGGTGGCGGCGGAGCGGAAATCCTGTTGACAGAATACACGCCGAGTGATATAAGCCCACCATATCTGGTATGATGGAGGTTCGTTGCACACACTATACGGTATATCATGAAGCAGTCTATCCGTGGAAAGGGAGGGAGGATATGACGCGAGTGGAAAAGGAGGATACACTACTTCAGAAGGACAAAAACTACGTGAAGTTCCATCGGCTCCTTGCAAAGGCCGAAGCCGAGGGGAGGCTCGACGGCAAGCATGTCTGTCCGGTGTGCGGGATGCGGTTTCTTTCGGCGAAGGAAGCGGACGAATGCTGCCGCATCTTCTCGCAGTGACCATCCGGTGTCCATGGGGAGCACGCTTCTGGGGGGATCGCTCGTGACGCAGCGCAAAGTGAAAAGTCAAAGAGAAAGCGCGCGGACCATCGCGCAGTACTGTTCGGTCTGCAAGAAGACGTTCGATATGCCGGTCGTGGAGGAGGCCGACAGCCAGGAGGTCATCTGGCTCAAGTGTCCGGGCTGCAGCGGCTATCTTCCCCACATGCTCAACCAGGACGAGATCGGCGACGGCGACGCGGGCGAGGGCCATGAGACCTCGCCGGCCCGCGACGATCTCTCCATCGAGGATCTCTACACCGAGAACGCGCGCGAGTACAGCGAGGTGGGACGGTACGAGGTCGGCGAGGTCATATACCATCGATCCTGGAACGATTACGGCAAGGTCGTCGCCAAGGAGACGCTTCCCGGAAACCGCAAAACGATCGTCGTGCATTTCGTGAACCAGGGAAAGATAAAGCTGCTGGAGGGAGTGGCATAGAAGGGCCGCGAGGTGCGTACCGGAACGCTCCGTCTGCTTTCCGCCGTTCTGATCCTGCTTGCCGCCGCGTCCGCCGCGCCGAACGCGGCGGGTTTGTTCGATGATCCACGCTCGTTCTTCCCTTGCGCCGACACCACCCGGACCGTCGTGACGGTGAACCAGGCCGAGTTCGATCTCGAGAACGGCGGCGCCTCGCTCCTCGGCGTCGAAGCGCGAATCCGAAGGGGAGCGAGAACGCGGATCGCGCTCGCCGCGCAGTTTCCCATCGTCCGTTCCCCGGGAGATATCGCCTGCGGCATGGGCGATTTCTTCGTGTCGGCGTCCGTCCGGCTCGCCGGCGACAGTCTCGACGCCTCGGGCCTGTATCTCGGCGCCTTCTGCCGTGCGCCGACGGGTTCGCGCACGCTCGCTCCGTTCTCGCACGCCTCGCTCGACGGCTCGCTCGGCTGCGAGGCGCGGGGACGGGTATCCGCCCTCTCCGCGCGGGCCGCCGCCCGCTACACGCTCGTCGGGGAGCGGCCCCGTGACGGCGTGCACGTGCACGATCGCCATGCCACGCTCGCCGGCTCGATCTCCGTCGACGTTCCGCGTCTCGGATCCGCAGCCGCGTGCGCGGTTTGGACGGGATACGCCGGCGGCGCCGCTCGCCGGTCGCTGTGCCTGTCGCTCGCCGTCGATCTGTCGGAGGCGTTCATGCTTGTCGTCTCCGCGGCGGCGGAGAGCGGAAGCGGCGGAGCCGCCTCGTACGAACGGATGGCGGGGATCTCCCTCTCGTACCGGTTTCCCGCGCGCGCCGCGCCTCCGTCGCCCGCGCCGCAGACGTCCTGATTGCAGACTGCAACGCCGCGCCCTCTTCGTTGTTCCTCATGATGACCGGTTCGCATGCGGAGTGCGTCGTCGTTCCTTTTCTGGCGAGGCACGCGCCTTGCGTTGGATCCGTCGGACGGACAACCGTGGCGACGCATCAGAAAGGAATTTCGATGAATGATGAGGCCGCAACCGCGACGACGCAGCGCGAGATCGAGCAGCCCGGGCCGGAAACGGCGAGCGCGTTCATCATAGACGACGACTCCCTGATGGCGGATCTTCTCGCGCGCCGGCTCGGGAGGCGCGGCCTCGCGGCGCGAATTTTCGACGACGGGGAGCGTCTGCTCGCCGAGCTCGCCGAGCGAGCGCCGGCCGTGCTCTTTTCCGATCTCATGATGCCGCGCATGGGCGGAGCGGCGCTCATCTCGCGCGCCCGCGGGGGAGGGTTCGCGGGGCTCGTCGTTCTCATCACCGCCTCGCGGGAAAACGCCGCGATCGGCGAGGCCCTCCGGAGCGGGGCGGACCTCGTTCTCGCGAAGCCGCCGCGCGAGTACGATCTCGATTGGCTCTGCGTGAAGGCGCGTCTCGGCCACGCGGCGCCGACCCCGCTGGA
>DHHN01000010.1:35927-36878 GCA_002403295.1 bacterium UBP1_UBA4771 | reverse complement strand
CGGCGGCGCCGGACGGGATCCCCTCGGCGTCGAGGTTCGGGATATCAGCGGCGCGGGGCGGCGTCTGCGCGTCGTCCTGCTGCACGATTTCTCCGAGCGGCGCAAGCTCGACGAGATGCAATCGCAATTCGCCTCGTACCTCTCGCACCGGATGCGCACGCCGCTCACGTCCGTGCGCAACGCCGTGTCGATCCTCTGCGGCGCCGAGGCGCCGCGCGACAGCGCCGAGCGGGAGCGCTTTCTCGACATCGGCTGCCGGAACATCGAGCGGCTCGTGAGCTCGCTCGACGACCTTCAAAATGCCTTCCTCGCCGAATCGGGCGAGTCGAGCGGATGCCGCACTCTCGTGCGCCTCGACCGCGGCGCGAACGCCGTTCTCGCCGAGGCCGAGCGGGCCGGGATCATATCCGGTTTCAGCCTGCGCGCCCCGGATACGGCCGCGATCGTCTCCCGCGCGCGGTTCGGAGAGTTCATACGGGGCGCCGCCGCGGCGATGGCCGGACGGCTCGAGAGCGCTCCGCAGGTCGAGTGCGTCATCGCGGTCCACGGGGACTCGGCCGAATTCGCCGGCCGCCAGCCGGAGATCTCGATCGTTCTCTCCTCGCGCTCGCGGAGCGCCGTTTCCGTCGACTCCCTCGAGGAATACATCCTCGCCCGCGGCGGCGATACGAAGCTCGTGCTCGAGCGCCTCGCGCGCTCGCTCGGCGGCGAACTGTCCTTTCCGGGCCGCGAAACGATCCGCCTCGCCATTCCGGCGGAACCCCGGTACGATCGGGAGCTCGATCTCGTTCAGCCGTTCCATCTCATGCTCGAGCGCGCCCGGCTTTCGAACGCCGAGTTCAATCTCGTTTCGATCCGCGCGGCGCTCGCGCGGGAGCGCGACCGCTCCTTCGCCCGAATGCTCGCCGATTCGCTCCATTGCCTCTTCGCGGAGGACGAGGCGATCGTCGC
>DHHN01000010.1:28435-35821 GCA_002403295.1 bacterium UBP1_UBA4771 | reverse complement strand
GTCGCGAGAGACGCCGCCGGAGCGTGTCCGTTCCTCGAATCGTTTCTTCCGAAGTGATCAGCGGCGGGACGCGGCGGTCTCGCGCGGTGCCGGACGTCCGCCGGACGGAGCCGGGGCGTCCTCGCGCGATTTCGTCGAGAGGAGCAGCAAGCTGAGCGGCTCGGCGATCGTCCGGCGCGCGGTCGTCAGACGATTGTGGAAATGAAAGCGTCCCGAGCGGACCTCCATGAGGCGTCGAAAGGCCTTCTTCCCCGAGAGCTCGCCGCAGCGGGCATGAACCACGTTTCCCGTTTCAAAGCAGATCTCGCCGGCGACGCCGTCGCCGGCGACGGCGAGGAGTCCCGTGCGCCGGTTGCCGCTCAGAAGCGCGACGGCGTCGAGAACGGGGACGAGACCGATCGATCCCGCGAGCGGATATCTGCGTGCCGACGCGCGCCGCCTGAGACCGACGGCGAGAACGGCCGCGGCGAGCGCCGCGATCATCGCGGGGAGATGCAGGAGAATGAGTCGGTGCCGCGCGGCATCGCTTCTTCCGGGCCCCGCCTCCGGATCGCGGCGTTCGGCGGACGGTGGAGCGGCGACCGCCGGCTCGGCCGAGGCGAGGCCGGCGCCCGGCGTCGAATCGGACGGCGCGACCGCGATTTCGCGCGCCGGAACCGGCGGGGGCATCGGCACGGCTTCCCGTTCCTCGAGGAGTCTCTGTTCCTCGAGCGCCCACGGATGGTTCGGATCCTCGGCGAGGATCGAGCGCAGCGCGGCGCGGAAGGCGTCCCCCTCTCCGGGCCCCGTCTGCGCCATGACTCGCCTCGCGTCCTTCACGAGGCGCTCGAGGCGATCCGCGCGCTTGCGCTTCTCGATCGCCGCGAGGCGGGTGTCGATCCCGGCGAGCCGTTCCCGCGCCCAAGAGGCGCCGGGGTCGACCGCGAGGCCCCGCGCGAGGAGCTCGCGGGCGCGGCGGAGATCGCCGCGCGATTCGCGGATCTGCGCGAGCTGCCAGATCGCCGAAACGAACGAGGGATCGCGCGCGAGCGATTCGGCCAGCAGCGTCTCCGCCCCATCGTAATCGCCCCGCGCGAGAGATTTCTGCGCTTCGATAAACAGCGTTTCGGCCGATCCCTGCGCAGCCGCGGCGCCGCCGTTCGGCGCGGCGAGGGGCGGCGCGCACAGCGACGCAAGCAGGATGACGGCCGCAAGGCGTCCACGACGCTTCATTACGGACCTCCCGGAGCGATCATTCGCAAATAGCGTTCCAGAACGGCGTTCCGGGGGCTCGAGCGGACGCTTCGAGGCGCTTTTTCAAGTAGATGGTTGCTTTTCGAGGCTTTCTCCTGCTAGAATGCCCCCCGTTCGGGCTTGAAACGGGGGTATCGATGGAGCCTTTCCGCGAAGTATTCTGGAATATACCGGATCACGCTATTTTCTATTCGCTTGCGGCTGTCGCGACCGGCGTCTTTCTCTACGGGCTCTATCGCCGCTACCGTCTCTGGACGGCGGGCTGGCCCGAAAAACGGGGCCGCTCGTTCGACTGGAAGCTCGTCGCCGGGCGCGTCTTCGCGAACGCCTCGATATTCAGGGGCGATCCGGTCGGCGGCGTCACGCACATCCTCATCATGTGGGGATTCATCGTTCTCTTTCTCGGCACGGTGATGTCGACGATCGATCATTGGCTCGTCTCGTACCTCACGGGCGATCTCTATCTCGCGTATGCCTTCGTGCTCGATATCGCCGGCGTCGCTCTCATGGCGGGCGTCGCGCTCGCCTACCTCAGGCGATACGTTCTGAAGAGCGGAAAGATGGTCACCGTCATCCGCGACCACGTCGTGCTCATCCTTATCTTCTTCGTCTCCCTCACCGGTTTCATGGTCGAGGGGCTCCGCCTGCGCGCCGCGCCGCCTCTCTGGTCCGAGCCGTCCCCCGTCGGACAGTGGATCGCGTCCGTATCGGCGCTCGACGTTCCGGGCGCGCTGCTCGCCCACCGGATATGGTGGTGGATTCATTCGATCGCGAGCCTCTCGCTCATCGCCTGGTTTCCGTTTTCGAAGTTCATACACGTCTTCGCCGCGCCCGTGAACCTCGTCTACGAGGGGATGGAGTCGAGCGCGTTCCTAACGCTCGAGGAGCGCGAGGCGCTCGGGAGCGATTTCAGCGCGCGGCAGAGGATCATGATGGACGCGTGCACGCAGTGCAACCGCTGCACCGTCGTCTGTCCGAGCGCCGCCGCCGGCGAGCCGCTCTCGCCCCGCGCCGCCGTCGACGAGGCGGGATCGTTCGTGCGGCGCGCCGGCGGATTCGGTCTTTTTCCGAAGCGTCCGCCCGCGGAGCCGCCGAAGCGGGGGACCGCCGTCGGGCCGGAGGCGGCGTGGCTCTGCACGACCTGCGGTCATTGCCGCATCGAATGTCCCTCCGCCATCAGCCCGATGGATATCATCCGCGAGGTCCGCACGGCGCGCGTCGAGAGCGGCGAGAACGTTCCCGACAACCTCCAGGAGATGCTCGAGTCGGTCTACAAGTTCAAGAATCCCTGGCAGGGCGCGAAGGGCAAACGCATGGACTGGGCGGCGGGGCTCGATATCCCCGTCTTTGCCGACGGCGCGAAGGAGACGCGCTGCTTCTACGTCGGCTGCACCTTCGCCTACGACGAGAGGCTTCAGGAAGTGCCGCGCTCGGCGGCCGCGATATTCGCCGCGGCGGGGTACCGCTACGGCGTTCTCGGCAAGGAGGAGGTCTGCTGCAGCGAGTTCGTCCGCGGAGCCGGTGAGGACGGTCTCTTCTTCGAGCTCGCCGGACAGAACATCGACGCGTTCGAGCGGCACGGCGTCGAGGAGATCGTGACGCCGTGTCCCCACGGCATGCATACCTTCGCGAACGAATATCGCCGCATGGCGCCGGGCGCCGCGGCTCGCCGCGTGCTGCACGTGTCGCAGGCGCTCGAGGAGATTCTCCGGGGAGGCGCGCTCGGGCTCGAGGACCGGGGCGAGCGCGCCGTGACGTATCACGACCCCTGTTTTCTCGGGCGGCGGAGCGGCGTCTACGACGCGCCGCGAAACGTCCTGCGATCGATCCCGGGCGTGCGCCTCATCGAGATGAAGCGCTCGCGCGAGCGGAGCCTCTGCTGCGGAGGCGGGGGCGGGCGCATGTGGGTCGAGGCGTCCGCGGGCGAAAAGATGGGCGAGGTCCGCGCCCGCGAGGCCGCGGAGACGGGCGCCGATATCATCGTCACCGCGTGTCCGTTCTGTTTCACGAATATCGACGACGGCGTGAAGACGGCCGGACACGAAGGCAGGGTGATCGTGAAGGATCTCGTCGAGCTCGTCGCCGAATGCCTCCCGGGACGTGACGGCGCCTGATTTCACGATACCGGCGCGGGCGGACCGCCGCCCGCCGAACAGCGAACGGACCGAGAAAGGAGCCGGCGGATGGAGATTCTCGTGTGCGTGAAACGAGTACCCGATACCGCCGACGCGGAGGTCGCGCTCCGGCCCGACGGCAGGGGCATTCGGGAAGAGGATCTCGCGTTCGGCATCAACGAATGGGACAACTACGCGGTCGAGGAGGCGATCCGTCTGAAGGAGAAGCACGGCGGCGCGGTCACGGTCGCCACGATCGGCCCGGCGGAGAGCGAGGACGTGCTTCGCCGGTGCCTCGCGATGGGCGCCGACGATGCCGTCATGATCGACGAGGCGTCCTTCCGGGGCGCGGATCCGTACGGCATCGCCCGGGGGCTCGCCGGGCTCGCGCGGCGGAAGGCGTATGATCTCGTGCTCGCGGGAGCGCTCGCGGGCGACGACGGGTACGGAATGACCGGCCCCGTGCTCGCCGGGTACCTCGGATGGCCGCACGCGACGCTCGTCACCTCGATCGAGGTCGAGGGGAAGAAGATCGCCGTGGCGCGGGAGCTCGAGGGCGGGCTCGAGGAGATTCTCGCCGTCGAGCTCCCCGCCGTGCTCACGATCCAGACCGGGATCAACGAGCCGCGGTACGTTTCGATCATGGGGATCCGGAAGGTTCGGAGCAAGGACATACCGGTTCTCGCGCCCGCCGATATCGGCGTCGGCGCTGGCGAGGTCGGGGAGAACGCGAATCTCCTGCGCTCCCTCGGCCTCTCGACGCCTCCCGCAGGCGCGGAGGCGGTCATGCTGAAGGGCGCGCCCGCGGAGGTGGCGCAGAGGATACTCGACATCGTGAAGGAGCGGGGGGGGGTGGCCTAGATGGCGAAGGTATTCGTTCTCGTCGAGCATCGCCGGGGATCGATACGGGAAGCGACGTTCGAGTGCGTCACGCTCGCCCGGGAGCTCCAGACGGCCGCGGGTCTCGAACCGGCTGCGGTCGTCATCGGAAGCGGTGTAGCGCCGTTCGCGGAGACGCTCGCCGCCTATCTCCCCGAGACGATCGTCGTCGACGATCCCTCGCTCGAGCACTTCCGTTTCGAGACGTACGCCGCCGTGCTCCGCGATCTCATCGAACGGGAGACGCCGCTCCTCGTCATCGCGCCGCATTCGGCGTTCGGCATGGAGCTCGTCCCGCGGCTCTCGGCGGAGCTCGCGAGACCCTGCGCCACGGACTGCGTCGCGGTCGGCATGGACGGCGGCGCGCTCGCGGCGACGCGGAGCGTCTATAACGGCAAGATCGACGAGCGGCTCGCGTTCGCCCCGGCGGGCGGCTATTTCGCGACGGTTCGGGCCGGAAGCTACGCCCCCGCCGATCCGGCGGGAACGGGCGCAATCCGCGCTCACGCCTGTCCGGCCCCGCCGGCCGCGTGGCGGACCGAGCACCGCGGCTATCGCGAGACGGCGGCCGGCGCGGTGGACATCACTCAGGCGCCGCTGCTGCTCGCGATCGGGCGCGGCATCAAGGACGCGGAGAATATCCCCAAGGCGCAGGCGCTCGCCGACCGGCTCGGCGCGGTGCTCGCCTGTTCGCGTCCGGTCGTGGACAAGAAATGGCTCGGCAAGGAGCGCCAGGTGGGAACGTCCGGACGCACGGTGAAGCCCAAGGTGTACCTCGCGCTCGGCATCAGCGGCGCGTTTCAGCACATCGCGGGCATCAAGGGCCCCGGCGTCTTCATCGCGGTGAATCGCGATCCCAAGGCGCCGGTATTCCGCGCGGCCGACTTCGGCGTCGTCGAGGATATGTTCAAGATCATCGACGCCCTCGCCGAGAAGCTCGGCGCGAAATGAGCGGGAGGGAGTAATGGATTTCGAGCTGACCAAGGAGCAGAAGGATATCAAGCAGGCGGCGAGCGATTTCGCCGAAGGGGAGTTCGACAAGGATCTGGCGATGCAACTCGAGAAGGAGCACGCCTTCCCGCGCGCGATATGGAAGAAGGCGTGCGAGCTCGGATTCGTCGGGATGCACTTTCCCGAGGAGTACGGCGGGCAAGGTCTCGGCGTGTTCGAGAACGCGCTCGTCGTCGAGGAGTTCTGCCGGCGGGACAGCGGGATCGGCACGGCGCTCGCGCTCTGCGATTTCGCCTCCGAGATCCTCATGCGTCACGGAACGAAGGGGCAGAAGGAGCGGTTTCTCGCGGCGATCGCCTCCGGGCGGATGATATCGGCCGGCTGCTTCACCGAGCCGAATCACGGGAGCGACATCACGATGATGGATACGACCGCGGTCCGCGACGGGGACGAGTGGGTGGTGAACGGCACGAAGACGTTCATCACGAACGGATGCATCGCCGACTGTTTCATCGTGCTCTGCCAGACCGACCCCGCGGCGAAGCCCGGTTACCGCGGACAATCCCTCATACTCGTCGAGAAGGGCGCAGCCGGGATCGAGGCCGCCGAGGTCGGCGACAAGATGGGGATCCGCATGACCTCGACGGCCGAGGTTTCTTTCGCCTCGGTTCGCGTGCCGGCGGCGAATCTCATCGGCGAGGAGGGGAAAGGCTTCTATCACGTGCTCGAGTTTTTCGACGAGAGCCGCGCCGAGATCGCTGCGACCGCGGTCGGCATCGCCCAGGGCGCCTTCGATCGGGCGCTCGATTACGCGAAGCAGCGCGAGCAGTTCGGCCAGCGTCTCGCCGATTTCCAGGTGACGCAGCACAAGATCGCGGACATGGCGACCATGATCGACGCGGCGAGATTGCTCACCTATCGAGCGGCGTGGAACTTCGACCGCGGGAAGATCGATCCGAAGCTTACGTCCATGGCGAAGTACTACGCGGGACGCGCGGCCGTGGCGGTGACGGACGAGGCGGTGCAGATCCTCGGCGGCTACGGGTATATCCTCGAGTACGAGGTCGAGCGATTCTACCGGGACGCCAAGATCACCGAGATATACGAGGGCACGAAGGAGATACAGAAGAACACGATCGCCGGAACGTTCATCAAGAAAAAGTGAGGAATCGCGATGAATCGCTCTTGCATCGGGCGCCCCGTCCGCCGCCTCGCGGCCGTTCTCGCGCTCGGCGCGCTCGCCGCGGCGGGGTGCTCGCGGACGGACGAGAAGACGGAGCGCACGCCGCCGCCGCGAGCCGACGAGCCGTCGCCGAACGTCACCATCAAGTCGTATGAGACGATGGGAGACGTGCCGCTCGTCGCTCCCGACGGAACGGAGTACCGGCTTTCCCATTTCCGGGGAAACATCGTCGTCCTCTGCGTCTTCGCGACATGGAGCGACGATTGCGTCGCGCAGATACGCGAGCTCAACGGTCTGCATGATAGGATCAAGAATCAACGCATGACCGTCATCGGCGTCGCCCTCGACGTGGACGGCCCGGCCGCGGTCAAACGGCTCGAGGCGCGGCAGCCGATTTCGTTTCCCGTGTTCACGAACGGCGCGGCGATCGTCAATGATCTCGGCGGCGTCCGGAAGCTGCCGACGACGTACGTGCTCCTGCGGGAGAGGCATATATACCACAAGGCGATCGGCTTCCAGCCGGTGCGCCACTTCGACGATCAGATCAGGCTGATCCGCGCGCAGCGGCTCTAGGATGCGCCATGCCCGTGATGACCCAGGAAGAGCTTCTCATCATCAACCTCCTGCTGCGGATCGCCGTCATGGCCGGCATCGCGAGTCTCGTGCTCGGATTCCGTTTCGTTTCCGATTTCCTCGTGCGGAGCACGGCGTCCGCGGCGGACCGGATCCGTCTCGCGACGGTTCTCGCCGCGGTATTCATCGTGGGAATCGCCGTGCGCAAGCTCACGAACCAGGGCGCGATGGATCTCTCCCTCGAGGGAGCGCTCTTCGCCGGATTCCTCGGCGGGATTTGGGTCGGCGGGGCCGTCGGCGTCGCGATCGGGGCCGTCTGTTATCTCTTCGGCGAGCCGGCGGGGTTGCCCATGTACGCCGGCGCGGGACTCGCGAGCGGATTTCTCGTCGCGGTTCTCGGGCGCGGCGGCGAGATCTGGAGCTACTCGCTCAACCCCTTTTCGATCGTCTACA
>DHHN01000010.1:27977-28288 GCA_002403295.1 bacterium UBP1_UBA4771 | reverse complement strand
GGCGCCCGGCTCGAGCTTCTCCTGCGCGAGGAAGAGCGCCAGCTCCTGCGCGCGCGGCTCGTGACGCTCCGGAGCCAGATCAATCCGCATTTTCTCTTCAATACCCTCAATTCGATTTCGACACTCATCCGCACCGACGCCGACAAGGCTCGGGAGATGACCCGGCAGCTCGCCTCGATCTTTCGCAAGGCGCTCGACGACTCGAACGACACGCACAGCCTTCGCGACGAGCTCGCCTTCATCGACGACTATCTCGCGATCGAGCGGGTGCGCTTCGGCGACGAGCGGCTTCGCGTGGTCACGGACGTCGA
>DHHN01000010.1:14989-27815 GCA_002403295.1 bacterium UBP1_UBA4771 | reverse complement strand
ACCGAGCGTCTCGCCCTCTACACCTGCGGCGCGGGCCGCTTCACGATCGAGCCGCGCCGGAACGGCGGCGCCGCGGTTCGTCTCACCATTCCGCCGCCCATCGCAAGGAGCGTGGACTCGTGCCGATTCGAACGCTGATCGTCGACGATGAGCAGCTCGCGCGCGACGAGATGCGGTTTCTTCTCGCCGGCGAGAAGGACATCGAGATCGTCGCCGAGGCCGCCGGCGGCCGCGAGGCGATCGAGCTCGCGCGGGCGAAGCGCCCCGATCTCGTATTTCTCGACATCCAGATGCCCGAGGTGGACGGATTCCAGGTGGTCGCGGCGCTCGTCGAGGCGGGGGAGCCGCCGCTCGTCGTATTCGCGACGGCGTACGACCGGTACGCCATCAGGGCGTTCGAGGTGAACGCCCTCGACTATCTTCTCAAGCCGATCGACCGCGCGCGGCTCGGAACGGCGCTCGATCGCGCGCGCGCGGCGATGCCGCGGCGCGAGGTGTATGCGCGACGGCTGCGCGCGCTCGCGGGCAGCATACGCATCGGCACGAGTTTTCTTCCGCGGATCGTGGTCGTCGCCGCCGGCGAGCCGTCGCTCGTCGACGTCGAGCGCGTCGCCATGCTCCACCGCGAGGGTGGCCGTGTCGCCGCGTTCACGGCGGACGGGAAGTATCCGACGACGTACCGCGATCTCGACGAGGTCGAGGTGCAGGTCGATCCGGCGATCTTCGTCCGGCTCGGCTCCGATTATCTCGTGAACGTCCGCCGCATCGCGGACGTCGTTCCGTGGTCGGGCGGCAACTTCATCATGGCGCTCGATGACGCGGGCCGCACCGAGGTGCGGCTCAACCGCTCGCAGGCAAAGCTCCTCCGGAACAAGGCGGAACGGCTCTTCTAGCGACGGGGAGGGCGAACGTGATTCGCGAATACGATATCGCGGTGCTCGGCGGCGGCCCCGCGGGGTATCCGGCGGCGATCCGCGCCGCGCAGCTCGGCGCGCGCGTCTGTCTCGTCGAACGGGCCGAGCTCGGCGGCACCTGCCTCAACTGGGGCTGCATCCCGACGAAGGCGCTCCAGGCAGTGGCCCATCTCGTCGAGCGGGCCCGGACCGCCCGCGAATCGGGTGTCTCGCGCGGAGAGGTCGCCGTCGACGCGGCGGGGCTTTTCGCGAACAAGTCCCGCGTCATTCGGGAGCTCGTCTCCGGCATCGAGAAATTGCTCAAGGCGCGGAAGATAGACGTGCTTCGCGGCGCGGGGCGGATCACGGGAGAGCGCGAGATGGACGTCGAGGGGACGGGACGGGTCGCGGCGACGCGCATAATCGTCGCGACCGGCTCGGCGGAGGCGTCGCTTCCCTTCATGCCGTTCGACGGCACACGCGTGCTTTCGAGCAGGGACATTCTCGATCTCGGGCGCATCCCCGCGAGCGTACTCATCGTCGGCGGCGGCGTTATCGGATGCGAGTTCGCGACGATCTTTCGCGCGTTCGGCTCGAAGGTCACGATCGTCGAGATGCTGCCGTCGCTCGTCGCGACCGAGGACGCGCACGTATCCCGCACGCTGCAGATGCTTCTCAGAAAGAAGGGCATCGATCTCCATCTCGGCGCGAGGGTCGCCTCGGCACGGGCGACGGAAACGGGGGTCGTCTCGAAACTCGAGAACGGAACGGAGATCGCCTCCGAGATCGCGCTCGTATCGGTCGGCCGGATGCCGCGATTCGCGGACGCCGGCGTCGAGACGCTCGGGATCGAGGCCGACCGCTCGGGGATCAAGGTCAACCGGCGCATGGAGACCTCGCGGCCGGGCGTCTACGCCGCAGGTGATGTCACGGGCGGGTATCTCCTCGCCCACGTCGCCACGCGGGAGGGCGTCGTCGCGGCGGAGAACGCCCTCGGGCGCGCCCGCGAGATCGCCTACGACGCGATTCCCTCGACGATCTACACGCTCCCGGAGATATCCCGCGTCGGACTCACCGAGGAAGAGGCGAGGAAGCGGGGGGAGAGGATCGTGACGGGCCGTTTTCCGTTCGCCGCGAACGGCAAGGCCAAGGGGCTCGGCGAAGAAGACGGATTCGTGAAATGGGTCGCGCGCGAGGAGGACCGGCGGCTCCTCGGGGTGCATATCATCGGACCCTCCGCGACCGAGCTCCTCGCGCCGGCGATCGTGGCGCTCGACCGGGGTCTCACCGGCGAGCAGTTCGCCGAGTCGATCTTTCCGCATCCGACCCTGTCGGAGACGCTCGCCGGCGCCGCGGAGGCGCTCTACGGCCGCGCGATCGATCTCGTGAAATAGGCCTTCCGCCCCCTCTGGAGGTTCCGCGATGAAACGCTTCCACCGTTCGCCGCACCCCCGCGCGGCGCCGCGCCCGCGCCGCGCCCGCGCCGTTTTCCCCTTCATTGTCGCGCTCGCGATCGCCGCGCTCTCTTTTTCGGCGCCTTCGATCCGGGGCCCGCGGGCCGCCGCGGCGCCGCGGGCGGGGGGAGGCCCCGAGATCCTCTTCGCCGGCGGCGGGAGCGCGGACGTCGTGTGCATAGCGATCGCCGTGCCCGTCGGCTCGACCGCCGAGCCCCCGGGAATGCGCGGGGCGTGCCACTTCGTCGAACACCTCGCGTTCAACGGTTCGGAGCGCTTCACGCGCGAGGAGATGAGCCAGTGGGTCGACGACAACGGGGTGTTCCTCAACGCCTTCACCCGCAAGGAGACGACGGTCTATTTTCTCGTCGCGCCGTCCTCGCTGTTCGAGGAGGGGCTCGAGCTTCTCTCTCAGATGCTGATTCATTCGGTGTTCCCGGCCTCCGAGATCGAGAAGGAGCGCATGGTGATCCTCGAGGAGTTGCGGCGCGAGGCGGACGATCCCCGTTCGCGGCGCGAGCGGATTGTCGAGCGCGCGCTCTACCGGGGCTCCGCGCTCGCCGAGCCGATCGCCGGCCATGCGGCGACGATCGGGACGATGAGCGCCGACGCCCTCGAGGCCTTCTACCGGCGCCACTACGATCCCTCGCGCATGCGGATCGTCCTCATGGGAGGATACGATCGGCGGCGGGCGGCCGCGCTCGTGGAGGACTATTTCGGCGCGCCGGCGCGGGCCGCGCGCGCATCGGCGGGCGCCCCGTCCGCGAGAGGGGCCTCCGGGGCTCCGTTCGCGCGAGGCGCGCACCACGTCCCTCGCTGGAGGAACGAGATCGTCTCGAAACCCCGCGCGGGCGAGGATCCGGGATTCGACATGATCATCCGGTTTCCCGCGGTCCCCGATCGGGATTTTCCTGCGGCGGTTCTCGCGGCGCGGCTCATCGCCGGCGAGGATTCGCCCCTTTCCCGCGCGCTCGCCGAACGGGCGCTCGGCGCTCCCGAGGTGAGTCTCGAGATCGGGGGCGGATACTCGGCGCTCCGGATCCGCCTCGCGTGCCCCGGCGACACGCCCGCCGCCTGCGGCGAGCTGCCGGCCCTCGTCCGCGCTCTCGCGGATTGGAAGCCGGCGCCGGAGGCGGTCGAGAAGGCGAAAACGGCCGTTCTCGCCGCAGAGACCTTCGACCGCGAGATGTACCATTTCTATATCATGTCGCACGGCGAGGCGATCGCGCTCCACGGCGAGCGTTACCTCGAGCAGATCACGGGCGGGGTGGCGCGCGCCGGCGCGAAGGATTGCGCCCGCGCGCTCGAGAGGTATTTTCGCGATCCGCAATGGAACGCCTGTCTCCTCGCCGCGCCGGCCGGCGCGACGGACGATGCGCCGGCGGGAGAGAGGGCCGTCGTCGAGACGCTGCCCGGCGGCGGCCTCGCCGGAGCGGCGAGGCGGGAGGGTTCCACGGCGGCGGCGATTCACGTGCTGCTCCGCGGGCGGTCGTGCGCGGGGGACGACATGGGTCCGGGGCTCGTCGAGCTGCTCATGACCGTTCTCGAAGTTTCGCCTCGGGGAAGGGAGCTCGTCCGGGAACTCGAGGCGCTCGGCGCCCGCGTCGCGTTCGGAGACAATCCGTACGTGCCGCAGGACGATTATCTCCTGAGTCCCGCCTTCGCCTTCGTCCGGCTCGAGGCGCCGGCCGCCCGGATCGCGGAGGCGGCCGGCCTTCTCGGACGCTTCCTCTCGGGCGACGCGGTCACGGAAGAGGCGCTCGCCGAGGCGCGCGCGGCGCTCATGGGGGAGATCGGCATGCGGAGCGGCTCGCCGTACTACACGATGCGCGGCTTCATGATGAAGGCGCTTTTCGGGGATCATCCCTTCGCCGCGCCGCTCTTCCCGCCGCCGCCGGCGATGGCGAAGGCGACCGCGGACGATCTTCGCGCTCTCGGCGCGAAGCTCTTCGCCCGCGGAAACGCCGTCGCGACGATCGTCTCGCCGTTCGAACATCGCGAGGCGGTCTCGATCCTCGCCGGGCTCCTCGAGCGTCTTTCGCCCGGTCCCGCCGTGGCGTGTCCCGCGTTCCCCGACTCCGTCGCGCCGGGCGTCGTCGAGAAGACGATCCGCAAGGAGGGAGCCTATCTCGCCGCGGGCTGGCTCGTGCGGGCCGCGTCGCCGCGCGAAACGGCCGCGGCGCTCGTCGCCGGGGAGATCCTCGCGCGGAGAATGCAGCTCGAGCTTCGCGAGAAGCGCGGGCTCTCGTACACGATCGATTGCGGCGTGTCGCCGGTGCCGGGAGGAGCGGTCGTCATGGCGTATCTCGGCACGGGCGCGGCGCGTCTCGAAGAGGCGAGCGCCGCGCTCGAGGAGGAGATCCGGGGCCTCCGCGGGCGTCTTCCCGCGGACGAGGAGATCGCGACGGCCAAGAGCCGCCTCGGAGGCAAGCGCACGAGAAGCGAGCTTTCGAGCATCAACGGCGCCTATGCGCTCGGGCTCGGCGTCCTGCTCGGCGGGGCCGGCGCCCCGGCTCCGCTCGCGGCCGCGACCGCCGCGGCGGCGGAGGCCGACGTCCGCGCGATCATCGAACGCTCGCTCGCGTGGGAGCGCGCGGCGGTGCTTCGTCTCGTTCCGGAGAAATAGCCCGCGCGTCGGCCGGGCGGCGGTTCCCCGCTCGCCGCGCGAAGCCCCGGTTGCCTCGAAAATGATTGACTCGCCTCCGCGGAACGGACTATGAATACGAGCATTCGGACGCTGCGCGCCTGGAGGGGATCATGGCGTACGAAACGACGAGCGACTGCATATCGTGCGGGGCATGCCAGCCGGAATGCCCCGTCGAGGCGATCGCGCAGGTTGCGGACGTGTACGTGATAGACGCGGACCTGTGCACCGACTGCGGCGCCTGCGAGGCGGTATGCCCGGTAAGCGCCATACGAAAGATCCGGTAGCGGGCCGCCGCGCCGGCGGCCGAAGAAAGCGAGCGCATCATGGAGAAAAGGCTCCGTCTCACCGCCATGGCTTCCTGCGCGGGTTGAGCGGCGAAGCTCAGCCCAACGGAGTTGTGGCCGGTTCTCGAACGACTCCCCCCGCAGCGTCATCCCGCCGTCATCGTGGGCACGAATCAGGCGGATGACAGCGCCGTCGTGCGCGTTACGGACGATATCGCGCTCGTCCTCACGCTCGATTTCTTTCCCGCGATCGTCGACGATCCGTACGTCTTCGGACAGATCGCCGCGGCGAACGCCCTGAGCGACGTCTACGCCATGGGCGGCAAGCCGATCACGGCGCTCAACATCGTGTGCTTTCCCGAGGGAACGCTGCCCCTCGACGTGCTGGGGGAGATGCTCCGCGGCGGCGCGGACAAGGTGAACGAGGCGGGGGCGGTCGTCGTCGGCGGGCATACGATCAAGGACAGCGAGGTCAAGTACGGCCTCTCGGTCGTCGGTTTCGTGCATCCGGACCGCCTCCTGCGAAAGGGAGGGGTCGAAAACGGCGATCTCCTCGTCCTCACGAAGCCCCTCGGGACGGGCATCTACTCGACCGCTCTCAAGAACGGCGCTCTCGGCGCCGCGCGCGAGAAGCTCTTCTACGACGTCATGTCGGCGCTGAACCGCGCCGCCTCGGAGGGTCTGTACGATCTCGGGGCGCATGCCTGCACCGATATCACGGGATTCGGCCTCCTCGGACACGCGCTCGAGATGGCCCGCGCCTCGAACGTGACGCTGCGAATCGACGCCGCGGCGCTGCCGCTTCTTCCGGATGCCCTCGATCTCGCGGGGCGCGGATTCCTCACGGGGGGAGGCATGTCGAACCGCGAATACGTGAAGGAGGACCTCGCGATCGAGGGGACGCTTCCAAGCGCCCTCGAGATGACGCTCGTCGATCCGCAGACCTCGGGCGGCCTGCTCGTCGCGCTGCCCCCCGACGCGGCGCGACGCTACCTCAAGGTTCTTGCGAAGCGGGGCGTGCGGGAGGCGGCGATCGTCGGCGAGGCGACGGCGCCCGGAGACAGGCGGCTCGTCATCGCCGCCGGCGGGTGATTCCGCCCGGTCAGCCGCCGCGCGCCGCGCGGCGGAGATTCGCCTCCTCGAGACTCATCAGACAGCCGCAGTAGTCCTGCCGCGTGAGGCCGTGCTCCCGGGCGCCTTCGACGCTCTTCCTGAATCCGTCCCGTTTCTTGAAATCCTCGGCAAGGAACGCGGCGCCGTACGCGAGCCCCGCCTCGGCGCCGATCGCCGCGATGCGATCGAAGACCTTGTGCGGGCTCACCGACAGCGTGCTCGTGAAGAGAGGGATGCCGAGCTCGGCCGCCTTCCGGGCCGAAACCTCGAACCGGTGCCGGTAGCAGGCGAAGCAGCGCTCGCTTCGCTCGGGCAGATGCCGGTAACGCCAGATTTCCTTCCACCAGCGCAGCGTGCGGTAATCCCCCTCGATCAGCCGAACGCCGCATCTTCCGGCGATGCGGCGCATCTCGTCGAGCCGCAGGAGATACTCCCGCTCGGGATGGATGTTCGGGTTGTAGAAGTAGGCCGTGACGTCGTACGTCGCCGCCAGATGCGGAAATACGTAGCACGAGCACGAGGCGCAGCACGCGTGGACGAGGATCGATCGTCCGTGGTTCATGGCTCAGCGGGCGGCGCCGCGCGCGGCGGGTTCCTTCCGCGCCGGATCCGCCCCGACGCCGGGGTCGGAGCCGGAGACGAACGCTTCGCCGTCGCCGCCCGTCGCGATGTTCGAGAGCCGCGAGAGATGCCGGTCGCGCATGTCGATGAAGGAGGCCATCTTCGCACGGGAGACCGGATCGGCCGGCGGAAGCGATATCGTGCGGGGATTCACGAATTTGCCGTTCTTCTGAACGCGATAGTCGAGGTGCGGCCCCGTCGCGTAACCCGTCGATCCGACGTAGCCGATGACCTGCCCTTGGTTGACGTGGGCGCCGGCGCGGATCCCTTTTCCGAAACGCGAGAGATGCAGGTAGTACGTCACGTATCCGTTCGGGTGCTTGACCTTGACGTAGTTGCCGTTTCCGCCCTTGCGCTCCGCCGCGATGACGGTGCCGTTTCCCGTCGCCATGACCGGCGTGCCCGTGGGCGCCGCGTAGTCGATGCCGTAGTGGGGCGCGTAGTGATGGAGCACGGGATGGAAGCGGCGGTGGCTGAAGTTCGAGCTGATGCGGGTGTAGGAGAGAGGCGCGCGCAGGAGCTGCTTGCGAAGCGCTTTTCCGTTCTCGTCGAAGTAATCGTATCCGCCCGCGCCGTTGTCGAACATGAAGGCGCAGTGGCTCTTGCCGCGCGCGTAAAACTCCGCCGCGACGATGCGGCCGAGTTTTCTCATCCCGTCGGCGCGGCGCGTCTTTTCCTCGTATATCATCCTGAAGTAGTCGCCGCGGCGCATGTCGTTGTGGAAATCGATGTCCCACGCGAAGAGATCGGCGAGCTTGTGGCCGAGCTCGGGCGGTATGCCGCCGGCGTCGAGGGCCGCGAAGAGGCTCGTCGAAATGGTCCCGCCCGCGGGGCACAGGCGCAGGTCGTACTCGTACTCCTTCTTTTCGGCCGAGACGGCGCCGTCCCTCAAGTTGATGTCGATGTACGCCTCATCGCCGCGCTCCGAGAACCGCATGCTCTCGACGCTGCCGTCCTCGGCGGCGAATACCTCGTATCGCTGTCCCGGGTATATCTTCCGGAAATCGTACACGTTGCGGACGGCCTTCTCGATGAGCTGGATCGAAGGGGCGTCGAAGCCGAACTCGATCATGAGATCGTAGAAGGACATCTTCGCCGCGACGACTCCCGCGCGGGCCGGAGAGGACGCGTCCGGAAGCGCGGCCGCGGCTTCGCCCGGGGAATCCTCGGTGCCGGGGAGCGCCGGGCGAAGAAAATCTGGCTTCGCGGCGACGAGAACGAGGAGAACGAGCGATCCCACGAGGAGCACGATCGATTTTAATTTATCATGTTGCATGGCGTTACCCAAATTTTCCGTAAAATAGCCGATGGCCCCCGCGGGCGTCAAGAAAAACCATGCCCCCCGTGTTCTTTTCTGCAAGAATCGGGCCCCGATCGAGCGCCGCCGCGAGAGGAATGGAGGGAGGGGCGCCTTCGCCGAGGTAGCGGATTCTCTTTCGCCGGCGTTCGTGCTATCCTCGCTCATGCGTCCGGAGCCCGACGCGGCGGAGCGTTCCGCGGCGCCTCGTCGCCGGACCGCGACGGGATGTGTTGTCGTGTCGGAGCGTCGCATCGATCTCAAACGGGAGCTCGAGGAGCTCAAGAAGCGGGCCGAAGGAGTGTTCACGGCGCGAAGAAGCGCGATCCCGCCCCGTCCGCGAACGGCCGCCGTCCGTCTCGCCGACGCGGCGGCGGGCGAGGAAACCGCCGGCGCGCGGGGGGTGTTCTACCGGATCAGGGCCGACGCTCCGGCGATTTGGCCCGATGCCCCCGCGTTTCATCGGGAGTATCTCGAAGCGCTCGCCGGCGCCTTTTTCCCGCCCGCGCCGCCGTTCGCGCCGCTTCGGGCGCTGAGAGACGTTCCTCCCGAGCGCGCGTTTTACCTCGACATCGAGACGACGGGACTCGGGGGCGCGGCGCCGCTCTTTCTCGTCGGGCTCATGTACTCGTCGGGCGCCAGCCTCGTCGTCGATCAGCTCTTCGCGCGCGACTATTCGGAGGAGGCCGCGGTTCTCTCCTATCTCGCCGGTCTCTCGCGCCGGTTCGACGCGCTCGTGACGTTCAACGGGATATCCTTCGACGTGCCGTACATACGGGACCGGGCGACGGTGCACCGGATCGCGTTCGCGCCTCCCGCCGTGCACGTCGATCTTCTTCACGTCGCCCGGGGCGTCGTCGCGGGGCGCACGCCGAACCACCGGCTCCAGACCCTCGAGTTGCACCTGTGCAAGCGAAAGCGCATCGGAGACATCCCCGGCGCCGAGATCCCCGGCGCCTACCACGAGTTCGTGCGCACGGGGGACGCGAAGGACGTCGCGAACATCCTGCATCACAACAGGCTCGACCTCGTGACCATGCTCCAGCTCGTCACGATCTTCCTGTCGAGCCGATCCTGAAAGGACGGGGCGTTGGAAGTAACGAAGTTCCTGAAGCGCGTGCAGACGGAGGATTTCTACGCGGGGCAGATCGCGCACAAGCACACGATCCCGGCGCGGAGCGCGCGTTTCGCGGAGCTCTCGCCGCCGCTGCCCGCCAAACTCGCGCGGCTCCTCAAGGATACCGGCGTCGAAAAGCTCTACGTCCATCAGGCCGAGGCGGTGAAGCTGCTCCGCGGCGGCGAGGACACCGTCGTCGTCACCTCGACCGCGAGCGGCAAGACGCTCTGCTACAACGTCCCCGTTCTCTCGAGCCTCCTCGAGGATCCCGAAGCGCGCGCTCTCTACCTCTACCCGACGAAAGCGCTCGCGCAGGACCAGCTGCGCGTTCTGCAGCGGTATATGGGGCCGAAGGGGATCGAGTTCCGGGCGGGCACCTACGACGGCGACACGCCGGCCTCATCGCGGCGGAAGCTGCGCGACGAGGCGCGCGTGCTCCTCACGAACCCCGACATGCTCCACTCGGGTATCCTCCCGAACCACGCGAAATGGGCGAACTTCCTCTCGCGCCTGCGGTACGTCGTCGTCGACGAGATCCACAGCTACCGGGGCGTATTCGGATCGCACGTCGCGAACGTCCTGCGGCGTCTCGACCGGATCGCGGCGCACTACGGCGCGCGTCCCGTCATCGCCGCCTCGTCCGCCACGATCGCGAACCCCGGCGAGCATGCGGAGAAGCTCCTCGGCCGCGCGGTGCGGGTCGTCGCCGAGGACGGCTCGCCGCGCGGGCGCAAGCAGTTCCTCTTCTGGAACCCGCCGACGATCGACGTCGGCGAGATGGAACGGCGGAGCTCCAACATCGAGGCCGCGGAGCTCGTCACGCGGCTCGTCCTCGACGACGTCCAGACGATCGCCTTCGTGCGGGCGCGGGTCGTGAGCGAGGTGATCACGCGTTACGCCCGCGAGATGCTCGGCAAGCACCGCTCCTCGATGAAGGACTCGGTGCATCCCTACCGCGGCGGCTATCTCCCCGAGGAGCGCCGGGCGATCGAGAAGCGGCTCTTCGACGGAGACCTGAAGGCCGTGATCAGCACGAACGCCCTCGAGCTCGGGATCGACGTCGGGGCGCTCCACGCCTCGATCATCGTCGGCTATCCGGGGAGCATCGCCTCGACGTGGCAGCAGGCGGGTCGCGCGGGGCGCGGGAAGGACGAGGCGATCACGATCTTCATTCCGTACAACACGCCCCTCGACCAGTACCTCGCGAGCCACCCCGAGTACTTCTTCGGGAGATCTCCCGAGAACGCCATCATCGATCCGGGAAACCCGCACATCCTCATGGCGCAGCTCCGCTCGGCGGCCTTCGAGCTCCCGCTCGAGGCGGGCGAGGTCGAGGCCGCGGGCGAGTACGCGCCCTCTATCCTCGAGCTCCTCGAGGACGAGCGCGAGATCGCCTTCGTGAGGGGCAAATACTACTGGACCGGCAAGGGGTATCCGAGCGCGGACGTCAACCTGCGCAACATATCACCCAACATCTACACGATCGTGAACGAGAAGGCGGGGAACTCGGTCATCGGCACGATCGACGAGTCGAGCGCCTTCCAGCAGGTCCATCCGCAGGCGATCTACCTGCACGAGGCGGAGACCTACTTCGTGAACACGCTCGACACGGAGAAGAAGGTCGCCTTCGTCGAGCCGGCGAACGTCGATTACTATACGCAGTCGATCACCGAGACGCAGGTGAAGGTCGATCGCGAGGAAAAGTCGCGGGAGTGGCGGATCGCGAAGGTCTCCTTCGGCGACGTTTCGGTGACCTCGCTCACCTTCATGTTCCGGAAGATCAAGTTCGGGAGCCGCGACTCGATCGGCTACGGCAAATGCGACCTCCCGCCGCAGGTGCTCGAGACCGCCGGGCTCTGGATCGTGCCGCCCCCCGAGACCTTCGCGGAGGTCCGCCGGCACGGACGCACGCCCGGCGAGGGGCTCCTCGGCGTCTCGAACGTGCTGCGCGAGGTGCTGCCGCTCTTCGTCATGTGCGACCCGCTCGACGTCGGGACGACGGTGAACTCGCGCTCGACCGACAGCCCCGCCGTCTACGTCTACGATAAATACCCGGGCGGCCTCGGTTTCTCGCTCAAGGCGTACGATCTCGTCGAGGAGATCATGAAAGCGGCGCTCGATCTCATCTCGTCGTGCACGTGCGCGCGCGGCTGCCCCTCCTGCGTCGGCTCGCCGATCCCCCCCTTTTCGCAGCTCGATCCCGAAACGGGAGGGAAGGGGATGATACCCGACAAGGAGGCGGCCCTCGTCATGCTCCATCATCTTCTCGAGATCGGGCCCTACACGCCGCGCGCGGTCGAGCGCGCCCCCGGCGAGGGGACGCCCCCGGAGCGCCCGAGGGGAAAGCCGCTCCCGCTCGAGCTGCAGGGGAAGCTCCGGGCCGAGCTGCACAAGAAGGCGCGGGCGAAATAGCAGTCATCCCGATTCGACGGCGACGCCGTCGCGGGCGCGCATCGAGAAACGCCGGCGTGTACGCCGGCGGGAGGATATAAGAAGCGAGGGGGTTTCGCCCCCTCGCTTCTTTTCGTTGCGTCGAACGCCCGAGCCGCTACTCGGCGAGCCCGAAGTAGTCGCGCACCGCGCGGTAGTCGTTCGTGTCGATCAGGCCGATCGATGCGAGCGGGATGATCTCGGAGGCGGGCACGAGGATGATCTTGAACTTCGTCCACGTGACCGAGCTCGTATAGGTCGCCGAGCCGCTCGGCGTCAGAAGGAACGCCCTGTACATGTAGGTGCTGGGATCCGTGCCGGTTTGGTACCACATGCTGCGGGTCATGTACGCGCCCGTTGAGCCGAGGCCGGGCACGGGATACCACGCCGTCGGGGCCTCCGTGGACGGGTTGTAATACGCGAGAACGAGGGACGAGTCGACGAACCCCTGCGAGGCTTCGAACGTATAGTTGATGTTGCCCGACGTCGTGGTGCGCGTCCCGTACTGGAAGACGACGACGTTGGCGTTCCCGTCCCGGCCTCTCGGCCCGGTGGCGCCGTCTTCGCCCGAGCAGGAGAAGAGAGAGGCGAGTAGAAGGAACGCTGATGCGAGAACGAGCGCTTTCGCACGAGACATGGGTACCTCCTTGGAACAGGGTTCGAACCGTTGCGCCCCGCGACCCGAATCACCACCGCCACGATGCACGCGCGAGGCGAACCTATCCGCGCGAGCGCGGAACTGTCAATGCTTTTTCGCGATACGACCGTTGCGGCTCGACCGCGACTAAGAGTTGACGGCCGCGAATCGGCCGTGGTATATTCCCGCGAAACTCGCGCTTTTTCCGACGCGTGCTTCAGGACGGCGGGCTCCCCCGCCGGGGCCCGCGGTCCAATCAATAGAGGAGGGATCGATGAGGGCGCTACAGAGGTACCGGATACACCTCGGGACGGCGGCGTGGATTCTCCACCG
>DHHN01000010.1:5232-14923 GCA_002403295.1 bacterium UBP1_UBA4771 | reverse complement strand
CTCGAGGTCGGGCTCGTCGGCGTGATCCTCTATCACCTCTGGAACGGGCTCCGGGTCACGCTCTTCGACTTCGGGCTCCTCATCGAAAAGCAGAAGCAGGTCTTCGGCGCCGCCGTCGTCCTCTGGCTCGCGACGTGGGCGGTCGTCGCGGTCGCGATGCTGACCCGTGTCGGCGGGCTCCTCGCCGCGGTCGTCCGGGCGGGAGGGGGTGGGCTCTCATGAGATATCGCGGAAACGTCCGCTCGGGCGGCGCGATCATGTGGCTCTTCCAGCGGGTGACGGGAGTCTACCTCGCGGTCGTTCTCTTCGCGCACGTGTGGCTGCTCCACTACCTCCTCGACGAGGAGCTGAGCTTTGCCGCCATCGCGGATCGCGTGGCGACCCCGCTCTGGAAGACGATCGACATCTCGTTCCTCGTCGTCGCGCTCTTTCACGGGCTCTACGGCCTCTGGATCGTCCTCGACGACTACGTTCACCGCGGGTGGCTCCGCATCCTCATCTACAGCGCGATTTCGATCGTGGCGCTCATGGCGCTCACGCTCGGCATTCTCACCATCCTTCCGTTCCGGGCAGGAGGTTTCTGAGATATGACACCGATCGATCCCGAAACCATTCACGACGTCGAGGGGGTGCCGCTGCACAGCGTGCATCGCCACGACGTCGTCGTCGTGGGAGCGGGGCTCGCCGCCATGCGGGCCGCCGTCGAGGCGGCGAAGGATTACGACGTGGCGGTCGTGAGCAAGGTCTTCCCGACGCGCTCCCACAGCGGCGCGGCGCAGGGCGGCATCGCGGCCAGCCTCGCGAACGAGGAAGAGGACCACTGGGAATGGCACATGTTCGACACCGTCAAGGGGAGCGACTATCTCGGCGACCAGGACGGGATCGAGATCCTCGTCAGGGAAGCGCCGGTCGTCGTGCGGGAGTTCGAGCACATGGGGGCGCCGTTCTCGCGCACGCCGGACGGCCGCATCGCCCAGCGTCTCTTCGGAGGCCACACGAAGAACTTCGGCAAGGGCGGGCCGATACTCCGCGCCTGCTACGCCGCCGATCGCACGGGGCACGCGCTGCTCCACACGCTCTACGAGAACTGCGTGAAGGAGGGGGTGCGCTTCTATCCCGAGTTCTACGTTCTCGGCCTCATCGTCCGCGACGACGTTTGCAGCGGGGTCGTCGCGTGGGACGTCGTGAACGGCGGCGTGCACGTCTTTCACGCGAAGGCCGTCATGTTCGGCACGGGCGGGCACGCGCGCATCTTCAGGATCGCCTCGATATCGCTCTCGAGCACGGGCGACGGTCCGGCGATGGCGCTCCGCGCCGGGATCCCCCTCGAGGACATGGAGTTTCTCCAGTTCCATCCGACGGGGCTCTACATCCACGGCATCCTCGTGAGCGAGGCGGCGCGCGGCGAGGGCGGCTACCTCGTCAACGACGCCGGCGAGCGCTTCATGAAGAAATACGCGCCCGACAAGATGGAGCTCGCTCCGCGCGACGTCGTCTCGCGCGCCATGCAGCGCGAGATCGACGAGGGGCGGGGGATCGGCGGCAAGGATTTCATCCATCTCGACCTTCGCCACCTCGGCAAGGATAAGATCATGACGCAGCTCCCGCAGATCCACGAGCTCGCGTGGAAGTTCATGCACGTCGATTGCGTCACGAATCCGATTCCGATCCAGCCGACGGCGCACTACTCCATGGGCGGCATTCCCACGGACAACGATTGTCAGGTGCTCGCCGACGGCAAGGCGAAGAAGGTCGCCGGCTTCTACGCCGCCGGCGAATGCGCCTGCGTGAGCGTGCACGGGGCGAACCGCCTCGGCACGAACTCGCTTCTCGAGGCCTCGCTCTTCGGCCGGCGGGCGGGCAAATCGATCGTGCGGTTCCTCCGCACCGAGCCCGCGCTTCCCGATCTTCCCGCGGACGCGGCGAAGGAGGCGATCGAGGAGATCGACGGCATTCTCTCGGCGACCGGCTCCGAGAAGACGGGGGCGATCCGCGCCGAGATGCAGCAGCAGATGACCGCGAACTGCGCCGTGTATCGCAACGGCTGCAACCTCGAGCAGCTCCGCGCGGAAGTGGCGTCGCTCCGCGAGCGCTACGGGCGCATCCGGATCGACGACAAGGGAAAGACGTTCAATATGGATCTCATCGACGCGCTCGAGCTCGGCCGCATGCTCGATGTGACCGAGATCATGGTGGCGAGCGCGCTGAACCGAACCGAATCGCGGGGCGGCCACTCGCGCACCGATTTCCCGAAGCGGGACGACGCGAACTGGCTCAAGCACACGCTCGCGCACCGGAAGAACGGCGCGGTCGCGTTCGACTACAAGCCCGTCGTCATCACGCGATTCCAGCCGCAGGAACGGAAATACTGATCGCGCGGGCCGCGGCGATCCCGGGATCGTCCGGCACCGGCAAGGAGGGCCTCGAAGATGGCGAATCATGACACGGAAAAGAAGCTCATCACCTTTCGCGTGAAGCGCTTCGACCCGGACGGGGGCGAGCGGAAGCGCTACACGCAGGAGTACAAGATCGAGGTCATGAAGGGGCAGTCCGTGCTCGACTGCCTGAACGAGATCCGCTGGAAGCAGGACGGCTCCCTCACGTTCCGCCGCTCCTGCAAGAGCGGCATCTGCGGCTCGTGCGCCATGACCATCAACGGCGTGAACCGTCTCGCCTGCGAGACGCAGGTGCTCGCGCTCGGCTCGTCGACGATCACGGTCGAACCGCTCAAGGGCTTCGCGGTCATCAAGGACCTCGCCGTCGACATCGACCCGATGGTCGAGAAGCTCCTCGCCGTCAAGCCGTACCTCATCACGAAGACGCCGCCGCCGTCCGACGCCGAGCGGATCCAGAGCCCGGCGGAGCGCGCGAGGCTCGACGGCCTCTACGAGTGCATCCTCTGCGGCGCCTGCACGTCGTCCTGCCCGTCGTTCTGGGCGGACGAGCGCTACCTCGGGCCGCACGCGTTTCTCAAGGCGTACCGCTTCATCGCGGATAGCCGCGACGACGCGCCGGGGGAACACCTCGACGCTCTCGACGACAAGCACGGCCTCTGGCGCTGCCACACGATCTTCAACTGCGTCGAGGCGTGTCCGAAGAGCCTCAATCCGACGAAGGCGATCGAGGCCCTTCGCCGGGAGCTCGTGAAGGAAAAGATCGGCTGACCGGCCGCCCCCGGCGGCGGCCGGGAGCGCGTCTCGCCGGAACGGAGCGTCCGGCGCGGGAGGTATGGAGATGCGGCGCATTTCACGTCGTAACTTTCTCAAGATCACGGCCGGTCTCGGAGCGGCGGGGAGCCTGCTGCCGTTTCGCGGCGCGCTCGCCCGTTCTCCCTTCGCCGGCCTCGCCGCCCCGCGGGCCGCGGGTCCCGGCCGCACCCCCGTCGTCATCTCGACGTGGAAGCACGGCTACCCGGGGAACGAGGCGGCGTGGAAGATACTCTCCTCGGGGGGCGCCGCGCTCGACGCCGTCGAGGCGGGCGTGCGCGTTTCCGAGGGAGATCCCAGCGTGAACGGCGTCGGCTACGGCGGTCTCCCCGACGAGGAATGCAAGGTGACGCTCGACGCCTCCATCATGGGGCCCGACTACCGCGCCGGAGCGGTCGCCTTCATCGAGAACTACCGCCATCCGATCTCGATTGCCCGGAAGGTCATGGAGACGACCGACCACGTTTTCATCGTGGGAGCGGGGGCGGAGGAGTTCGCCCGCAGGCACGGCTTCGCGCGAGAGGAGCTTCTCACCGAGGCCGCCCGCGAGGCGTGGATCAAGTGGAAGCAGAGACTGAGCGACGCGGACGACTGGTTTCCCGCGGATCTCGATCACGACACGATCGGTCTCGTCGCCCGCGACGCCGCGGGTGATCTCGCCGGCGCCTGCACGACCTCGGGGCTCGCTTTCAAGATACACGGCCGCGTGGGGGATTCCCCCGTGATCGGCGCGGGCATGTACGTCGACAACGACGTCGGCGCCGCCGCCGCGACGGGGAAGGGGGAAGAAGTGCTGAAGACCTGCGGCAGCTTCCTCGTCGTCGAGTTCATGCGCCAGGGGCTCTCGCCGCAGGCGGCCTGCAAGAAGACGCTCGAGCGCATCCTCAAGAAGCACGCGGCGAAGCCGGCGTTCCAGGTCGCCTTCGTCGCGCTCTCGAAAGAGGGAGAGGTCGGGGCGCTCTCGCTCCAGAAGGATTTCCAGTACGCCGTCGCCTACAACGGGAAAAACGAGCTCATCGACGCCGATCATCTCCTGTGACCGGCGTCAGGAGCCCGGGAAAAGCGCGGAGGATTGACGTGGCGGAATCGTTCACTCTCGGATTCAAGGGAAGGGCCGCGGCGGCATGCGCCTTCGCGGCGCTCGGCGCCGTTCTCGCGGCGTCCTGTTCGAACACGCCCCGAAACCCCGAACGCGCCGCGCGCGCGCTCGTGCGGGCGCACGGGGGCGAGCGCAGGATCGAGCGTCTCGGGACGTTCACGGGGAAGGGATTCATTCGCGATCTCGCCGACACGGTTGTCGCGAAAAGCAACGCGTTCGACCTCTATCGTTCGGGAGAGCGGTACAAGCACGTGATGACGCGCACTTCCGCCGGGAAGCTCGACGACGTCATCATTCACTGGCACAACGCGGAGGGCACCTGGGAATGGAGCAGCCGCAGCCAGCTCCGGAGCGTCTCTCCCATGGAGTTCGGGCTGCTTCGCTTCCGCTATCCCCTCGTGCTCTCGTGGATCCGGGAGCAGGGGCGCACGCCCGAATCGCTCGAGGCGGGAGCGGGAGATCGCCAGTTTCGCCTGCGATACCGGCACGAGGATATGCTCCTCACCCTCGTCATCGACCGGTCGAGCCGGCTCCTCGACGGCGTGGAGATCCGGAGCACGGCCGACACGACCTTTCTCTTCACGGAGCGCTACGGCAACTACATGGATCTCGACGGCACGCCGTTTCCGCAGCGGTACGCGGCGACCCACCGCGGAAAGCCGCTGTACGAGTATCTGCTCTCGAGGGTGGAAATCCGGAGCGATCTCCCGGACTCTCTCTTCGCGCCGGCGAGGGCGGATACGGCGCGGAACGTCCGCTAGAGCAGCTCCTTCACCTTGAAGAGGGAATCGAAGCGGTACCCCGCCGCGGCGAGGGCGTCCGTGGCGCCTTCCTCGCGATCGACGAGGGTGATCACCCGCGCAATCACGCCCCCCGCCTCCTCGATCGCCCTGGCAGCGCGAAGGAGCGAGCCTCCCGTCGTCGCGACGTCCTCGAGGAGAACGACCCGCGCGCCGTCCGCGCAGCTTCCCTCGACGAGGTTCTTCGTGCCGTGGTCCTTCGCTTCCTTGCGGATGAGGAGACCGAGCTTCTCGGCGCCGCGCTCGGCGCTCAAGGCGAGCAGCGCGCCGATGATCGGATCGGCGCCGATCGTGGGGCCCGCGAAGGCGTCGTACTCGGTGTCGTCGAGACGATCGAGGAGGAGCTTCGCGCCGAGGTAAAGGCCGCGCGAATGCAGCGTGGTCATCTTGCCGTTGATGTAGTAGCTGCTCTTGCGGCCCGAAACGAGTGTGAAATCCCCCTTCAGGATCGATCGCTTCTTGAGAATTTCCTTGAGCTCTTCGCGCTCGGTCATGCCCGCTCCTTTGCGTCGCGTCCCGCAGTCGTCGCGCCTATATGCTGAACAGCAACACGCCGAAGGCGATCTGCATGAAACGCGCCCTCGTTTCGCCCGTGAAAAAGTGGATCGCTTCGAGCTCGTCGCTGCCGACAAACACGTAGTGGTACTTGACGTTCAGGTCGAACGAAACGCCCCGGGAGATCCGCATCAGCATTCCCGCGCCGCAATAGGTGCCGAACCGGTTTTCCGTTCTCGTGCCCTGGTAGAATCCCGAGGGGATGCTCGCCGTGAGGGCGTAAAGACCGAGCCCGGCCTCGCCCGTGGCCGTGAATCGTCCCGCGATGGGCTTGCGGGCGAAAAAACAGCCGGTCATGGAGAAAATGCTGAACCGCACCTCCCGGTTCATTCCGGTGTACGCGATGTTCGCGAGGCTGTCCTTCGACGCGCCGAAATTGTGCGAGGAAAGGGCGAGGCCGAGCCCCCACCACGTGCCGAGCCCCTTGATGAAGTGAAGCTCGAGCTCGCTGCCGTTGCCGAACGCGTCGCGGAGCGGCGGCGATCCGATGACGCCGCCGATGCGGACGCCGAGAAGCTCGCGTCCTTGGATCCCTTGGGCGCCGATCGGCGCCGCCGAGACGCAAACGCAGAAGAGCGCGAACGCGAATACCGGAGCCGTTTTTCTCATGCGGTTACCATAGCATGGGGCGGGATATCGACAACAGCGAAAAAGCGCGGCGGAAGCGGCGGCGGCGCCTCGGGCATTTCGCCCGCGCGATAGACGTCCGCCGGATCTANNACCGCAGAAGCACGAGCTTCCTCGAGAAGACTTCCTTGCCGACCGCGAGCCTGCAGTAGTAGACGCCGGAGGGAACGCTTCCGCGGCTCGCCGCCATGGGATTCCACCGGAAGCTGTGGGATCCCGCTTCCTTCGTTCCGAGATCGTACCGGTCGATGAGTCGCCCCGAGGCGTCATAGAACGAGATCGTCGCGCGTTTTCCCGCGCCGGTGGCGCTTACGGTGAACGGAATGACCGTCGAAGGATTGAAGGGGTTCGGGTAGTTCTGGCCGAGGCAGGCCGCCAGGGCCTCTCCCTTCACGAAGATCGGACCGCAGCGCGCCGGATTGTCGCCTCCGGCCTCGACGATGTGGTAGTAGAGATCCTGGGAGGGATCGTCGCAGAGATCGAAGAACTCGTATATCCTGTCGGCGAGGACGGGAATGGAATTGCGCTTCGAGGCCGTCTGGAACGCCGGTTCGCGGCCCCGGTAGACATCGAAGGCCGCGAGGGGAGTGCAGCCCATGGTGCACCACGTGACCATGACGCCGCCCTCGACCCGCCGGCATTCGACGGAGGAGAAAAGAACGCCGACGAGCGGGGTGAGCCGGATCGGAATATCCCTCGTCTCGCCCGCTTGGAGCAGGATCTCCGCGATCGTCGTGTCGCGGTATCCCGGCGCGCTCGCCGATAGTCCGTAGACCGACGCGCAGAGCCCGCTGAACCGGTAGGAATCGTCGCTCCACGCGGCGAACGTGCCGATGACGTTGTACAGGGAATCGAACAGCGTAACGCTCGCGCCCGGCGGAACGCCGCCCGACCCGGCGGCGGCCATCGTTCCCGTGATGCATCCGGCCGGCTGCTCGATCCGGTAGGAATAATCGACGTCGTTGAAGTAGAAGTAGTGATATCCGCTGTCCGGCAGGATGGCGGCGATGCTCGGCGGACTCCACGCGAGCGCGGCGACGCCCCACACGCCGCTCCAGCCCCAGTGGAGCGGGAGGTAGGAGCCGTTCTTCGTGAACTTGAAGAATACGGTATCGGGGCTTCCCGGCTGATTCACGAAGACGAGCTTTCGCCAGACGTTGTCCCCGACGAGCCGCATGTCGTTCGCGGGATCCTCGGGCTCGCAGGAGACGCCGTTGAAATTGCCGACGAGCTGCACCGAGAGGATTCCCTGCGGCCAGGCGGCGCCCGCGGCGGACAGCGCGAAAGCGGATGCGAGAATTGCGGCGCTGCAACGACTCATGTATACAGGCCACCTCTTCGACGCGCGGCCATGCTGCATCCCAAGAAGGCGTAAAATAATTTTACCAATCCATTATATCCGATGCGGCACGCGAAGTCAAAGGCAAAGTCGCCCTTGTGGTTAGACGCGCACGCTGCACCCGTTCATTGGGACAGCAAGGATCGTTCCCCCCGCGCGTCGAGGGCATGTTTTTTGCGAGTCCTCGCGTGGCGCAATAACGGTTGGGCCCGTATGACAGGAGGATGGAACGGCCATGGGGACGAGAATCGCCGGAACCTACAATAAAGGCAACGACCTGCGCTCCTCCGAGGAGGCAATCAAGGCCCCGAGCGAGACCTTCGAATCGCAGGATCTTTTCCGGCGGGCGCAGGTTCTCGTGCAGAAACGCAATTACGAAAAGGCGGAAAGCCTTCTTTCCGAGGCCCTCAAGATCGTTCCGGACAACGCCCAATATCTATCCTTTTACGGCCTCTGTGTCGGCATGCTCGGGGAGTCCGGAGAGGGCGAGAAGCTCTGCACGAGGGCGTTCAAGATCGATCCCTCCTCGCCGGTCGTCTGCGTGAACCTCGGCCGGATAAAGCTCATGCGGGGAAACCGCATGGAGGCTCGCGAGCTCTTCTCCCGCGCCTACGATCTCGACGATACGCAGTCCGCCGCGGCGCTCGAGCTTTCCGGAATGGGCATACGCCGCCAGCCCGTTATCCCCTTTCTCTCCCGCAACAATCCTCTCAATATGCTCCTCGGCAGGATCCGCCACCGGATTCTCGGTTTCAAGCAGCCCGGTTGGAAAAAGCTCTAGAGTAATCGGCCGGGGGTCCTTACAATCGAGTCCATGCGCACGCTGTGTCATGCCGGCGCGGCCGTTGGCCTCGTCGCGTTCGCGGTGCTCTGCGGCTCGTGCGGCGCGGGCCGCCTCGATGTCGCGGGCGGGTGGGACGAGGAGCGGGCGTTTCTCGACCGCCGTTTGAACGCGGCTCTCGACGCGGGCGATCACGCGCTCGCGCTCGCGTTCGCGGACAGCGTGATCGCGGGAGGAGAACGAAGTCCGCGGATTCTCTCCCAGCGCGCCCGCGCCCTTTCGGGGCTCGGCAGGACCGCCGAGATGATCGCCGATTTCGAGGAGGCCGTCCTCGCCGATTACGAGAACTGCGAGAGCCATCTCCATTTCGCGACCGCTCTCATGCGCGCCGGAAAGACGGGACGCGCCCACAGCGAGTTCATGGAGGCGAAGATTTTCTGCGATCCGCGGCATTTTCCCCTCATATACCGGAATCTCGCCGTGGCGGGAATCAAGCTCGACAGGCCCGCCGAGGCGAGGCGGTACGTCGAGGAGGGTCTCTCGGCCGATCCGGCCGATCCCTATCTGCTCGGCCTCAAGGGTATGCTCGTCGCGCGGGAGAGTCCGCTCGCGGCCGAAAGCCTCTTCGCGAGGGCGCTCGCCGGCGGCGAGGAGGCGAGGGGGTTTCTCGTTCCCTACGCCCTTCTCCTCATGAACGCGGGGAACGCCGGCGAGGCGGTCCGGGCGCTCGAGAAGGCGTCGGCCGCCTCGCCCGGGGACCGCGGCATCCGCGCCCATCTCGCCGAGGCGCTCGACCGGGCCGGGCGGCCGCGCGAGGCGGAGGCGGTGCTTCGCGGCCTTCTCGCGGAGCGGGACGAACCGGATCTTCGGCGCGGTCTCGCGAAGGCGCTTTTCCGCGCCGGGGATTACGGACAGGCGCTCGATCTCTACCGTGGGCTCGAGGAGACGCCCGAAACGATGGATCGGATCGCGATGTGCCTCCACCATCTCGGGAGACCCGGCGATGCCCGTTCCTGGGCGAGGCGGGCGAACGCGGCGAGGCCCGACTGGCCGCAGGGCATGATGAACCTCGCCGTCATTCTCGCCGCCGGCGGAGAGCTCGACGAGGCGCTGGGGCTCCTCGAGCGCATTATCTCCCTCGATCCGGAAAACGCGGCTGCGAGGGCGAACCTCGAACTGCTGCTGCGTGCGCGGGATCCGGTCCGCGGCCGCGAGTGAACGGGATCGATGCGCCCCGGCGCGGCACGGCGGGGAAGAGCGCGGGCGGGCGGGTCGCGGCCGGAT
>DHHN01000010.1:4173-5191 GCA_002403295.1 bacterium UBP1_UBA4771 | reverse complement strand
GGGTGAGGAAACAATCCTCCGATGGAATCGTAACGATTATTGAAGATTCCATTACCGGAGGTAACAGGATGTATTGCACACAATGCGGCAACGAGCTTCGCGAGGGCGCCGATTTCTGCAGCCACTGCGGCAAGCGTCTCGCCGCGTCTCCCAATGGGGAGCGGGGCCTCTACAAGAGCGAGCTCCTGCGGCTCCGGGCGCCCAAGGAGATCAAGAATCCCAAAGGCGCCTCGGCGCTCGGATTTTTCCTCAGCTGGATATTTCTCGGCCCCGTCGGCTACATCTACCTCGGACAGTGGAACTGGTTCTGGCTCACCTTCATCATTCAGATCTTCGCCTATCCGTTGACCGCGTTTTTCGCGTATCCGCTTCTTCCGATCGTGTACGGCATCCATCAGTATCAGATGGCGCGGGACGTGAACGAGCTCCTGCTCGCGCAGCCGAATGAAGGGGCGAGCGTCCCCGCATCGGACGGATCCGGATCTCTCGATCGCCCGTGAGTCCGGCGCGCCGCCCGGAGGAACGATCTTGTGGATAGAAACCTCGCGCTCGAGCTGGTGAGGGTGACCGAGGCCGCCGCGCTGGCGTCCGCGCGCTTTTTCGGCAAGGGGGATCCGCTCGGCGCGGATCGCTCGGCGGCCGAGGCGATGGAGCTCGCCTTCGCGGGGGTCAAGATCACGGGCCGCATCGCGATCGGCGAGGAGCGTATCGGGGATCACTCGAAGCTTTGCGCGGGCGACACGGTCGGCGCGGGAGGCGAGATCCCGTTCGATCTCGCGATCGACCCGGTCGACTGCATCGATGCCCTCGCCGACGGTCAGTCGAATTCGATCTCGGCGATCGCGATGGGCCCGCGGGGCGCGTTCTTCACGCCCGCGGCGCCGTTCATGCGATCGATCGCGACGGGGCCCGGATCGGCGGACCGGATCGATCTCGGCGCGTCCGTTTTCGAGAACCTCGTGCGGATAGCCGAGGCGAGGCGCGTGTACGTGGAGGATCTCACCGTTTCGATCATCGA
>DHHN01000010.1:0-3977 GCA_002403295.1 bacterium UBP1_UBA4771 | reverse complement strand
GGCGCCCGCGACCTCGTCACCGACGCCAACGTGATGTTCGCGGCGACCGGCGTGTCGAAGAGCGACTTTCTCGACGGCGTCATGTTCAGACCGGGTGGCGCCGTCACGCACAGCGTCGTGTTCCGGAGCAAGTCCGGAACGATCCGGTTTCTCAAGACCGAGCATTTCTTCGAGAAGACCCCCGATTACACCTGAGCGTACCCCGTTCCGCGGCGCGGCGGCCGCCGTCCGCCCGTGGTGTGGCGCGCCGAGTCCGCTCCGTGCTATGATGAGCTCGTTCCCCCGGGTCCGCGGCCGCCGACGGGAAAGGAGCGCACGTGCCCGAACTCTTCGACAGCAGCCCCGCGCCGCCGCTTGCCGAGCGGATGCGGCCGCGCACGCTCGATGGATTCGTCGGACAGAAGGATCTCGTCGGCGAGGGAAGGATACTCCGCCGCATTCTCGAGCACGGACGGCTCGACTCGTCCCTCATCCTCTGGGGACCGCCCGGCTGCGGCAAGACGACGCTCGCCCATCTCATATCGCAGGCGGTGGACGCCCACTTCGAGTTCTTCTCCGCCGTCACCGCGGGCATACAGGACGTGAAGCGCGTCGCCGCGGAAGCGGTGAATCGTTCCCGGCTGCGGGGGCGCCGCACGATCCTCTTCGTCGACGAGATCCACCGCTTCAACAAGGCGCAGCAGGACGCGTTTCTCCCCTTCATCGAAAACGGCACCATCACGCTCATCGGCGCGACGACGGAGAACCCGAGTTTCGAGGTGATCGCGCCGCTTCTGTCGCGCTGCCGCGTATTCATCCTCGAGCCGCTCGGCGAGCAGGAAGTGGCGGCGGTCGTCCGGCGCGCGCTCGCCGACGCCGAGAAGGGTCTCGGCTCGAGAAGGATCGAGATCTCGGACGACGACATCCGATACCTCGCGCATCTCTCGTTCGGCGACGCCCGGACGGCGCTCAACGCCCTCGAGCTCGCCGTCGAGTCGGCCGGACGGCCGGACGACGCGATCCGTCTCACGAGAGCCGTCATCGAGGAAGCCTCGCAGAGAAAGGCCGTTCTCTACGACAAGAAAGGGGAAGAGCATTACAACGTCATCTCGGCGCTCCACAAGAGCCTTCGCGGCGGCGACCCCGACGCCGCCCTCTACTGGCTCGCCCGCATGCTCGAGGCGGGGGAGGATCCGCTCTTCGTGGCGCGGCGCCTCGTCCGGTTCGCGTCGGAAGATATCGGAAACGCCGATCCGCAGGCGCTCTCCGTCGCGCTCGGCGCCATGCAGGCCTTCCATTTCATCGGGCTCCCCGAGGGGAAACTCGCGCTCGCCCAGAGCGCGGTCTATCTCGCGCTCGCCCCGAAGAGCAACGCGATCGACGCCGCCTACGCGGAGGCCGCGCGCGACGTGGCCGAGTGCGGGGCGCTCCCGGTCCCGCGCGACATCAGAAACCCCGCGACGCGGTTCATGAAGGAGATCGGCTACGGAAAGGATTACCGCTATCCGCACGAGGACCCGGACGCGGTGGTCGATCAGGAATACTTTCCCGAGGGACTCGAAGGGCGCCGCTACTACCGCCCCGTCGAGCGCGGCTTCGAGCGGGAGATGATAAAGCGGCTCGAGTACTGGCGGTCTCTGCGCGAAAAGAAGAGGAGGGACGGCTGATCCGCGCCCGATTCGAATCGATCCGTCCGAAAGGGGCTCGATCCTCGCCATCGACAGGTCCAATAGTGTAACTTGCTATGCCGTATATAAGTTTGCCTTCTTGACAGAACCCGGTTGATATGTCATAATTATTCCAGAGTAAAAAATCTTTACGAGGCCTTTCGTGCGCAATGATGGAGGTCGAAGAGGAAGATTATGAAAAAGGTTCTCACGGCGTTCATTCTGCTCGCTTCGCTGGTATCGTCTTACGGCGTCTCGTCGATGGCTCAGTGTCAGCCGGGTCTCGCGCTCTCGTCGAGCGCTTCGGGATATGGATATTTCGTGAGGATGGCGGTTCACTTCGGCGAAGTCTTGTCGAATCCGTACGACATCGTTTGCAGCAGGAGTCTGATCCCGGGCGAAAACGCCGTCAACGTCCCGATCTGGGCGTACAACCTTCATGAGGGAGCCGATTATTTCGAGTTCTCCGTCGCCTCGAACGAGAGCCTCGGCGTTTTCATTCCCGACAACTGCTTCGGCGTCGTCTCGAGCAGCAGGTCCTATGCCGCAGGCGTCTGGAAGCTCAACCTCATAGTGCAGGCGTGCGGCGCCGTGTGCGGCCCCGTGCGTATCGGATACGCCGAGGTCGTGCGCGTGGCGGGAAACGATCCGGTGTGGATCGATCTCGGGCCGAACGCCGGTACCGGTCGGATGGTCGCGCGCGACGTGAGCGGCGGATATCACCTCGCCTTTTCACCCATGCACGGCGGATATCTCGGCCAGTCGTATCTTTATGCCTGCCAGGAGCCGATCTGCGAAGAGCCGAACACGACGGCAACGGCCTTTGACATTCGACTGTTGGAAGGCTGCAGGGTGAAGGTTTTATGGACCGCGGGCGGCGGCAACCGCACCATGGTTCGGTGGAGCACTCACCGGTTCCCGACCGGGATCGAAGACGGACATTTTGCCGTCGAAGTTCCGACCAAGCCGGGGCTGAATTATCTTGTTTACTTGGACAGGTTTCCCACACCCGCCGTTCTCTACTTTACCGCGTTCTCGCTCACGCGCGACGCGTCGGGTCTCATCGCCCGAGACTCGTTCGTCGAATGCTCGGCGGTCGATAAGATCGATATAAACTGCGTGATCGCGACCGAGGAAACGAGCTGGGGAGCGATCAAGAGCATCTACCGGTAGATGCGCCCGCGTCATCCCGTTCAACCGATCGAATCGAGGAGCGACTCGAACTCCGCGAGGCCGTCGAGCGCGAGATCCGCTCCGCCGAGACCGAGCCGCTTCGTGATCTCCGTTTCTATGAGAATGACGCTCATCCCCGCCTCCCGCGCGCTTCGAACCCCCTTCTCGGCGTCCTCGACGGCGAGGCAGCGGCCCGGCTCGACGCCGAGCGCCGCCGCCGCGACGAGGTAGGTGTCGGGATGGGGCTTCCAGCGCGCGATCCTGTCCTTTCCCACGATCGCGGCGAAGCGCCCGCCGAGCCCGCACGTGTCGAGTATCGCGCGTATATCCGCTTCGTACGATCCCGAGGCGATCGCGAGCGCGAGGCCCCTGCGGCTGAGCCGTTCGATGACGGTGGAGGCCTCGGGGAACGGCCGGATCGCTCCGGAACGGCAGAATCCCGCGTAGATGGGATCCTTCTCCGCGCGTATCGCCGCCGGGTCGAGGTCGAGGCCGTAGCGGCGGATTTCGCTCTCCGCGCCGCCGCCCCGCGACGTCCACTCGAGCCAATACTCGTCGCGGTCGATGACGTGTCCCCGTTTCGCGAACACCCGCGCATAGGCTTCGTAGTGGTACGGTTCGGAATCGACGATGACGTTGTCGAAATCGAAGATGACGGCGGCCGAGCCGTCGAGCAGCCGCTTCAGCGCGTCGAGCTTGTTCAATGCGGGCCTCCCCCGCGCGGGACGTTCCACGGTCTTCCGAGGACGTCGGCGGCGAGCTTCACGGGCATGAGAAAACGGAACAGCCGGTACATGAGATAGCATTCGAGGGCGAACGGGGGGAATCCGAGGAACCCGAGAACGGGCATCTCGAAGAGCTTCACCCCCGGAAGATAGGGAACGTGGTAATGCCATCTCGTCACGGCTCGGTAGTTCCACGATTCCCAGAGCAGACCGCAGACCGCGCCGGAGACGAGGAGGGATACGAAGAGCGAGTAGTCGCCGCCGCGGAACATTTCGCCGAAGGAGCCGACGCCGCGGCGGTCGTTCATCCCCTCGAACCAGAGGAGCACGCTCACCCAGGGAAGCGGCGCGAGCCACGGCGACGGAAACAGGAGCGTCACGACGAAGAGCGCGAGCCCCGCGTAAAAGAACGCCGCTTCCGCGACGGGGGGGA
>DHHN01000131.1:1722-8128 GCA_002403295.1 bacterium UBP1_UBA4771 | reverse complement strand
CGCTGCCGCAGCGAATCAAACACGAGCTGACGAACACCTCATTCCTGCTTGCGCTGGGGAAAAAGGTCGGCCGATCGCGCAAGGATACGAAGAAGATCATGGAGTATTTCCGGTTGGTCGGAAATAATGCCGTCCCGGCCTTGCGCGAGATTCTGGCGACCTCGAGCGACCCCTCGATCCACGCCGAAGTATGCGATACCCTCGTCGCGATCGCCCGCGACTACATCATGCCGATCATCGAGGACCTCAAGCTGGACAATCCGCTCGAAGCGCAAGACGCGGTCTACCTGCTCCGCCAATGCGTGACCGGCGAGGTCCCCGCCATCATCGAGAAATTTCTGTCTTCCCCGGATCCGCGTGTGCGCGGCAACGCGGTCGAGTACCTGGCCCTGATCGGAAACGACGAGGCGGCGCTGCTGCTGTGCAGGCTGCTCGAGGACGGCAACAGGGATGTTCGAATGAGAACGCTTGCCGCGGTCGAGGAACTGGGAAGCCCCTCGATCATCGCCAGGGTGACTTCGATGAGTTTCGAGGAAGATATCGAGACCAAAAGCATTGAGGAACTGGAGCGTTTGTTTCGCGCCGTCGGAAAACTCGCGGGCGCGGGCGTCCTGCCGCGGATTCAGCGCATGGCGGCGGCGCGCGGGTTGCTTTCGATCAACAGCGGCCGGGCGAGGCAGAACAAACTGCTCGCCGTCACGGCGCTGAGATACATTCCCGGACGGGAGTCCCATACGATGTTGGAGAGGCTCGCCGGCGACGGGGACAAACTCGTCAGAAGCAAGGCGCTGCACGCGTTGAACCTGCAAGACGCGCGCGGCGAAGCGAGCGTTCCCGAAGCGACGCCGGCGGCGAGCGGCGGGGGTGCGTGATGATCGAGCACCGGACGAATCCCGACGACTGCGCGTTCGATGCCGCGGGCGGCGCGCCGGAACCGATCTCCTGCGCGACGGAGCCGAACGGCCTCGTCGATCGCCTGGGACCGTTGCTCGTGCACTACCTCTTCAGCGCCGGCAGAACGGTGCAGATTCACGACTTGACCAATCGCGCGGCGCAGACGGCGCTGTCGAATCTCCTCGAAACGCTGCGCGAGCTCGGCGAGACCGAGGGACGGGTGGCGGTGACGGTCGCGACGGATCTGTTGTCGATCAACGACGTGAGGGTCGTCGTCGACACCCAGAGCATGGGGCCGGTGCTGTACCTCATCGACGAGATGAAAAAGAGAAAAGTCGAAGAGATCGACTTCGCGCCGGAGGTCGCCGCCGAGGAACTCGGCTCGTTCCTGAAGCTGTTCTTTTCGGAGCCGTCCGAGGAGGACGTTTTCGGCGAGCTCGCCCGGAAGCTTTCCGATGCCGGCGTCGTCAACATCAGACTCGCCGAGCGGATAGAACGGTTGAAGTATCTCCGGGACGCCAAGGTGAACAAACAGGAGGTCCGGGAGGAAAGCAACCGGGTCATGTCCCGGGCGATCATGTTCATGGGCGAGGTCATGCGGGCGATCGCGCAGCGGCGTCCGGTTCAACTGCCCAAGGCGAGCAGGATCACCCAGCAGATAGCCGACATCATACGCACCGACGAAACCATTCTCGTCGGGCTCGCGAGCATCAAGGACTATGACGAATACACCTTCTCGCATTCCGTGAACGTCAGCGTTCTGTCGATGCTGATCGCCGATCGGATGGGATTGCACAAGAGCGACACCGCGCAGGTGGGCATCGCGGCCCTGTTTCACGACGTCGGCAAGACGCACGTCCCGCAGGCGATCCTGAACAAACCCGACTCGCTGACGCCCGAAGAGTGGCAGCTGATGGAGCGCCACCCGATGCTCGGCGTCATAGAATTGTCCCGGGCACGGTCGCTGCGGGCGATGGCCGACGCGCTGTTCGTCTCCCTTCAGCACCATCTGCTGTACAACGGCAAGGGATATCCGGCGAAACCGGCGCCGTGGGAGTTGCACCCGTTCAACCACATGATCACCGTCGCCGATGTATACGACGCCATGACCACTCCGCGGGTCTATCGGAAACAAACGCTGACCCCCGACAGCGCGTTGCGCCTCATCGCCCGCAAGGGCGGAGAGATGTTCGATCCGCTGGTCGTGAAGGCATTCATCGGGGCGATGGGCGTCTACCCCGTGGGAACGGTGGTCAAGCTCGACACCGGCGAACATGCCGTCGTCACGCGCCAGAACGAGCACTGCCGTCTGATGCACCGGCCCGTCGTCGTCCTCTTGCGCGATGACGGCGCGTCCGGCGAACAGATCGACCTGGCCGAGCGGGCGGGCGACGGACCGAAGTATCGACGCACGATCGTCGAATCCGTGCACGACAAGCGCTACGAGGCCCAAAAGGCGAATTGCTTCATCGTGAAATGATCCGCGCGCCGCGGACCGTTCTCCGTCCGAGCGTCCGTCCAACAGAAACGCATTCTTCCGGGGCTCTATTTCGGCGCCCGCGCTGCAACCGGACCGGATCGATCCGACGCTCAAGCCGGTGACGGCAAGCGCTATCGCATATTTCCGGATCGCCGTATTCAAATGGGCGCTCCTCCCCGCCGTGATGCCCGCGCCGATCGTCCGCCGCTCGAATCCTGTTGCGGGTTGCGGCGCATCCTGCTATGAAGGACGGGAAATGAGCTCCACGGCCGGCGTACCCCGCGGATGCGGCTTATGTCAACGAGCAATGAACCCGAATCAAAGCATGACCGCATGGTTATGACTCTGGCGCTGCTTCTCTGCGGAGCCCTTCTCGCTCCGGCCGCGACCGGGCTCGCCGGGGAGGATACCGTGCCCCCAACCGCCCGGCGACCGAAGATCGGTCTCGCCCTGAGCGGCGGCGGAGCGCGGGGAGCGGCCCACATCGGCGTGCTCAAGGTGCTCGAGGAACAGAAGATACCGATCGATTTCATAGCGGGCACCAGCATGGGCGCGATCGTCGGCGGGCTCTATGCATCCGGCATGTCGCCCGCCGATCTCGAGGAGATGATCGAGCATATCGATTGGGCGGCCGCCTTTGCCGATGAGATACCCCGCCGCGATAAATCGTTCCGCCGGAAGCGCGACGACGATCTCTATCTCGTCAAGAACAAGCCGGGGCTGTCGCGAGCGGGACTTCGTTTTCCTCCGGGATTGCTCGATGGGCAAAGAATCGACCTGCTTCTCAGGCGATCTGCGCTGCCCGTCGTCCGGATTCGCGATTTCGACGAGCTCCCGATCCCTTTCCGCGCCGTCGCCACGGATCTCGCAACGGGAGACGTCGTCGTCAAGGGCGACGGCGACCTCGCGCTCGCGATACGGGCAAGCATGTCCATCCCGGTCGTGTTCGCCCCGCGCGAGATCGACGGCCGGTTGCTCGCGGACGGGGGCGTCAGCAGCAACCTTCCCATCGAGGTCGTCAGGCGGATGGGCGCGGAAATCGTCATCGCCGTCGATATCAGCACCCCGCTCCGGGGACGCGACGAGCTGCGCTCGGTGCTCGCCATCACGGATCAGCTCACCACCATCATGACGCGTCGAAACACGGATGCGCAGATCGCATCGCTGGAAACGACCGACGTGTTCATACGACCGGAACTCGGCGATATCACGACGGCGTCGTTCAATCGGGCGGCCGAGGCGATTCCGTCCGGCGTCGCCGCCGCCGAGCGGGTTCGCGATCGGCTCGCGACGCTCGCGGTTTCCGCCGAGGACTACAAATCGTACGAGGCCAAACGCTCGGCCCACCGTTCACCGCCCGTCATCGACGCGGTGAATATCATCAATCACTCGCGTATCGGGGACGGCGTCATTGCCGCGCGGCTCAACGTGGAACCCGGCGCGCCCCTCGATGTCGACCGATTGGAAAAGGATATCGACCAAATCTTCGGGCTCGAGCTCTTCGAATCCGTTTATTACGATGTCGCCGTCGAGTCGGGGCGCGCCGTTCTCACGGTCACCGTTCGGGAGCGCTCGTGGGGCCCGAATTACCTGCAGTCAGGCGCGGCCATATTCGAGGATTTCGAAGGACCCAATTTCAATCTGGCCGTCGCGTACACCCGCACGGCCATCGACCGCCTGAACGGCGAATGGCGGACCGGCATTCAGATCGGTCAGGAACCGGGCGTTTTCACCGAGTTTCACCAGCCGCTCGACAGGAAGCTGCGCACCTTTGTTCATGCGAAAGCGTCGCTCGCGGAGCGTGCAGACAACGTCTTCGATAGCGCGGGATACAAGGTCTCCGAGTTCGGCGTGCGGCAATACGGTATCCAGCTCGCCGCCGGGCGCGAGCTCGGGACGTGGGGCGAAATCCGCGCCGGCGTCCTGCGCGAAGCGGGCGTGATCAAGACCCAGGTCGGTCCTCCTGATTCCCCCGCCCGCGATTTCGACACCGCCGAGGGGTTCCTGCAGCTCCACGTGGACGAGCTGGACAACGCTCATTTCCCACGCTCCGGAGGCGCCGCGCGGATCCGCCTCTCCGCAAGCCTCGTCGATCTCGGCTCCGATACCGATTGCGAGCAGGGATTCTTCGAAGGGTCGTTCGCCGCATCGGTCGGCCGCTGGACCGGGCTTCTCGGCGGCTCAATCGGCGTGACCCGAGACGGCGATTCACCGTATCAGAGCCTCTTTCGGCTCGGCGGCTTCACGCGGCTGTCCGGCCTCGAGCGGCATGAGCTCTCCGGCCAGCATGCGGCGATCCTTTCCTTTCTTCTCTACCGGCGCATCGTCGATTTCAGCGTTCTGTCTCTTTACGCGGGATTGTCCGCGGAATACGGAAACGCGTTCGAGGAACGGAACAGCATGAGATTCGACGGCGGCATCGCGGCGGGCAGCCTTTTTCTGGGCGCCGATACCATCATCGGGCCCCTGTATCTCGCCTACGGACGCGCCGAGGGAGACCGCGAGAACTTCTATCTCTTTCTCGGAAAACGGCCCTAGAGCCGCCCCGCCGGCGGGCGCGGCAGAGATTTGGAACTGGTTGAGCGGGTCCGGGCTCTGGTACAATGGCCGCCGATGAAATCATCGCTCGTATCCATTGTGGCGCTCGCCGCGTTCCTTGTCGCGCCGGCGGGCGCGCGGGCGCTCGCGGGCGGCGGAGATAGCGTTTCAACGATCGCGGCGACGGCGGTCCATGATTCGGCTGCCGCGTTTGTCGCCCCTCCCGCCCCCGATCCGCGCTCGCTCGACGTGCGCGCCTTCCAGTTCCTCAACGGGCGCCTCGCGAACCCCGTTTTCGACGCCGTGATGCCCTTCGTGACCGATCTCAACCGCTGGAGGATCGTGATCCTCCTCGCCTGGGCGGGGCTCGTGCTCTTCGGTCGGGCGAAAGGACGCTGGGCGGCGCTCATGCTCATCCCGCTCATCGCGGCTTCCGACCAGATCGCGAGCAGCGTCGTGAAGCCGCTCGTCGAGCGGATGCGCCCCTGCGAGGTTCTCGGCGGCGTCCATCTCTGGTACGGGCCGGAGGGCTGGATCACGACGCCCGCCGAGGTCGCCCGAAGCTACAAGTCGAGCTTCGCCTTCCCCTCGAGCCACGCGACGAACATCACCGCTTCCATGCTCTTTATCGGCCTCGCCTACCGGCGCGTGCTCGCGCCCCTCGCGGCGCTCGCGATACTCGTCGGTTTTTCGCGGATCTACATCGGCGTCCACTGGCCCTCGGATGTGCTCGCGGGAGCCGCCATCGGCGCGGCGCTCGCGTGCATTGCGTTTATCATGTTTCGAAAAATCTATCCGCGGACGCGCGAAGACATTCCGGCGCGGCGAATTCCCTGATGCACACGGCGATTTGGCCAACCGAACACCCGCGGCCTGTGATATAGTGACGAGGTCGAGAGCGCTCGCGGGCGAATCGCGTCGCCGCGCGATGCAACCCGGGCCGGACGCCGCCCGAAGAGAAGGAGTGAATCGATGGACGCGCCGAGATACGAGAAATTGACGGTCGGGATACTCATCAAGCGCGAGGCCGGAGTGCTGGGGCCGCGGGGTCTCGGCATATTCTACGATCCGATGCAGAAGGCCGAGCCGTTTCAGTTTCAGCCGGCGTGCGAGGAATACACCGAGGAAACGATCTACGGCAAGCTGAGCCGGATCGGCGGCAAGCACAAGTACCCGAACGTCGACCCGGCGACCGCGGCGGATCTCTACTACAGAACGTTGGGCGTCGCCGGCATCGAGCCGGAGCAGCCCGCCGAGATTCCGCTCAGGCTGGGACTCGAGGGAAAAAAGGGTTATATCGTGCGCTTCCCGATAGAAGATCTGGAGCGGGGACGCTCGATATTCGAGTTTCTTCTGGCGATGTATTATGACCATCATCATATCCTGACATCGTTCATGAATATCGACAGGGCGAAAAAGCGGCCCGTCGAGCAGGCCGCGGTCGTGACGTGCGGACCGGCCGCACGGGTGTTCCAAAGCGAATGCCTCCAACCG
>DHHN01000131.1:0-1699 GCA_002403295.1 bacterium UBP1_UBA4771 | reverse complement strand
GCCGGATCGATGAAGTCTCTCACGTGCGTGCCGTTCGAGGGTCTCCTGGCGCATCAGGTCGCCCACACGCACGCCGTTATGTGGGACAGCAAGGATCTGCCGCGCGGCTACCGGGCGAATTTCATACGCAGGGGCCTCGGCGGCTTCGCGACGAGCACTATCGGAGAGCTGGTCGCCTACAGCCTGTTCCCGGCCGAGATGGAGTCGAGGCTCATCGATTCGCTCCATCTGCTGCAGAGCATATCGATCGGTCCGCCCGAGCTGCTGCGGGATTATACGGCGGTGAACAGGCGCATCAGGGAAGTCGTGCCCGACGATTTCTACGCCGACATTTCCTTCGGGGAATAGAAAGCCGGGCGCGGCGGGCAATGCGGACGGGGCGGGGGCTTACACCACGAGCACCGGGCAGACGGCCTTCTGGATGACGCGCGCGGCGGTGCTTCCGAAGAGAAAATCGCCGATCCCGTGCGACCCCGACGAGGCCATCACGATGAGATCGACCCGCTCGCGAACGGCGAAATTCTTGATGAGCGCCACGGCGCCGCCATCGGCGACTTCGTAGCGGACCCGGAGCCCCGCGAGCCCGTCTCCGACGAGATCGCGCATCTTCTTTTCCATCCTGCCGTTGAGCTCGGGATCGAGCCTGAGCATCGAATCGATCCCCGCCGTGCGGTAGATCGGGGGGATATCGACATCGATCGCGTGGAAGAGTATCACCTCGGCCGCGCGCCGCGCGGCGATGAATCGCACGAGATCGAGCGGCTTCAGCGAATCCTTGGAGAAATCTATCGGAAAGAGGATCCTCCGGATGCGCACCTCGCCGGTTGCGGGATCGATGAACTCGTGCTCCGGTTGCCTGACCGCGAGAACGGGGCAGGGCGCGTATCGGATGACGTTCTCCGTTACGCTCCCGAGAAGCACATGCGAGAGCCCGCTTCGCCCGTGGGTCGACATGACGATCATGACGCCCTCTCCCTGCTCCTTCGCGAAATCGACGATCCCCGCGTGCGGCGTCACGCCCTGCACGACCGTCTTCCGGATCGGCACGCCCGCTTCGCCGGCCCGTTCGATACAGATCCGAAGGTTCAGATCGGCCGACTTGCGGAGCTCGGCGCAGAAGCTCTCGAGCGAGGGAAAGCGGTGGCCGGGATCGTTCGGATCGTGTTCGTAGAGCGTCACGGCGTGCAGCATGACGAGCTCGGCGTCGAACACCTTCGCCATCTTGATCGCGTAGGGAAGCGCGTGGTTGGCGATCTCGGAGAAATCGGTGGTGAAGATCACTTTCCGTATCGCGGGCATCGCGGCACCCCCGTGGCGCTGAGGAACGCTTCGCGGATGGCATACCGGCCGGGCGCGGACCGCGCGCCGTTCCGATACCGCAGAGAGTAGAGACGCCCCGGGCGGATGTCAAGCGGCGAGGGCGCCGCCGTGCAACGCATCATCGCCCCCGCCGTGAGCGCTCGAATGCGATTTCGAGCTGGCAGCGCGCTGCTCGGCGCGCTATAGTGGCCATCCACCCGGCGTGGCCGGACAGTTTCAAGCGGACAGACGGCCCACCGGCCGCTCCGAACCACCGAACCGGGAGGCGGCAATGCGCGCTATTATCGTTGCGACATCCTTCATAACGGCCCTCGCGATCCTCGTCACTGCGACCGGCGCGTTTTCTCACGGCGGGACGCGCATCGTCGTCGACACCGAC
>DHHN01000178.1:3125-3769 GCA_002403295.1 bacterium UBP1_UBA4771 | reverse complement strand
ATCGCCAAGGCGTTCGCCGAGTACTACATGCAGAAGAATCCCGGCGTCAACGTGACGGTGAGCGAATCGGGCAGCGGCAACGGCGCGAAGGCGCTCGTGAACGGCATGTGCGACATCGCCGACATGTCGCGCTTCATGAAGGACGAGGAGTTCAAGGCCGCCGTCGCGAAGGGCGTCTATCCCGTCGCCCACGTCGTCGCGGTGGACGGCATCGCGATCATCGTCCATCCGGGCAATCCGGTCTCGGGTCTCACGGTCGAGCAGGTGCGCGACATCTACACCGGAAAGATCACGAACTGGAAGCAGCTCGGCGGGCCGGACGTCAAGATCGTGCTCATCAGCCGCGACACGAACAGCGGAACGTACGAGAGCTTCGAGGAGCTCGTCATGAAGAAGATGAAGATCGTCGCGACGGCCGAGTACGTGGGATCGAACGGCGCCATCCGCCAGCGCGTGCAGAGCACGCCGGCGGCGATCGGCTACGTCGGCCTCGGCTTCGCGGACCGCACGGTGAAGGCGCTCAAGATCAACGGCGTCACCCCCGACAACGCGACCGTCTCGTCGGGGGTTTATCCCGTCGCCCGGCCGCTCTACATGTTCACGAACGGCTATCCGAAGCTCGGCAGCCACCTGCACGCCTTCAT
>DHHN01000178.1:1919-2999 GCA_002403295.1 bacterium UBP1_UBA4771 | reverse complement strand
CTCTTCATCTTCTATTTCATCATTAAAGACGCCGTGCCCTTTTTCCGCTTCGAGGGGTTCCGGGAGCTCTTCACGAGCGTGCGCTGGTATCCCTCGCGGGAGGAGGCCGAGTTCGGCGCGCTCGCCATCTTCGTCGGGAGCGCGCTCGTGACGCTCGGCGCGAGTCTCGTCGCCGTGCCGCTCGGCGTGCTCGCGGCGCTCTGCCTGAGCGACATCCTGCCCTTTTCGGTGCGGCAGATCGTGAAACCCGTCATCGAGATGCTCGCCGCGATCCCGTCGGTCGTCTACGGTTTCTTCGCGCTCGTCGTGTTCGCCCCGCTTCTTCAATCGCACGGCGGAAACCTGCTCGCGGCGGGGGCGCTCGTCGTGCTCGTCCCGCTCGCCCTCGTCGCCTCGGTCGTCCTCGGCGGCGCCGCGGCCGCGCGGGCGCCGGGGCGCTCGCGCGTCGCCGTGCGCCTCGGAACGAGCCTGCTCGCGGGAGGCGTTTTCGCCGCGGGAATCTGGATCCTCGCAGGCGCGCTCGGCCGGCTCACCGTCTCGAGCGGCACGAACGCGCTCAACGCGTCGATCATTCTCGGCATCATGGCCCTTCCGACGGTCGTGAGCGTGTCCGAGGACGCGCTGAACGCCGTGGGGCGCGAGCTCCGCGAGGGGAGCTACGCGCTCGGCGCGACCCGCGCCGAGACGCTGCTCCGCGTGGTCGTGCCCGCCGCCAAGAGCGGCATCCTCGCCGCCGTGATTCTCGGCGTCATGCGGGCGATCGGCGAAACGATGGTCGTGTGGATGGCCTCGGGGAACGCGGCCAAGATACCGCATCCGTGGTTCAATCTCCTCGAGCCCGTCCGCACGCTCACCGCCACGATCGCCGGGGATATGGGAGAGGCCGATCACGTGTACGGCTCTTCCCGGTACCACGTTCTGTTCGCGATGGCGCTCTGTCTCCTCGCCGTCGCGTTCGTCATGAATCTCCTGAGCGAGCTCGCCGTTCGCAGGGTGCGCCGCGGGAGGACGTAGGGAATGGATCCCGGTTCGCGAAAGATGTTCGATCGGTCCTTCACGGTCGTGGGGCTTCTGTCGATC
>DHHN01000178.1:899-1830 GCA_002403295.1 bacterium UBP1_UBA4771 | reverse complement strand
CGGCAGCCGCGGCGGCGCGCGCGCCCGTCCACGAGGCGATCGCCCGCTTCGAGGCGGAGCTCGACACGGCGGACGCCGCATACCGGCGGCAATATCGCGAGGATTTCCGCGACCTCCGAAAGCTCGTCTCCGAGCTTCTCGGGCCCGCGCCCGGCGCGCCGACGCCCGTGCTCATACGGGACCAGTACGGGCAGACGCGCTGGGATCGCGCGAGCGTCGCCCTCGGACACGTCCTGTACGTGGAGGGGTACGATTACTCCGACGAGTCGAAGATGGGGGTCAGGACGCATACGCCGCGCGTCGAGCGCTTCCGCGGCACCTCGCTCGAGCCCCTGTTCGGCGCGCTCGAGCGGGACGCGCGGGCCATGCTCCGGCCCCGGACGACCGTCTACTGGCGGTTTCTCTTCGATCCGTCGTTCGACGCGCATATCTTCGGAGGCATCTGGCCGGAGCTGCTCGGCACCATTTACCTCGCCGTCGGCGCGATGCTCTTCGCCGTGCCGCTCGGGATCGTCACCGCGGTTTACCTCGCCGAATACGCGGGCGAGAGCGGCTTCGTGAGCATGCTCCGCACCTGCATCAGCTCGCTCGCCGGCGTGCCGAGCATCGTCTTCGGCCTGTTCGGGCTCGCCTTTTTCATCAATACGCTTCACGTGTCGCCGTCGAAGAGCGTTCTCGCCGGCTCGCTCACGCTCGCCCTCCTCGTGCTCCCGACCGTTATCCGCGCCTCCGAGGAGGCGCTCAAGGCGGTGCCCGCCACGTACAAGGAAGCGGCGATGAGCCTCGGCGCGAGCAAGTGGCGCGCGATCGCGACGGTCATCCTGCCGGCGGCGCTCCCCGGCGTCCTCACGAGCATCATCATCAGCATGGGTCGCGCCGCGGGGGAGACGGCGCCCATCATCTTCACCGCCGCGGTGAGCGTCGGAAAGCC
>DHHN01000178.1:0-713 GCA_002403295.1 bacterium UBP1_UBA4771 | reverse complement strand
TGCGGCGTGCATGCAGAAAAGAGTTCCGTCGGGCCGCTGTCGAGGCCGGCGAGGCCGCCGGGCGCGGGGGGCGCCGCCGCCGCCGCCTCGCGGCCACTCATCACGGCCCGGGAGTTCTCCGTCTTCTACGGCTCGAAGGCCGCGGTGGACAAAGCGTCGTTCGATATTTCCGCGGGTCTCGTGACGGCGATCATCGGGCCGAGCGGCTGCGGGAAAAGCACGTTTCTGCGGGCGATCAACCGGATGAACGACCTCATCCCCGGCTGCGGCGCGACGGGCGAGCTCGCGCTCGACGGCCAGCATCTCTACGCTCCCGAGGTCGACGTCGTGGCGCTCCGAAAAGCCGTCGGCATGGTGTTCCAGAAGCCGAATCCGTTTCCGAAGAGCATATTCGACAACATCGCCTTCGGACCGCGCATCCACGGGTCCGGCGACCGCGCGACGCTCGGCGAGATCGTCGAGCGGAGCCTCAAACGCGCCGCGCTCTGGGACGAGGTCAAGGACCGGCTCGGCGACAACGCGCTCGGCCTCTCGGGCGGCCAGCAGCAGCGGCTCTGCATCGCCCGGGCGATCGCGGTGAACCCGAAGATCCTCCTCATGGACGAGCCGGCCTCGGCCCTCGATCCCCGCTCGACGGCCCGGATCGAGGATCTCATCGGCGAGCTGCGCGGCGACTATACGATCGTGATCGTCACCCACAACATGCAGCAGGC
>DHHN01000192.1 GCA_002403295.1 bacterium UBP1_UBA4771 | reverse complement strand
CCCTATGGGTATCTTCATTTGTATACGTAATGTAACAAGGCACTTGCGGCCGTTCGATCGCCCGCGTTCGAAAGGAGAACGGGGTCGGCGCCTCGTCCCCCGGCTGCGCCTCGCAGCGGGAGAAATCGACGCTGTCCCTCGCCAGCCTCGCCGGCGTGCCCGTCTTGAGGCGCCGACGCGCGATCCCGAGGGAGGCGATCTGCTCGGCCAGCCGGTGGGAGGGGGGCTGTCCTTCCCGTCCGCCGGGAAAGCTCTCCTCGCCGATGTGCATGAGCCCGTTCGGAAATGTTCCGAGTGCGCAAATCACTTTTTGGCAACGGATTATGGCGTTGTCGCCGACCGCGGCTCCCGCGATCCCGCCTCCCCGAACGAGGATGGCCGTCGCCTCGCCCTCCATTAGGGTGAGCCGCTCCTGTCCTTCAAGCGCTGCCAGCATGCGCCGTTGGTATGCCTTCTTGTCCGCCTGAGCCCTCGGCGACCATACTGCGGGGCCCTTCGCCCGGTTCAGCATCCTGAATTGGATTCCGGCCTCGTCTATCGCGAGCGCCATCTCGCCCCCGAGGGCGTCGATCTCGCGTACGAGCTGCCCCTTGGCCAGCCCCCCGATCGCTGGATTGCAGGGCATTCTCGCGACGTCCTCGCGGCTTATCGTCACGAGCAGCGTCTCGTGTCCCATCCTGCTCGTCGCGAGCGCCGCCTCGATCCCCGCGTGGCCCGCGCCGATCACGACGATCTCATAATCAATGTGGCGCCGCTTAGTCATAACAATTTTGAATGGCCGCAGATCCGGATATTCCGCAATGGTCAGNNTGCCCCGCGAGAGCGCGTTTTCGGGCTATTTGCCGATGCAGAACCGGCTGAATATGGCGTCGATGAGATCCTCCGCGACGGAGCGCCCCGTAATCCTGCCGAGCGCGTCGGCGGCCGTTCGGAGCTCGACGCTCAAGAGTTCGGCCGGCGCGCCTTCGCCGGCAAGCCCTTCGATCCTCTCGAGCGCCGCGTCCGCTTCCCGCAGCGCGTCCGCCTGCCTCGCGTTCACCGCGACCTGCTCGCGCCGGATGGCCCCGGCATCCCGCTCCACCGTCCGGGCGTATATCCGCCGCCGCAGATCCTCGAGCCCCGCGCCCGTCAGGGCCGAGACCGCAATCGCTTCATTCACATTCAATTGCGCCATATATTCCTCCGGCGACAGCCGCGCGCCGAGGTCTGTTTTGTTTATCACGAGGAGCGTGTTCCCCCCGCCGTGGCGGCGCATCTCGTTGATCGCACAGGCATCCAAATCGACACTCCCGTCGATCACGAAGAGCACGAGGTCCGCGCGGCCGGCCGCCTCGCGTCCGAGCGCAATCCCGCGCGTCTCGACCTCGCACCCGGTTTCCGCGATTCCGGCCGTATCCTCGAGCCAGCAGGTGAATCCGGCTATATGGATCCGCTCGCAGAGCCGGTCGCGCGTCGTGCCCGGGACGGGGGAGACGATCGCGCGCTCCTCGCCGAGGAGCGCGTTGTAGATGCTGCTCTTGCCCGCGTTCCGCGGGCCGACGATCGTCACGCGCACTCCGCGACGCAGCTTCGCGCCCGGGAGCTCCGATTCGAGAAGCCCCGCGATGCGGTCCCGGACCTCCCGCGCCGTCCGCCGTGTCCCGGCCGGGGCCCGGACCGGAATCTCCTCCTCGCTGAAGTCGATCGAAACCTCGACGAGCGCGAGCTCCTCGAGGAGCGCCGTCTCGCACTCGCCGACGCGCCGCGAGAGCGCGCCCTCGAGCTGTTCGAGCGCAACGCGACGCTGAAGCTTCGTTTCCGCCGCGATGAGATCGGCGACGGCCTCGGCCTCGGCGAGATCCAGTTTTCCGTTGAGAAACGCCCGCTTCGTGAACTCGCCCCGGCCCGCGAGCCGCGCGCCGCGCGCCATGATCTCCTCGAGGAGGTCCGAGACGACCTGGGTGCCGCCGTGGCAGGAGATTTCGACGAGATCCTCGCCGGTGTAGCTCCCCGGAGCGCGCATGACGGCGACGAGCGCCTCGTCGATGGGGGCGCCGCCGGCGTCCCGGAGCGTTCTCAGAACGAGCTCGCGCGAGGCGGCGCCCCGCGTGCCGGGCGCGAGGCGTTCGACGATATCGACCGCCGCGGGCCCCGAGACGCGCACGACGGCGATCCCCGACTCACCCGCCGGCGTGCCGAGCGCGACGATGGTGTCCCGGTCCATGGCGCATCAGCGGTTTCCGGCGCGCTTCTGCTCCTCGGCACGCTGCGGGGCGATGCAGACCTTGCGCATCTCGCCGTTCCCGATCGTATAGCTCGATATGCCGTCGACCTCCGAGAGCGCCATATGCACGATGCGCCGCTCGGCGGCCTTCATCGGCTCGAGCGCGACCTCGTGGTTCGTTTTCTTCGCCTTCTCGGCGGCCTTGACCGCCTTCTGCTTGAGGATGTCGTGGCGGTTGCGGAGATACCCGCCGACGTCGAGCGTGAGCCGTTGATACCCCCCGAGCCGCTTCGAGACGATGCGCCCGATGAGGTGCTGGAGCGAGGTGAGGGTGTCGCCCTTGCGCCCGATGAGAAGCCCGTCGACGCCGGCCGTTTCGATGTTGATATAGGTCGCGCCGTCGATCTCCTCGGAGAAGAGGCGGTAGTTGACGTCGAGGGATTCCATGATCGCGCGGGCGACGCCGTCGACGACCTCCTCGACGCCGCTCGCCGACTTCTTGCGCGCCACGACGATGCGCGCGTCGCGCGAGCCGAATATGCCGAGCACCCCCTTCTGCCCCTGATCGAGGATCTTGATATCGACCTCGTCGATGCGCGCCTTGAGGCTCGCGAGGGCCTTTTCGAGGGCCTTTTCGACGGTCTTGCCCGTCGCCTCGATGCCGTCGCTTCCCGTTTCGCTCTGCCTCGCATCGCGATCCCTGCCGATTCTACGCATATGCGCTTCCTGCCTTTCGATGGTTCACCGCTCCGCGCCCGCGAGCGCGCGGTCCCGCTCCCCGGACTCGATCTCCCGCTGCACGATGTACTGCTGCGCCACCGAGAGCACCTGGTTCACGAGCCAGTAGAGAACGAGGCCCGAGGGCATGCCGTAGAAAAAGATCGTGAAGACGATCGGCATCATCCAGTTCATCATCTTCGTTTGCGCCGCCGGCGCGCCTCCCCCCGTCGGCGAGCCGCCGAGCTTCGATTGCGCGATCATCGCCGCGCCCATGAGGATGGGGAGGAGGTGGAACTCGTTGCCGAGGATCGGCACGTTCGCCCCCCACCGGAAGAGCGTGTCCGGCATCGAGAGGTCGTCGATCCAGCCGACGAACGGAGCGCCCCTGAGCTCGATCGTGTTGCCGAGCGCGTTGTAGAGGGCGATGAAGACCGGCATCTGGAGGAGGAGCGGGAGGCATCCGCCGAGCGGGCTCACGCCGGCCTCTTTGTAGGCCTTCATGATCTCCTTGTTGAGCCGGTCCCGGTCCCCTTTCCACTTTTCCTGAAGCTCCTTGATTTTCGGCTGCAGCCGCTGCATGTCCTTCATCGACTTGAAGCTCTTGTGCGTGAGCCGGTAGAAGAGAAGCTTCGTCAGCACGGAGATGATGATGATGATGACGCCGTAATTGGGAATGAACTGCTTCGTCCAGACCATGAGCCGGAGGATGCCCACGCTCAGGAAGCGAAGGTATCCCATGTCGATCGCCTTCTCGAGTCCGAGCCCGTAGCCGCTGAGGGCCTTCATGTCGAGCGGCCCCGCGTACCACGTGAAGGCGTCCTCGACGAGCCGGGGGTCTCCGCGGAACGGATAGCCGATCCCGAAGCCGATGCGGTTCTCCGCGCGGTCCCCGAGCAGCGCGAGCGTCCCGCCGCCGCGCCTCCCGGCTTCCGTGATGAGGGCGCTGAAAAAGTATTTCGTCCGCGCGCCCGCCCACACGACGGTCCCTTCGTATTCGCGGCGCGTTTCCTTGCCGAACTTGCCCATATCGGCCTTGTACAGCTCCTCGCCGACCTTGCCGAGGGCCGCGAACTTGCGCAGGTCGCCCTTGAGGTCGGGCTCGGTCGGCTGAAGCCCGCACTCCCAGCCGATCGCGTAGGCCTCCGTGCGCGCGAGATCCCCCTCGCGCCGAAGCGACACGCGCGCCGCGACCTCGTACGAGCCGCGCCTGAACGTGTAGCTCCGCTCGATGAGCTCGCCGTCGGCCCCCGCGCGCCGAAAGAGAACGGTCGCGCTGTCGCGCCCCTCGCCGAGCGCGATCTCGTCGCCGTCCGCGGCGGGCGAGCCGTCGACGAAGAGCTCGAACGCGGCCCCGGAGAGGCTTTTCCATTCGCCCCCCTCGAGAACGGAGAACCGCAGCCCGCCCGCGGCGCCCTCGGGCACGAGCTCGACGGGGCTTCCGTCCTTCTTCGCGAACTCGGCGAGCGTCACGCTCTCGACCTCGCCGCCGGCGCTCGAGAGCGCGATTCTCGCGCGCCCGGTCGCGACCGTTATCCGCGTCGCCGCTCTCCCGGCGTCCGGCACGAGGAAGGCGCCTCGTCCCGCGGGTTCCGCTTCGCGGCCGGCCGGAGTCTCGGCGGGGGCGGGCGTCTCCGCCGGCGCCGGCTGCTCGAGCGCGGCGAGCGAGTCGGCCCGCCGCTGTTCCTTGAGAGCCGCCGCTTGCTGGCGGGCGAGCT
>DHHN01000137.1 GCA_002403295.1 bacterium UBP1_UBA4771 | reverse complement strand
CCGATCCTCGTCCTTACCGCGCGGAAGGTCGCGAGCCCCGAGCGCGAGGATTTTCTCAAGACGTGGTCGAAAGCGGACGAGTTCATGTACAAGCCGTTCGACATGAAGCGTCTCATGGAGCGCATCGCCGTTCACATGCACGGAAGCCGCGCGGCGGCCGAGGCGACGCGCTGAGGGCTGCCGCGGCCCATGGCCGCGGCGAAGGAAGGGCGACGGCCGCATGGAGCCCGCAGTGAAGCATAAACCGAATCGACGGGAGACGAGGGATCACCTCGCCGGGATGTTCGAGGGCTTTCCCGCGGCGCTCCTTTCCCTCGATACGGGGTTGCGAGTCGTCATGATGAACGCCGCCGCCGAGGAGCTCACCGGCTTCGGGCGCCCCGAGATCGAAGGGCGCCGGGCGAACGCCCTCATGGGCGTGGCCCAGCTTCGCTACATCACGCGGGTCCTGCGAGAGCGGGGGCGTTTCCAAACGGGAAGTTTCATCACGAAAATGCGCTCGAAGGGGGGCGGGGAGATTCCGGTCCGCCTCGTCGTTTCCCCCCTCCGCCGCGGGCGGCGCGATCTGGCGGGGATCCTCTGCGTCATCTCCGACCTCAGATCGGTGAAGCGGATTCAGGGAAAGCTCCTCGAGGCCGAGCGGCTCGCCGCGCTTTCCGAGATCGCCGCCGGGCTGAGCCATGCCATCAACAACCCCCTCTGCGCGATCCTCGGCAACACGCAGCTCCTCCTCATGGAGAGCGACCGGCTCGACGCGGGCGCCGTGAAGAAGCTTCGCAGCATCGAGCGCGAGATTTCCCGCATTCAGCGGGTCGCCGAGCGCCTTCCGCGAATCACCCGCCCGGCCTCGCGCGAGTACGTGGGCGGCAGGCGGATGCTCGACATCGAGGCGTCCGGGCAGCTGCGCCGTCCGCGCCCCCGTGGAAAGCCCGCAAAGCAATAATTCATTGACAAATGGCGTTTTTTGAATCAGATTAACGCCCGTGGGCAGGTAGCTCAGCAGGTAGAGCAACGGACTGAAAATCCGTGTGTCGGCGGTTCGATTCCGTCCCTGCCCACCATCATGAACGACAACGCAGCGGGGCCGATGGCTCTCCCGCCGGGGCTCTTTTCCGGCTAATTGATTATATTGTAATTCATTATGCGGCCATCCCCGGGAACGGGCGGGCATTTTTAGTGTTGACACCCGGAAAACCGGCGGGTTATCTTTCTTCCTATATGTGAAAGCGGGAGGTTGAGGATGCCGGATGAGAAGATCCTGGCCGTTATCGTTGCGGCCGTGAATGCATATCTTGAATCGGACAATAACGACGAGAGAAGGTTCGGCCAGAAGCTGAGCCCCTGGAAGATGGCCGGGCGCCGCGAAACGATGTCGAAGCGGACGCTGACCGTTCGGGCGAATCCGACGCGGACGAGCCTGAGGAGATTCTCGATCATATAATCCGGGGTGTCGCCGAGCTCTTTTCAAAGGCTAGCTATATGCCGACTCGGAACAAAATCCTCAAAGCCTTCGCATCCGTAAAGATCACCGATACCACCCTGCGTGACGGCCACCAGTCCCTGCTCGCCACGCGGATGCGGACGGATGACATGCTCCCCATCGCGGAGCAGCTCGACCGCATCGGATTCCATTCGCTGGAAGTGTGGGGCGGGGCGACCTTCGACGTCGCGACGCGCTTCCTCAACGAGGATCCGTGGGATCGCCTCGTCGAGCTCAAGAAGCGCGTGAAGAAGACGCCGCTTCAGATGCTGCTCCGGGGACAGAACCTCGTCGGCTACCGCAACTACGCCGACGACGTCGTGGACGCCTTCGTGGCCGAGGCGGCCGAGGCGGGCATCGACATCTTCCGCGTGTTCGACGCGCTGAACGACGAGCGGAACTTCCTCGCCTCGTTCAAGGCGATCAAGAAGGCCAAGAAGCACAAGCAGGGCACCATCTCATTCTCGCTCACCGGGCCGAAGATCGGCGGCAAGGTCTACAACCTCCGCTATTTCGTCGAAAAGGCCAAGGCGCTCAAGGAGATGGGAGCCGACTCGATCTGCATCAAGGACATGGCCGGTCTGCTCAACCCGTACGACGCCTACGAACTCATCCAGGCCCTCAAGCGCGTCGTGAAGGTCCCCCTGCAGCTTCATTGCCATTACACGAGCGGCATGGCGGCGATGACCTACCTCAAGGCGATCGAGGCGGGCGTCGATATCGTCGATTGCGCCGTGGCGCCGTTCGGGCTGCGCACGAGCGAGCCGGCGGTCGAGCCGATCGTCGCGGCCCTCAAGGGCAAGATGCGCGATCCGGGGCTCGATCTCGAGAAGCTCTACGAGATCGCCCAGTATCTCGAATCGATCGCTCCGAAGTACCGCCAGTTCCTCGATTCGACGAAGATGTCCATCATCGACACCGGGGTCCTCGAGCATCAGATACCGGGCGGCATGCTGACGAACCTCATGAGCCAGCTCAAGGAGGCCGAGGCGCTCGACCGCATACAGGAGGTCTACGAAGAGCTGCCGCGCACGCGCAAGGAGCTCGGGTATCCGCCGCTCGTCACCCCGACGAGCCAGATCGTCGGGGCGCAGGCGGTTCAGAACGTGCTCTTCGGCCGGTACAAGATGATTTCGAGCCAGGTGAAGGATTACGTGTACGGTCTCTACGGCAAGTCGCCGGCTCCCATAGACCCGCGGATCCAGCGGATCGTGCTCCACGGCTATCCCCGCGGCGACAAGCCGATCACGTGCCGCGCGGCGGATACCCTCGAGCCGGAAATGGAAAAGGCGCGCGAGGCGACGAAGGATCTCGCTCGCAACGAGCGGGACATTCTGATCTACGCGATGTATCCGACGACGGGGCTTCGGTTCCTCCGGTGGAAATACGGCGTCGAGCAGGCGCCTCCCGAGACCAAGCCGAAAACGCTCGAGGACGTGAAGCGCGAGAACGAGCTCGTCGAAAAGGCTCTCAAGGGCAACCTCGTCGAGAAAGCGCCGGCCGCGGGCGGATCCGGCGGCGCGGCGGTGCGCACGTTTAGCGTGTCGGTCGGCGGGGAGCGGTACAGCGTCGACGTCGAGGAAACCGGCGGCAAGCCGCGCGTGGTCGCGGTGGGCGAGACGCAGCCCATCCTTCGAAAGGATCCCCCGGCCGCGGCGGAGACGGATAAGAAGGAAGCGGAAAAGAAAGAGGAGCCGAAGGCGCCGAAGGAAGAGGCGAGGCCCAGGCCCGCGAGGAACGAGACCCCCGCCGCGGCGAACGGCGAGTATTCGGTCATCGCCCCGATGCCGGGAATGGTGGTGCAGTTCGAGGTGAAGGTGGGCGACCGGGTGAAGGAAGGCGATGTTCTCGTCATCCTCGAGGCGATGAAGATGCAGAACAACCTCACCTCCAGCATGGACGGCGTCGTCAAGGCGCTCAAGGTCGCCCCGGGCGCCTCGGTCGAGAAGGATCAGGTGCTCCTCACGATCGCCCCCTGATTCTTTCGAGGGAGCGTCGAATCGCTCCGAGAAAGACCTTTATATTATTATCGAACAAGAAGTTGGCGAAATTCTCCGGCTCGCGCCATAGCCCTTGACAGCGTCAGGGATTTCTTATTAATTCAATTTATATTTATCGCGCATATCGACCGGAGGTCATCTCTGAAACTCTCGAAGCTGCGCTCGTACAAGAGCCTCGATAGATTCAAGAAGCAGATCATCGAGCAGCGCCCGGCGGACGTCGTCACGGTCGGTGTTTGCACGGACACCGGGTGCCGAGCCTGCGACTCGGTCGCGGTTTACGAAGCCTTCAAACGCGAGGTCGCGAGGGCGCGCCTCGGCAATGTCGAGGTCAAGGCAACAGGCTGTCACGGCTTCTGCGAAAAGGGCGGCCTCGTCGTCATCCATCCCCGCCGGATACTCTACACGCAGGTGAAACCGTCCGACGTGCCCGAGATCGTCGAGCGGACCCTCCGGCTCGGCGAGGTCGTCGAGCGGCTGCTCTATCTCGATCCGGCGAGCGGGCGGCGCGTCGAGCTCGAGGAAGAGGTTCCCTACTACAAAAAGCAGCTGCGCCTCGTGCTCGGCGACAACACGAGGATCGATCCGACCGACATCCGCGACTACGTCGCGCTCGACGGGTATCAGGCGCTCCGGCGCGCGCTCGAGCGCATGAAGCCGCAGGCGGTTATAGACGCCGTGACGCGCGCGGGGCTCCGCGGGAGGGGCGGCGGAGGATTCCCGGCCGGCGTCAAGTGGAACACCGCGCGGCGCGCCCGGGGCGATCGGAAGTTCGTTCTGTGCAACGCCGACGAGGGGGATCCGGGAGCCTTCATGGATCGAAGCGTCTGCGAGGGCAACCCGCACAGCGTCATAGAGGGCATGATCATCGGCGCCTACGCCGTGGGAGCGCGCGAGGGCTGGATCTACGTGCGCAACGAGTATCCGCTGGCCCTCGAGGCGCTCGCGCTCGCGATCGATCAGGCGCGTTCATGCGGTTTTCTCGGCGAGCGAATCCTCGGGAGCGGTTTTTCGTTCGATATCGGCATATCGCGGGGAGGGGGCGCGTTCGTCTGCGGCGAGTCGACCGCTCTCATGGCCTCCCTCGAGGGAAAGCCGGGCGAGCCGCGCGCGAAATACGTCCATACGGTCGAGAAGGGTCTCTTCGAGATGCCGACGGTGCTCAACAACGTCGAAACCTGGGCCAACGTGCCGAAGATCGTTCTCCGCGGCGCCGACTGGTACTCCTCGATCGGCGTCGGCGACGTGAGCGAGAACCCGTGGGGCGGGAGCACGGGGACCAAGATATTCTCGCTCGTCGGCAAGGTCGTGAACACCGGCCTCGTCGAGGTCCCCATGGGAACGACGCTGCGCGAGATCATCTTCGACATCGGCGGCGGCGTGCCGAACGGGAAGAAGTTCAAGGCCGTGCAGACGGGCGGACCGTCCGGCGGGGTGCTTCCCGAGTCGCTGCTCGATCTGCCGGTCGATTTCGATCGTCTCGCCGGGGCGGGTTCGATGATGGGATCGGGCGGCATGATCGTCATGGACGAAGACACCTGCATGGTCGACGTCGCCCGCTACTTCATCGATTTCCTGAAGGACGAGTCGTGCGGGAAATGCCTTCCGTGCCGGGAAGGGCTGCGCGCGCTCCTCGAGATACTGAACCGGATCGTCGAGGGAAAGGGCCGGCGGGGCGACATCGCCCTCCTCGAGGAGATCGCCGAATGCATCGCCGAGACGTCCCTCTGCGCGCTCGGCGGCTCGGCGCCGAATCCGGTGCTGACGGCGATCCGCTACTTTCGGAGCGAGGTCGAGGCGCATATCCGGGACAAGCGGTGTCCGGCCGGGGTCTGCAAGCCGCTTCTGCGGTACCGGATCGTCGCCGAGAAGTGCACCGGATGCCACGCATGCTTCAAACCGTGTCCGGCAAACTGCATCGCCGGCACGGCCAAGAAAGTCCACGTGATAGACGAGTCGACGTGCGTCAAATGCGGCGCCTGCTACGACGTCTGCAAATTCGACGCGGTCGCGAGATAGCGTTCGGGGTGGAACGGACGGCGGGTTCGCCGCCGGTGGAGATCATGGGCAGGATCGAAACGATACGCGCGATCGAGACCTCGCTCGAGAGCCGGCGCGCCGCCGCGGGGTTTGCGACGACGCCCGCCGCGCCCGACGCACCGGCGGTCGAGACGATCCTCGACCGGCACGGCCGCGCGAGCGCGCAGATCATCGCCATTCTGCAGGATCTTCAGGAGCAGCACCGCTACCTCCCCGAACCGGAGTTGCGGTATATCTCCCGGCAGCTCGACGTCCCGATGACGCGTCTCTACGCGATCGCGACGTTCTACAAGGCCTTCAGGCTCGAACCCCGCGGGCGCCACGAGGTGTGCCTCTGCATGGGGACCGCCTGCCACGTGCGCGGCGGCGAGCGCGTGAAGGACGCGATCGAGCGCTCGCTCGGCGTCGCGGCGGGCGAAACGACCGCCGACATGCGGTTCTCGTTCGAGACGGTCCGCTGCCTCGGATGCTGCGGTCAGGCCCCGGTCATGACGGTCGACGGGAAGATTTACGGCAAGCTCGACCATCTCACGGTCGGCGCGGCGCTGGAGAGCCATACATGAAATTCACGCTGAACGGCGGGACGAGACAGGCGCGGGACGGGCAGACCGTGCTCGACGCGGCGCGCGCGGCGGGGGTCGATATCCCGGCGGCGTGCGCCCACGAGGCTCTCGAGCCCTACGGCGCCTGCAGGCTTTGCATCGTCGAGGTCCGGGAACGGGGGAAGAAACGGTGGCGCGTCGTGACCTCGTGCCTCTACCCGGTCGCGGAAGGGCTCGAGGTCCGCTGCGACACGCGGAAGATCCGGAAACTGCGAGCGTTTCTGCTCGAGCTGCTGCTCGCCCGCTCCCCGAACGCTCCCTACGTGAAGGAGCTCGCCGCCCGGTACGGCGTCTCGAAGACGCGATTCTCCCGTCTCGACGACGACTGCATTCTCTGCGGCCTGTGCGTGCGCGCGTGCGCCGAGGTCGTCGGGGCGAACGCGATCGGCTTCTCGCGGCGGGGGATCGGACGGAAGGTCGATTCCCCCTACGGGATCGACCATTCGAAGTGCATCGCCTGCGGCGTGTGCACGTTCGTGTGCCCGACCGGCGCCGTGCAGATGGAGTACGCGCGCGTGATGGAGCTGCGCGCGCAGGGCGGAGAGCATCTCTGCCGCTATACGCTCATGGGATTCCTGCCGGACGCGGTATGCTCCCTGAACTACGAATGCGCGCGCTGCGAGATCGATCAGAAATACCGCGCCGAGGCGGGCACGCATCCCCTCGTCGCGCGGGCGCTCGCTCTGAAGAGCGGCGTGACGGGGAAGGGCGCGCCGCGGAAAAAGGCGTCGCGCGGACGGAAGCCGGCCGCCTCGCGCGCGAAGCGGTCCTCCGGACGGAGGCGGGGTTAGCGCATGAAACGGCCGACCGACACGATACGCGTCCGCATCCCCCGAAGCGGGAGGGTATGGGAGCTCGCGCCGCTCGCGCCCTCTCCCTGCACGCTCGCCTGTCCGACGCGCATCAACGCGCGCGGCTACGTGTCGCTTGTCGCGGACGGGCGGTTCGCCGACGCGCTCGAGCTCATCCGCGAGCGCAACCCGTTCCCCGGCGTCTGCGGCCGCGTTTGCCCCCGTCCGTGCGAGGCCGCGTGCACCCGGGGGCGGTACGACGAGCCCGTGGCCATCTGCGCGCTCAAGCGCTACGTCTTCGATCTCGAGATGAAGCGCGGATTGAATCCGGCCGCGCTCGTCCCGAAGAGCAGGGCGGAGAAAATCGCCGTCGTCGGCGCGGGACCGGCCGGGCTCTCCGCGGCCGCCGAGCTCGCGAAGCTCGGGTATCCCGTGACGATCTTCGAGGCGAGGAATATTCCGGGCGGCATGATGAACCTCATCCCTGGATTCAGGCTCCCGTCCGAGGTCGTCCGGCGCGAAGCGAATATGATACTCGGCATGGGGATCGAACTCGTGACCGGCGCGACGTTCGGAAAGGATATCACCTGGAACCGGCTGCGGCACCGCGGATACAAGGCGCTCCTGCTCGCGACGGGCGCATGGAAGCCGTCTTGGAGATGGGGCCGCGCCGGCGCCGGGGGCGTTCTGCACGCGATCGAGCTTCTCGACGCCGTCGCCCTCCCCGCGGGCCCCGCGCACGGGAAGCTGCTCGAGCGAGTCGCGGGGAAGAGCGTCGTCGTCGCCGGCGACGGCACGATGGCGCTCGATTGCGCCCGCGCCGCGCTCCGGCTCGGCGCGCGGCGGGTCACGTATCTCGTCGGCGCGGGACGCGAGCTCGCACCCCTCCACCGGGACGAAGTCGTCCTCGCGGAGAAGGAGGGACTCGTGTTCTCGTTCCTCTCGCGGCCGAAGCGCCTCGCGGCGCGGGGCGGGAGACTCTCGGAGGTCGTCTGCGCGCGGCTCGACGAGGGCGCGAAGGACGCCACCGGCAGACGCGGGATCGTCGAGCGGCCGGACGGCGAATTCGCCGTCGCGGCGGATCTCTTCGTCGACGCGCACTCGCGCGGCATCGATATCAGGGCGTTCGCGGGCGATCTCGGCCTCGAGACGACGCCGGCCGGAACGGTCGCCGTCGACCGGGCGACCGCCGCGGCGGCGCCGGGCGGCGTCTTTGCCGCCGGGGATCTCGTCGCGGGCCCGCGAAGCGTCGTCGAGGCGATCGCCTCGGGACAGAGGGCGGCCCTCGGCGTCCATCATCATCTGAGCGGCGAGACCGTCGCGTCGCCGCTCGATCTGTCGATCGACGATTCGATCGTGCACGGGGAATACACCCTCGAGATCGCGCCGGAGGAACGCTCGCCCCGCGCGGCGATGCCGGTCGAGGGCGCGAGGAACCGTCGGAGCGATTTCCGGGAGGTCGAGAAGGGTTTCCCCGATCGGGCCGCCCGCCGCGAGGCGCAGCGATGCCTTCGCTGCGGACCGTGCTCCGAATGCCCGATCTGCGTCGATATCTGCGAGAAGAAGGATTTTCTCCTCACGATCGGCGACGATTTCGCGGTGAGCGCCCACGCGGGGCGCGAATTCTGGTCCGCGCTTCCGGAGACGGTGACGATCGAGGCGGGAGGGGAGGAGACGGAGGCGCGCACCGTCCGCACGATCGTGCGCGTCGACGAGGACCGGTGCGTCGGCTGCGGCCGCTGCGCGGAGGCGTGCGGCTACACGGCGATCCAGATCGAGGCGCGGCCGCGCGGCGGCTTCATCGCGCGCGTCGACGATCTCGCCTGCAAGGGATGCGGCAACTGCGTCGCCGTCTGCCCGACGGGCGCCCTCGACCAGATCAGCTTCGATGACGCGAAGATCTCCCGCATGATCGCTTCCGTGTCGCCGCGGACGAAAGTGCTCTTCATCTGTCATTGGGCCCGCCCCGCCCGGCTCGAGCTTCCGAACGACGTGATAGTCATCGAGACGATGTGCGCGGGGCGCGTCGCGACGTCTCTCGTGGTCGAGGCGGCTCTTCGCGGCAGTCCGCGCATCCTCGTCTGCGGTTGCGGGGAAGACGCGTGCCATTACGGATTCGGACGCTCGCGCGCGCACCTCGCCGTCGAGCGGACGCGGGAGCTGCTCCGGATCTTCGGATTGAACCCGAACATCGTCACCGAGCTGTCGACGAGCCCGGGCGAGTTCGCACTCGCCGTCGACCGCTGGGCCTGGAAGTCGAAATGAACGAGAAGGATCTCATAGCGAAATACCGCATCGAGGACTGCACGCGCTGTAAGAACGAGTGCGCGGCGGCGTGTCCCGTCTTCCGGCATTATGGAAGGCACCATCCGCAGGAGCTCGCCCATCTGTTCCTCCGGGGCGGAGACGGGGCCGCGCGCGATCACCGGCTGCTCTGGACGTGCGTGACCTGCCGCGCGTGCACCGAGGCGTGCCCCTTCAAGGTCGAGTTCGCCGACTTCATACGGGAGCTTCGCGTCGGCCGGTCGGATTTCCGCCCGGTGTACGGAGGTCTCGTNNCCGGGGCCGCGAAGGCCCGCATCTCCTGGGTCGACAAATCCCTCGAGCTCGGTTCGGAGAGCGGCGTCGCGCTGTTCGCGGGCTGCGTCGCGCTCTTCGACGCGCTCGGGAGCGGCGCCGCCCCCGGAGCCTTCGCCGGCATGGCGAGGGCGGCGGTGAGGCTTCTCAACCGGCTCGGCGTCGCGCCCTCGATCCTCGAGGACGAGCGCTGCTGCGGGAGGGATCTCTACGACACCGGCGGGCGCGAGGCGTTCGAGGCGCTCGCGAGGCACAACGCCGCGGAGATCGCAAAAACGAAGGCGCACACCGTTCTCACGGTGTGTCCCGAGTGCGCCTATACGCTCAAGGTCACGTACGCCCGGGAGCTCGGCGGGCAGCCGTTCGAGGTGCGTCACATCACGGAGTACGTCGCCGAGCGTATCGGGAAGCTCGCGTTCGACGCGGGAGAGGAGACGTTCGCCTTCCACGATCCCTGTTACCTGTGCCGCTATCTCGGGATCGAGGACGCGCCGCGGGCGCTGCTCGAGGCGCTCTCTTCGAAGAAACCGGTCGAGCTCGAGCGGCGAGGAACGAGCGCCCCGTGCTGCGGCGCCGGATCGCTCGTCGATCACGGTCCGCACACGCGAACGGCCGTGGACGAGCGCCTCGTCGAGGCCCACCGCGCCGGCGCCGGGACGCTCGTGACGGCCTGTCCGAAGTGCACGCTCACCTACGCCGAAGTGCTCGGCGGAACGTCATGGCGCAGGGCGCCCGTCGACGTGCGGGATCTCTTGACCCTCGCGGCGGCGAGGCTTTCGAAATAGGCGGCGACGGCGATGAAGACGGCGCGAAAGAAAACGGACCCGGTCGGATCGTCCTGGACGAAGGGGGATCGCCGCGTCCGGAGTCATCCGATCCTGCCGGTTCGGGAGCGCAAAACAATCTCCTTCACCTGGAACGGCGCGCCGATGAAAGCGTACGAGGGCGAGGTCGTCACGACGGCGCTTTTCGCGAACGGCGTGCAGGTCTTCGGACATCACGTGCGCGACGGGAGCCCGCAGGGCATATTCTGCGCGAACGGCCAGTGCAGCCAGTGCATGGTCCTCGTCGACGGGGTCCCCGTCAAGGGCTGCATGCAGATCGTGCGCGAGGGAATGAGCGTCTCGAGCTGCGAGGGCTCGCCCGCCCTTCCGCCGGCCGACGCGTTGCCCGCGTTCGGGGAGATACCCTCGATCGAAACGGACGTGCTCGTCATCGGCGGCGGCCCCGC
>DHHN01000100.1 GCA_002403295.1 bacterium UBP1_UBA4771 | reverse complement strand
GAGAGGAGCTCGTCGAACATGTTCTGGATCGGCTGGGAAAAGGTGAGCTGCACGCCCGGATAATGGGAGAGCGCCCGGTCGAGCGCCTCGACGATCTCCGCCTTGTTCCGGAAGCTCCGCCACTCGGAGCGGGGCCGCAGCGCCACCTGAATATGCGCCGTGTTGACGGGATGGGGGTGGCTTCCCGCCTCCGGTCTGCCGATCTTCGACACCGTGTGGTCCACCTCGGCGAAACCCCGGATCTCGCGCTCGAGCCGCATGATCGTTTCCGCGGCGCGCTCGAGCGAGATCGAGGGCGCCATGGAAACATTCACCTGAATCGCTCCCTCCTCGAGGACCGGAATGAACTCCGTTCCGAGACGGGGAACGAGCGCGGCCGCTCCCGCGAAGAGGGCGAGGGTCGCCGCGACGACCGCGCGCTTGCGCCGGAGCGCCCCCGCGAGGAGAGGCCGATAGGCGCGCATGAGCCAGTCCATGCAGCGCGGGCAATCCCGCGGCTTCACCCGCAGCAGGAGCGACGAGAGAACGGGGGCGAAGATGAGCGCCGCGACGATCGAGCCGCCGAGCGCGAAGCTCGTCGCGAACGCGAGCGGCGAGAACATCTTGCCCTCGACCCCCTCGAGGGAGAAGAGGGGCAGAAACACGACGATGATGATGGCGACCGAGAAGAGGATCGGCCGCGCCACCTCCGCGCACGAGGCGGCGATCGTGTCGAGCCGTTTGCGGCCGATGTTGCGCTCCTCGGCGAGATGCCGGCAGACGTTCTCGACGACGACGATCGAGGCGTCGCCGAGCATGCCGATCGCGATGGCGATCCCTCCGAGGGACATGAGGTTGGCGGAGAGGCCGCTCCATCCCATGAAGAGCGCCGCGATGAGCGCGCAGAGCGGGAGCGAGAGGGCCACGATGAGCGCCCCGCGAAGATGGCCGAGGAGGAGGACGAGCACCGCGACGACGAGCACCGCTCCCTTCCAGAGCGCGTCCTTCATCGTGCCGACGGCGTTCGAAACGAGCTCGCCCTGATTGTAGTAGGGCACGAGCGTGACGCCCGGGGGGAGTGACGCCTGCACCTCTCCGATCTTGACTTCGAGCCGCTCGATGACCTTCGAGGTGTTTTCGCCGTAGAGCTTCATGACGATGCCAGCGACGACCTCGCTCTCGCCGTCGAGCGTCACGACGCCGCGGCGGACGGCGTTGCCGTATTCGACCTCCGCGAGATCGCGGAGGCGCACGGGCGTCCCCCGCACGACCTTCACCTGAACGGCGGCGAGATCCTCCAGCCGCTCGATGAGCCCGACGCCGCGAACGAGGTATTCCTCGGCGCCGACGACGAGGAATTGCCCGCCGGCGTTGCGGTTGTTGGCCGTGATCGCCTCGACGATCTCGTCGAGCCGGACGCCGTGGCGGCGCATCGCGTAGGGATCGACGTTCACCTGATACTGGAGGACGTGTCCTCCCATCGAGAGCACGTCGGTGACCCCGGGGACGGTCAGGAGCCGGACGCTCACGCTCCAATCGTTGAGCTCGCGAAGCCATGCGAGCGGGTCCTTGCCGCCGGTGTCGGCCGTCGAATCGGCCGTGAGGTAGTACATGAACACCTCGCCGAGACCCGTCGATATCGGGCCGAGGGCCGGCGCCTCCTCGAGATCCGGCAGCGAGGCCGCCGCCGCCGCGAGACGGTCGGCGACGAGCCGGCGGGCGAAGTAAACGTCGACGCCGTCCTCGAAGTAGACGTACACGACCGCCATCCCGAAAGCCGAGGTGGATTTGACCACGGAGACGTCCGGGAGACCGCTCATCGCCGACTCGATCGGATAGGCGATGAGCCGTTCGACCTCCTCGGGGGCCATGCCGTGCGCCTCGACGAAGACGGGGACCATGACGGGCGATATGTCGGGGAACGCGTCGGTCGGGAGCCTCGTGTAACCGTAGACGCCGAATCCGACGATCGCGCAGAGGGCGAGGACGACGACCAGGCGGTTTCGGAGCAGCAGTTCGAAGTACGATTTCATGCGGCGGCTCCTCCTAGTGGCCGTGTCCGGCGTGCTCGCCGGCCTCGCGGGTCACGATCTGCGCCTTGATGTCGAAGGCTCCCCCGGCGACGTATCTCGCGCCGGGCGGCGGGCCCTCGAGGAGCTCGACGAGCGCGCCATCGCGGCGTCCCGTTCTCACGGCGACCGGCCGGAACTCTCCCGGCTCGTCCCCCTCGACGAAGATCACGGGGCTCCCGCCGAGGAGCTGGACGGCGCCGTGTTCGACGGCGGGCACCCGCGCGCCGGCCGGCACGCGGACGAGCCCGCGGATGAAAACGCCGGGACGCCACAGCCCGCCGCCCGGGATGACCGCCCGCGCGACGGCGGAGCGGGTCGCCGGATCGAGCGCCGACGAGATGTACGAGATCGTGCCGGCGACCGACTCCTCCGATCCGACCGCCTTGATCGTGATGTTCCGGCCGACGCGCACGTGCGGCAGGTTCTCGATGAACACCTCGCAATCGGCCCACACGGTCGAGAGATCGGCGACGACGAAAAGAGCGCGATCCTCCGGGACGAATTCCCCGAGAGCGGCGCGCATCTCGACCACGCGCCCCGCGATCGGCGCCTCGATCGTGTAGGGAACCAGGCTCGCGTTGCTCTCGATGACCGCGAGAACCTCTCCCCGGCGCACCGGCTCGCCGATCCTGACGCGCACCTCGCGGATCGCGCCCGCGTAGCGGGGCGTGATGCGGATCAGGCGCTCGTCGTTGTAGCGGATCTCGCCGGAAAGCTCGATCGTCCGCCCGATGGACTCGAGAGCGACCTCGCGAATCCGGATGCCGGCGAGCCGCATCGCCTCGGCGGAGAGCGTCACGGCGTCTTCATCGTGCCCGTGCGGCTCCGCGGCGGCGGTGTCCGCCGCTCCGGCCCCGCTTCCCGCGCCCCCGCGGCAGCCGGCCGCGAGAACGGCGAGCGCGAGGATCGCGGCGGCGCGTGTTCGAAATCCTGCGTTCATTGCGTCATCCTTTCATTCGGCGACGAATACGTCCGGCCGGTATCCGGTGAGGGCCATGATGTCCGACGCCGCCGAGGCCCGCTCGGCGAGCAGGTCGATCCTCCGAAGCCGGAGGCGGACGAGATCGCGCCGCGACTCGTTGAGCTCGAGAAAGCTCGCGGCGCCGGCGGCGTAGTATTCCTTGATGCGCCCGAACGCGGCCTCGGCTCGCGGAACGATCTCCGCGTCGAGCGAGCCGAGCGCGCCCCCCGCGCCGTCGAAGGCGGCGCACGCCGCGAGGATCTCCGCTTCCCTCCGGACGAGCGCCTCCCGGATCTCGCCGTCAGCGGCCGCCGCGAGGCGTTCGCGTTCCCGCACGGCCGCGGCGTTCCGGTCGAAGAGAGGGAGCGGGATCGAGGCGCCGAGCGCGAGCGCGGCGTCGCCGGTCCCGCCGCGGCGGATAACGCCCGCACCGATCTCGATATCGGGGAAGCGGTCCGAACGCGCTCGGGCGAGCTCGGCCGCGGCGTGCGCCCTATGCGCCCCGTACCGCGCGGCGGCGGGATGGGCGAGGGCGAGCGCCCGCATGCTGTCGGCCGGCGGAAGCGCTATCCGGCCGGCGAATTCCCCCGCGGCGTCGAGTGGAGCGGCGGATGGCGCCCCCCAGAGGGCCGTGAGGGCGAGGGCGGCCGTCTCGACGCCGCGAGAGAGAATCCCGCGCTCCATACGAAGCTCCTCGAGGGCGATCCGGCCCTGAATGAGGTCGGTTTCCCGCGCCGCTCCGGCCGCGATCCTTCGCTCGATCTCGGCGAGGGCCGCCCCGGCGAGCTCGATCGTCGCTTCGACGAGATCGACCCTTCGCGCGGCGGCCAGGAGGGCGGCGAAGCGCCGCAGGGACTCCGCCTCGAGCTCGATGCTTCCCGCGTCGCGGGACAGCTCGGCCTCGCGAGCGCCGGCCGTCGCGATATCGACGCGCGCCGCCCGCTTTCCGCCGAGCTCGATCGTCTGGCTGAAACCGATTTCGATCTCCTCGCGGCCGAGGTCCTCGATGCGCGCCTCGGCGCGCGGGTTCGGCAGCGCGCGCGCTTGCAGGGCGGCCTCGCGCGCCGATTCCGCCGCGAGCCGGGAGGCCCGCAGCCCGTGGTTATGGTCCATGACGCGTCGCAGCGCCTCCTCGAAAGTGATGCGTTCGGCCGCGGCCGGCGCGGCCGGCGCGAGCGCGGCGATCGAGAAGGCGACGCAGAGCGTTCGCAGAAAAACTCCCATCGAAACTCCTTTCGCCGGGAGCGGCGATGAACGGGAATCAGGTGGAGTACGGGCGCGGGAATGCTCAGGCGCGAAGCACCGTCGTGGAGATGTGGAGAGCCACGGGCGGGGAAAGATCGTGCGGCCGTGGAGCGGGGCCCGCGGCGGGGGCGTCGCTTCCGATCTCCGCGGCCGTCAGGATCGAGACGACCGCCGGGGACCGCATCTTGAACGCCGCCGCCGGCGCATAGGGGGCGGCCGCGTCGGTGTCGGTGCATCCGCCGTGATCGTGATCCCGGTGCGAGAGCTCGGGGGATGGCGCCTCGGCGGGCGCCGGGCAGCACGAACGGGTATGGGGGGCATGAACCGGCTCGATCTTGACGACGCCGTTTCCTTTGTCGCACCGGACGGGGCCGCCGGGAAAGGCCGCCCCGGCGAGCGCGTGGGCGACGAGAACCGCCATGCCGATTGTCGTTCGTATCTTCATGTCGATTGAAAAAATAACATTCCATGGCCCCAAAGTCAAAGCCGACCGGCGGCGTCCTTGACATCGCGGGAGCATTTCGGCACGTTTGGGGTATAATCGCCTTATCAAGGAGGTGCTCGCATGAAGAGCTCTATTTTCGGATTCCTGGCGGCGGCGCTCGTTCTTGCCGTCGCGATCGCGCAGCCGTCCGCCGCGGCC
>DHHN01000094.1 GCA_002403295.1 bacterium UBP1_UBA4771 | reverse complement strand
TGGGGAGTCGTCTACGACTGGTCGCGCGAGGTCGCGGCGTGCCGGCCCGATTACTACCGGTGGACGCAGTGGATATTCATCCGCCTCTTCCGGGCCGGCCTCGCGTATCGCGAGGCGGCGTCGGTCAACTGGTGCCCGTCCTGCAAGACGGTGCTCGCGAACGAGCAGGTCGCCTCGGGGGTCTGCGAGCGCTGCGGCAGCACGGTGAGCCTGCGCAAGCTCGAGCAGTGGTTCTTCCGGATCCGCCGGTACGCGGATCGGCTCCTCGACGATATCGAACGGCTCGACGGATGGCCCGAGCGCGTGCGGACCATGCAGAAGAACTGGATCGGCCGAAGCGAGGGGATCGAGGTGTCGTTCCCGCTCGAGGGAATGGGCGAGACCCTCTCGTGTTTCACGACCCGCGTGGACACGATATACGGAGCCACCTTCATCGTCATCGCCTCCGATCATCCGCTCGCCGCGGAGCTTCTCCGGCGGGGCGGGAGGGAGGAGGAGGGAAGCGCCTTCATCCGGCACGTCCGCGAGCTGCAGGTGCAGGAGCGGGAGAAGGCGGAAAGCACGAAGGAGGGCTTTTTCACGGGCTGCCGCGCCGTCAACCCGGCGACGGGAAAGCCGATCCCCGTCTTTCTCGCGAGCTACGTCCTCATGGAATACGGCACGGGCGTCGTGATGGGCGTGCCGGCGCACGACCAGCGCGATTTCGAATTCGTGCGCGACGCGCCTTTCGAGATGCCCGTCGTCCAGGTCATCGCGCCGGACGGGCGGCCGGCGGCGCGCCTCGAGGCCGCGTACGTCGACGACGGCGTCATGATCAACTCGGGTCCCTTCGACGGCCTCGGAAACCGCGAGGCGATGGAGCGGATCGCGGAGGATCTGGCGGCGCGGGGGCTCGCGCGGCGGGTCGTGCATTACCGGCTCAGGGACTGGCTCATCTCGCGCCAGCGGTACTGGGGGGCGCCGATCCCGATGGTGCATTGCCCGGCGTGCGGCGCCGTGCCGGTGAACGAGCGCGACCTTCCGGTGCGCCTGCCCGAGAACGTCGACTTCCATCCGCGCGGCGACGGCCGGAGCCCCCTCGCGACCGTGCCCGGGTTCGTGAAGACGACGTGCCCGGCGTGCGGAGGGCCCGCCGAGCGCGATACGGACACGATGGACACGTTCGTCGATTCGAGCTGGTATTTTCTGCGCTATCTGTCCCCGCGGGACGAGGAGCGCGCTTTCGACCCAGATCTGGCGAACCGGTGGCTCCCCGTCGATCAGTACATCGGCGGGATCGAGCACGCGATCCTGCATCTCATGTACTCGCGATTCATCGTCAAATTCCTGCACGACGAGGGGCTCGTGGCGTTCGACGAGCCGTTCGGGAGCCTCTTCACGCAGGGCATGATCTATCGAAACGGCGCCAAGATGTCGAAGAGCAAGGGAAACGTCGTCAGCCCCGCGCCGCTCATCGAGGCATACGGCGCGGACACGGTGCGCATATACACGCTCTTCATCGGGCCGCCGGAAAAGGACGCCGAATGGAACGACCGGGCCGTCGAGGGCGCGCATCGCTTCGTGAACCGGGTATGGCGCCTCTACGCGAATCATCGCGGGCTGTTCGACGGGGGCGCGGCCGCCGACGACGCCGTCGAGCCCGAAACGCTCGATCCGGAAGGGCTCGCGCTGTACCGCGCCGTGCAGGTGGCGGCCAAACGCGTGCGGGACGACGTATTCGAGCGGGGGTTCCAGTTCAACACGGCGATCAGCGCGCTCATGGAGCTCACGAACGAGCTGTACCTATACGTCGAGCGGAACGAGCGCTTCCTCGCGGGCGACCCCGGAGCGGCGCGGCTCTTCCGGAACGCCGTGAGCAGGCTCGTCCTGCTGCTCGCGCCCATGGCGCCGCACCTCGGCGAGGAGCTCTGGGAGCTCTTCGGAAACGAGGGCACGATCTTCTCGATGCGGCTTCCCGAGCCGGACGCGGGATTTCTCAAGGCGGAGACCTATACGCTCGTTCTTCAGGTGAACGGAAAGATCCGCTCGAAGGTGGAAGTCGAAAGGGATGCGACGCGGGAACGGCTCGAGGAGATCGCGCTCGGCGACGAAAAGATACGGAAGATCCTCGATGGGGGCACCATCCTTAAAACGATCGTGGTGCCCGGAAAGCTCGTCAATATAGCGGCAAAAATTCCATGATGCCGGCTTGCCCGGGCGTTGGTTAACATAATATATATTATACGACATATATGGCGTGAAAAGAAAAAGCCCGCAGCTTCCCGAGCCGCGGGCTTTTTCCTCTCTCGAGCCTTCTCCCCTACCGGTAGAGCGATTTAATCGCGCCCCAGCTCGTTTCCTCCACGGCCGGGTTGCAGGTTCCGTTGAACACGAACGTGCCGCCAAGCACGGATGCAATGGTCTGACCGGGATCGCAGCGGGTGATGAATATCCCCCCGGATACCGGATGATTGACCACCTTGACGGTAAACTGCCCAAGCTCGAAACCGTTCGTGACGAAGATCTGTCCGAGATAAACCACACTCAGGCCGACCCCGAGGCACTGCGCTCCGGTTATCGACATGCCGCTCTCGATGTCGCCGAGCGTCACGACGATGAGGTTCGACCACACGGGTGGCGGCGCAAAAAAGGCGTTCGTCGTCGAGAGCTCCAGCCTGAACTCGGCCGCGTTGCCCATATCGGGGCCCGTGCCCCGCACGTAGTACAGCCGGATCGTGTCGGTCATGAAGAGCGCGCTCGGCAGGTCGCAATCGCCGATCGACTGATCCGTATAGAGCGAAAGAGCCCCATCGTGACCGAATGCGGATGACGCAAGAATCGCCAGCATAACGAACGACAATGCCAGTGTCCTCATTTTGCCTCCTCCTTGCTTCGAGCTACCCAGCATTTCCCATTCTTTCTTTCCGTAGCAATTTCTTTACCATAACTCCGCTGGCCGGAGAGTAATTTCGCCGCCAAAATCCTGTCAAGACAATTATGCTCATTTCCAATCGAGCCCCGGCACCCGGTTCCGCCATTCCCCGAGAAACGGCAGGCTCCAGTATTCCCCGAAAAGCGCCTTCACGAAGCCGATCGCGGACAGCGCGAGCGCGGCCACCCCCGTTATGAATATGAATATGCCGACGATGATGAGCCCCGCGATCCGTATCCTCCCGATCGTCGCCTCGAGCAGGACCGCCAGCACGAGGAACACCATCTCGGCGAGCAACAGCAGTACGCCCTGGGATGCATGGTAGCGTACGAAGGGATCGCGCCTCGCGCGCCAGAGCGAGAACAGGCTGAGGAACGAGATGTACCCCACCGCCGCGAGCCAGCGCGCGCGCTCGGAGGGCTTGCTCTCCCCCGCTTCCGCCGCTCCGGGTACCCGCTCCATTTCCGTCATTGTTTCAACCTTTCAAGATCTCGAGCTCGATCTCGATATCCCGTCGCTCCGTTCCGGTCGACGACTCGAGCAGGTCGCTCAGCAGCTCGATCGCGCGTTGCGTCTGATTCGCGAGACGAAGGTTCGCGGCCGCCCGCCGAAGGTAGGTCGCTTTCATGAAATCGTTCGTTTTCGTTTTCGCGGCGAGCGCCAGGTACGTATCGGCGGCCTCCTGATATTTATGCTCGTTCGACAGGGCCACCGCCTTTCCCTCCATGGCGGCGTCGCGGAAGAACGGGTGCTTCCCCGCCCGCGCGAGGTAACGGTCGAAGGCCTGCGCCGCATCGAGACTGCGGCCGCTCTCGAGGGCGCATTTGCCGGAGAAATATTCCGCGTATGCCGCCTCGCGCGTTCCGCGGTGCTGATCCACGATCATCGCGAAGAGATCCTCCGCCGTCTTGAGGTCGCCCGTGCGGAAAATCATGACCGCGTCGGCGAACTTCGCGGCAGCGCGCTCCCGCGACTGCCTTCGCGCGTAGGCTCCCCAGGCGCCGAGGGCGACGACGACCACGACGGCGATGAGTCCGATGAATAGCACTCGCTCATGCCCCCGCACCCACTCCCAGGCGCGCAGCATCGAGCTGATGAACGTGTCTTCCTTCATCTGGCGTTTCGATATTCTCGCTGACAATCGGATACCTCCTTGCTTCACTTCTAATTAACACGCCGCCGCGGAGATTATCAAGGGAAAAGCGGCCGCCGCCGAAACCGCCCGCGGACGGCCGACAAAAGATTTGACAGGCGGCGCCGGCATTTGCAAAGCTCTCCGCGTAGCCGCTCGCAGCCAACGGGAGGCATCCGTGGTCCGGACGCTCCGCGCCGCCGGCCTCGCGGCGGCCGTGTTGTTCGTCGCGCTCGAATTTCTCGGCATGCGGGATTTCGCCCGTGCCCCGTATACCGGCATTCAGCACAACAACGTCGTCGTCGGCGCCATCGAGCGGGACAGCCCGAATCGCGGCGTCGGGCTCCGTTTCGGCGACCGGATCGTTCGCGTGAACGGCGTTGCGGTTCGAAACGTCAACCACTTCGAATACCTTATCGCCTCGAGCCCCCCCCGCTCCTCACTGACGTTCTCGGTCGCGCGGGGAGACTCCATCTTCGAGGCCGCCGTCCGGAGCGTGCCGCAGCCGGCCGGCAGGATCACCGGGAAGTTCTCGAGCACGGTCGTCGCCTTCACGTTCATTCTCATCGGGCTCATCGTTCTCCTGAAACGTCCGGATATCCTCGGCGCGCTCTTCGCGGCGAGCTGCTACATTCTCTCCTATCTGATCACGGAGCGGCCGGTGACCGGATCGCCCCTGCTCCAGATCGTCGGCGAGCTTTGGTACGATTTCCTCTTCATTTTCCTTCCCGCGTTCTTTCTCCATTTCTTCCTCGTCTTTCCCGGACGCGACATCGAGCGCGGATCGCGCCGCGGATCGCTCGCGCGCATTCTCTATGCGCCGCCCGCCCTCCTGGCGCTGCTCACGTTCACCGCGGCCCTGCGGCGGTACGGAACGGCCGGGGACCCGGGACTCGACGCATTCATCAAGGCGATCAACACGCTGACCGTTCTCATGTGGCTCGCCTACATCATCGCGAGTCTCGCGCTTTTCGTCCGGACGTATTTCGCGTCCACGCGCGTGCAGCGGATCAAATTCGGAATCGTCATCGTCGGCGTCGCGGCCGGCATCGTGCCGCTCACCGTGCTCATGCTCCTCAAGCAGTTCCGGCCGGAAACGATCGTTCCCGCTCCGTATGTCTGGCCGCTCTCGCTGTCCTTCATGCCGGTCTCCTTCGCGTACGCCATTCTCAAGCACAACGCCTTCGATCTCGGCATCGTGGTCCGCAACGCGCTCGTATACGTGATACTGCTCGCGTTCGTTCTCGTCGTCTACTTCGCGTCGGTGAACGTGCTCGGAGACGCGATCGGCCGGAGGTTCGGCGTGCCGATCTCGGCGGTCGCCGCCGCCGCCATCGTGCTGCTCGCCGTCGCCGTCGCGCCGGTCCGCGCCGCTCTCCAGCGCGCCGTCGATCCTCTCTTCGCGAAACGACGCTCCAGGCCCACCGACGAGATCGTCGCCTTTTCCCGGCGGATCCAGTTCCTCCTTTCGCTCGACGAGGTCTCCGCGTTCGTCGCCGGACGGATGGTCGATATCGCCCGCGCCGAGCACGCGCACCTGTTCCTTCGCGCGGAGAACGGCGATTATGCGCTGCGCGCCGGGGCCCCCGCCGGCAAGAGAACGCCGCTCACCTCTTTTCCTCCGGAAACGGCGCTCATCCGCCTCATGAAGAGCGAACGGGTTCCCCTCATGCTCGAGTACTTCGACCGGCTGTGGCTCAAGAACAACCTCGATCGGATTTCGCGGGAGCTCATCTCTCTCACGCAGTCCGCGGCGATCGTGCCCCTCGTCGAGCAGGACGAGCTTCTCGGATTCGTTCTCCTCGGCCGGAAGACGTCGGGGCGGCCGTACACGGGCGTCGACGCCGAGGTGCTCGAGCTTCTCGCAGAGCGCTGCGCGGTCGCCCTGACGAACATAAAGCTCTGCGGCGATTCGATCGTCAAGGAACGTCTCGAGGAAGAGCTTCGTCTCGCGAGCGAGATCCAGACGCGGCTCCTGCCCGGCGCGCCGCCGCGTCTTCGGGGGGCGGCGATCGCGGCCGGACTCGCGAACAGCCGGGAGGTCGGCGGCGATTTCTACGATTTCGTCGAGTTCGCGCCGGGCGTCGTCGGCATCGCCGTCGCGGACGTTTCGGGCAAGGGCATCCCCGCCGCGCTTCTCATGACGACGCTCCAGGCCTCGTTCCGGGCCGAAGCGGCGAAAACTTCCACCCCGGAGGCGATCGTCTCGGCGCTCAACGCCTCTCTCTACGAGCGGAGCGACTCCGAGAAGTTCGCGACATTCTTCTACGCCGTGTACGACGACGAGAGCGGCATCATGCGCTTTTCGAACGCCGG
>DHHN01000128.1:20324-26056 GCA_002403295.1 bacterium UBP1_UBA4771 | reverse complement strand
CGTCGGGCAAGCCGCTCCAGACGGCCGACCGGGCGATCGTCGTCATTCCGGCGCGCTACGGCTCCACCCGGTTCGCCGGCAAGCCGCTCGCCGTCATCCGGGGCGTGCCGATGATCGTGCACGTCTTTCAACGCGCGTCGAAGATCCGCAACGCCGATACCGTCATCGTCGCGACCGACGACCCGCGCATCAAGGCGATCGTCGACGACGCCGGGGGCACGGCGATCATGACCTCATCCGAGCACCAGACCGGAACGTCGCGCGTCCGCGAGGCCGCGGCGAAATTCACCCACGGCATCGTGGTGAACGTCCAGGGGGACGAGCCGCTCCTGCCGTCGGGCGCGGTCGAGAGGCTCATCGACGCGATGCGCGAGGACCGGAGCCTCATGATGGGCACGCTCGCCGCGCCGCTCGAGGACCTCGACGAGCTCGCCCGGCCCGATGTCGTGAAGGTCGTCTGCGACCGAGACGGAAACGCGCTGTATTTCTCGCGTTCGCCGATTCCGTATCCCGGCATCGCGCCGGGCGACGCGGCGTCGTCCCCGGACGCTCCCGCGGCCCTCGGCAAGGGCCTTCTGCGCCACGTCGGCGTCTACGCCTTCCGGCGCGAGCTCCTCATGATGTGGCGGCGCCTCCCGCTCGGCCCCCTCGAGCGGCTCGAATCGCTCGAACAGCTCAGGGCTCTCGAGAACGGCTACCGTATCCGCGTCGTGACCTGCCGCACCGACTCGATCGGCGTCGATCGCCCCGAGGACCTCAAAAAGGTCGAACGGGCGCTCCGCTCGCGTCCGGGCGCGCGGCGCGCGCGTTCGAGCGCCGCGTCGAAGAAATTTTCCCGCGAAAAACGTTGAAATACGAACCCCGACCCGCTAGAGTGGTGCGCGGTGTTCCGGTCGGTCCGCTGTCGCGCGAATAAACTCCCGAGGTCGGCGTGGGCGAGAAGGCGAAATACATCTTCGTGACGGGCGGGGTGGTGTCGTCTCTCGGAAAAGGGATCGCGTGCTCGTCGATCGGGCTCCTCCTCAAACAGCGCGGCCTGCGCGTCGTCCTCCAGAAATTCGATCCCTATCTCAACGTCGATCCCGGCACGATGAGCCCGTTCCAGCACGGCGAGGTCTACGTCACCGACGACGGCGCCGAGACGGATCTCGATCTCGGGCACTACGAGCGGTTCATCGACCGGAGCCTGAGCCAGCGTTCGAACGTGACCACCGGACAGATCTACGAGGCCGTCATCAACCGCGAGCGCGAGGGCGGCTACCTCGGGCGGACCGTTCAGGTCGTCCCGCACGTCACCAACGAGATCAAGGCCCGCATCCGGCAGGCCGCCGAGAACGGCGACGACGTCGACGTCGTCATCACCGAGATCGGCGGGACGACGGGCGACATCGAGGGGTTGCCGTTCCTCGAGGCGATCCGCCAGTTCCGGCTCGAGGTGGGCCGCGAGAACTGCCTGTACGTGCACCTCACGCTCGTGCCCTACATCAAGGCGGCGCGCGAGCTCAAGACGAAACCGACGCAGCACAGCGTGAAACAGCTCCTGTCGATCGGCATCCAGCCGAATATCCTCATCTGCCGCACCGAGCGGCCGCTCTCGCACGACATCCGCGGCAAGATCGCGCTCTTCTGCAACGTCGCCGAGCGCGAGGTGATCGAGGCGCGCGACGTGCCCTCGATCTACCAGGTGCCGCTCATCTTTCGCAAGGAGGGACTCGACGACATCGTCTGCGAGAAGCTCGGACTCGCCTGCCCGCCCCCCGATATGGGCGAATGGGAGCGGATGGTGGAGAAGATCTACTCGATGACGGAGAGCGTCGAGATCGCCATGTGCGGCAAGTACGTGCACCTGCACGACGCCTACAAGAGCATCGTCGAGTCGTTCACCCACGCCGGCGTGGCGAACGGCGTCGAGGTGCGGATCAAGTGGGTCGATACGGAAAAGATCGAGACCGAGGGGGCCGAGGCGCACCTCGCCGGCGTGCACGGCGTCCTCGTGCCGGGCGGCTTCGGCGACCGCGGCATCGAGGGAAAGATAGCGGCGGTCAGGTACGCGCGGGAGAACCGCATCCCCTTCCTCGGGATCTGTCTCGGGCTCCAGGTCGCCGTCGTCGAGTTCGCCCGAAACGTCTGCGGGCTCGCGGGCGCGAACAGCTCCGAGTTCGACCGCGACACGCCGCACCCGGTGATCGATCTCATGCTCGAGCAGCGCAGCCGCACGATGATGGGGGGCACGATGCGTCTCGGGGCGTATCCGTGCCGCATCGTCGAGGGCTCGCTCGCGCACCGGCTCTACGGGGTCCTCGACGTCTCGGAGCGCCACCGCCACCGCTTCGAGGTCAACAACGCCTACCGCACGGCCCTCGCGGAGGCGGGACTCGCGATCTCGGGGACCTCTCCCGACGGAGAGCTCGTCGAGATGATCGAGCTGCCCGGCCATCCCTGCTTTATCGGCTGCCAGTTCCACCCCGAGCTCAAATCGAGGCCGAACCGCGCGCACCCGCTCTTCAGGGGGCTCGTCGGCGCCGCGAGGGAATGCAAGCGCGAGCGCGCCGATTGCGAGAGCACCCCCGCCGCCGCGGGCGGGGACGACTGAGGGGGCGCCGATGGACGAGCTGCGCATCGCCGGACGCGCGGTCGCGCCGCGCGAGACCCCCATCCTCATCGCCGGTCCCTGCGTGCTCGAGCGGCTCGAGGACGCGCTGCGGGTCGCCGGCGAGTGCGCCGAGGCGGCCGCGCGGGAGGGATTCTTCTACATCTTCAAGTCGAGCTATCTCAAAGACAACCGCTCCTCCCTCGATTCCTACGCTGGGCCCGGTCTCGAGAAGGGGCTCGAGATGCTCGCCGCGGTGGGCGCGAAGGCCCGCGTGCCGCTCCTCACGGACGTTCACTGTCGCGAGGAGATCCCGCGGGCGAAGGACGTCGTCGACGTCATCCAGATCCCCGCGTTTCTCGTGCGGCAGACGCGCCTCGTCGCGGCGGCGGCGCAAACGGGGAAGACCGTGAACCTCAAGAAGAGCCAGATGCTCTCCCCCGAGGAGATGGGAAACGCCGTCGAGAAGGCGCGCGCCTCGGGGGCCGGCGGCGTGATGATCACCGAGCGCGGCACGGCGTTCGGCTACAACAACCTCGTCGTCGATTTCACCTCGTTCCCGCGCATGCGCCGGTTCGGCGCGCCGCTCGTCTTCGACGCGACCCATTCGCTCCAGCTTCCGGGCGGCCTCGGTACGAGATCGGGCGGGCGCCCCGAGTACGTCTCGACGCTCGCCCGCGCGGCGGCGGCCGCCGGGTGCGACGGAATTTTCATCGAGACCCATTTCGCCCCGCTCGAGTGCCGGTGCGACGCCGAGGCGATGCTTCCCCTCGACCGGCTCGCGAAGCTGCTCGGAGAGCTCGGGAGCATATTCCGGCTCGTGCGGGGCTTCGGCGCCTGACGCGCGCGGCCCCGAGGGCGCCGGGGTAGATAAATCAGTTGCGTTTCGCGGGGCGTATCCGCCATGTTACGGTATCATTCCCGGAAAGAGTGACGCCATGTCGGATGGAACGAAATATACCCGCGATCCCGCGAAAGCGGCGGAGCGCCCGGCTCCCGCGAAGCCTCAGGACGTCGAGGAGATGGGGCGCGAGGTGATCGCGGCCGAGATCCGGGGTCTGCAGGAGCTTCGCCGCTCGATCGGCCCCGAGTTTCGAAGGGCCGTCGCGCTGCTGCTCGAATGCAGCGGCAAGGCGATCGTGTGCGGGATCGGCAAATCGGGGATCGCCGCCCGCAAGATCGCGGCGACGCTGAGCAGCACCGGCACGCCCGCCGTCTATCTCCATCCCGGCGACGCCGCGCACGGCGACATGGGAATGATCGCGAAGGACGACGTCTTCCTCGCCGTGAGCAAGAGCGGAAAGAACGACGAGCTCACGAAGCTCATCCCCTTCCTCAAGGCGATGAAGGTGAAGATGATCGCCATCACGGCGACCCCCGATTCGCCGCTCGCGGCGGAGAGCGACATCGTGCTCACGACGCTCGCGACGAAGGAAGCCTGTCCGATGGACATCGTGCCGACGACGAGCACGACCGCGGCGACGGTGCTCGGCGACGCGCTCGCCGTCGCCACGCTCCAGAGCAGAAACTTCGGCCGCGACGATTTCGCGCGGCTGCATCCGAGCGGCGTTCTCGGCAAACGCCTGAGCCTCACCGTGGGGGAGCTCATGCACAAGGGCGCGGAGCTGCCCGTCATCGGCATGGATACGACGCTTCGCGAGGCGCTCTTCGAGATCGCGAACAAGCGCCTCGGCTGCACGGGGATCCTCGACATCCATGGCCGTCTCGCCGGCATCATCACCGACGGGGACCTCAAGCGCATCCTCATACGGGATCCCGCGGCCCTCGGCGCGAAGGCCGCCGCCGTCATGACGGCCTCCCCGCGCACGGCGCGGGCCGAGGCGCTCGCCGTCGACGCGCTTTCCCAGATGGAGATGGATGCCCGCGGCCCGGTGACCCAGCTCTTCGTCATCGACGACGGCGGCCGGCCCGTCGGCCTCATTCACATCCACGACATCGTCCGGGAGGGGCTGAAATAGCCTCGATCGCTGGATTCATCTTTCACATTATCAACGAGTTGAGTTCATTCGCCGCCTCCAGTTGCCCAAAATTCCCCCGCACGGCCCATGATTCCTCGCTATCCGCCATGATTGCAAATGGTTCCTCATTGTTCCGTATTGCTTCCAGACATTGGCACAGATGTTGCTTGACGGATTTCCAATTCGGTGATATATACCTCTTGAGAGACGCATCAGAGCCTTGTTCGGCAGCCGGTTGCGTCATCCGTGGCACAAAGAATCGGGCCGTCGCAGGTTGAAGAGGAAGATACGAAGATGGGGCGCATATCTTCTCGTGAACGCCCTCATACTGAGCACGAGGCTCATGCCGCGTCGCGCGGGTCTTTCGTTCTTCTCGCTCCTCGGGGGCGCGGCGTTCAGGCTCTACCGCCGGGACCGGCAGCGCGCACTCGGCAATCTCGCGCTCGCGTTTCCGGGAAGCGATCCGCTCGTCGTCTCGGCGATGGCGAAGGGTTCGTTCGTCGCCGTCGCGCGGAACGCGTACGACGCCTTCCGTCTCGCGTATATTTCGAGGGAGCAGGTGCAAGAGCTCTGCGACCTCGACGGCGGGGAGCACCTCGCTGAGGCGTGCCGCGGGGGCAACGGCGTCGTCGCCCTCACGGGGCACATCGGCTGCTGGGAGCTGCTCGCGGCCTATTTCGCGGGAAAGGGATACAAGGTGAACGTGGTCTACCGGGAGCTTCGCGACGGGCGCCTCGAGGAGAGGCTCATCGGCATGCGCCGCCGCCACGGGATCAGCTCGATCCCGCGGGGGGCGAGCGCCGTGTCGGCGTTCAAGGCCCTCAGGCGCGGGGAGATCCTCGCCATGCTCATCGATCAGGATATCGACGTCGACGGCGTATTCGTGCCCTTCTTCGGCATGCCGGCGCATACGCCCAGCGGGGCGGCCGCGTTCGCCCTTCGCGCCGGCGCGCCGGTCGTGCCGCTGGCGATTCACATGCAGCCCGGCGGCCGCCATCGCATCACGGTCAAGCCGCCGCTCGAGCCGCCGCGCGCCGGGCTCTCGGAGCGCGAGGCGGTGGACGATCTCACCGCGCGCTGCTCGGCGGCGGTGGAGGGTTTCGTTCGGATGTATCCGCAGCAATGGGTGTGGTTCCACGACCGCTGGCGCAGGTCCGGCTCGC
>DHHN01000128.1:18669-20140 GCA_002403295.1 bacterium UBP1_UBA4771 | reverse complement strand
GGCTCTACAACGCCCGCAAACTGCTCGCCGCGGACAAGCCGCACATCGAGTTCTACGACGAGACGGGAATGCTCACGTCGGTCCTCACGGCGGACAAGGGCGAGTACAACCAGGTTACGCACGATCTCACCGCGCTCGGGCACGTGGTCATCACCTCTCAGGAGGGATACGTGCTCGAGACGGAGAGCCTCGTCTGGGTCAATCAGCTGAACGAGATCCATTCCGAGAATTTCGTCACCTTCACGAGGGGCAGGGACGTTCTCACCGGCTACGGCCTCCGGGGCGATCCGGAGTTGCGGAACGTCGAGATCCAACGCGACGTGAAGGCGTATCTGCGCGACGACAACGGGCTTCTGAGGCAGGAGATCGACGGGGATGCCGGAAGCGGAGGCAAATAGCATGGAAGCGGTGCGCGGTGAACGGGCCGGCGGCGCCGTGCCCTCGCCCGAGGGCGCGGGCCTCTCATGCGACAGGCTCGTAAAGGTGTACGGAAGGCGCCGCGTCGTCAACGAGGTTTCCATCGAGGTGAAGCGGGGCGAGATCGTCGGCCTGCTCGGCCCGAACGGCGCCGGCAAAACGACCTGCTTCTACATGCTCGTCGGCATGATCCGTCCCGAGGGGGGCGGTGTGATTCTGAACGGCGAGGATATCACGAAGCTCCCGATGTACAAGCGCGCGCGCAAGGGCATCGGCTACCTGCCGCAGGAAGCGTCGATCTTCCGGCGGCTCTCCGTCGAGGACAACATCATGGCGATCCTCGAGACGGTCCCCCTCTCGAAGGCCGAGCGGCGCGAGCGGCTCGAGGCGCTCCTCGCCGAGCTCGGCACGGAGCACCTGCGCCGCAGCTACGGCTACCAGCTCTCCGGCGGCGAGCGTCGCCGGGTCGAGATCACCCGCTCGCTCGTCACGGAGCCCTCGTTCATGCTCCTCGACGAGCCGTTCGCGGGGATCGATCCCATCACGGTTCAGGATCTCCAGGGAATCGTGCGGAAGCTCAAGGCGCGCGGCCTCGGCGTGCTCATCACCGACCATAACGTTCGCGAGACGCTCTCGATCACGGACCGCGCCTACATCATGTACGAGGGGAAGATCCTTCGGACGGGCACGGCCGACGAGCTCGCCAACGACCCCGATATACGGGAGATATATCTCGGAGAAGCCTTCAGACTCTAAATGGGAGAGGAAACACTGCCATGGACATGAAGATCGGACTCCACGTGGGGCTTCAGCAGCGTCTCGTCATGACGCCGAAGCTGCAGCAGGCGCTGAAGCTCCTCCAGATGCCGACCCTCGAACTCCAGCAGGTCCTCAAGCAGGAGATGCTCCAGAACCCCCTTCTCGAGGAGGTCGAGGACCAGGATCTCGAGCTCGACGAGGAGGAGCCCCGTGAGGCCGCCGACGAGCGCGCCCAGAGCGAGGAGCAGGAGGCGAAGGCCAAGGAGGTCGACGCCGAGGTCTCGTCCGACGAGGC
>DHHN01000128.1:11654-18496 GCA_002403295.1 bacterium UBP1_UBA4771 | reverse complement strand
GAAGTGGCCGAGACCTTCCGCGACGGCGATCCGGGAAGCGACGACGACAAGCGGAAACGGATCGAGGAGGTCGAACGCGTCCTCAAGATCATCCAGACCTTCGATCCGATCGGCGTCGGCGCCCGCAACCTCAAGGAATGCCTCCTCATCCAGCTCGAGGCGAAGGGGCTCGGCGACAGCGTTCCGGCCCGCATCGTCCGGGACTATTTCGAGGAGTTCAAGCAGAAGAAGTACCTCGATCTCAGCAAGGCGCTCCGGATGCCGCTGCGCGAGATCCAGGATCAGGCGCAGATCATCGGAAGCCTCAATCCCAAGCCCGGCCTCGACATCCTCGTCGACGAGCCGAAGTACGTGATCCCCGACCTCGTCGTCGACCGCGTCGGGGACCGCTACGTCGTCTCCCTGAACGACCACAACGTGCCGCGGCTTCGCATCAGCCAGTCGTACCGCGACGAGCTCTCGCAAAACGTCGAGCTCGACGAGAAAGCGCGCGATTTCATTCAGGGGCGCCTCAAGAACGCGAAGTGGCTCATTCAGACGATCGAGCAGCGCCGCCGCACGATGATCAAGGTCATGGAAGCGATCGTCGAGGAGCAGCGGGATTTCTTCGAGCGGGGCGCCGCGTATCTGCGCCCGCTCACGCTCCAGCAGGTCGCGAGCAAGATCGGGATGCACGAGTCGACGGTGAGCCGCGTGACGACGAGCAAGTACGTGCAGACCCCCCGGGGCGTGTACGAGCTCAAGTATTTCTTCAGCTCGGCGCTCAGCACCGAGGAGGGGGACGAGGTGTCGGCCAAGAGCGCCAAGATGAGGATACGCGGCATCATCGAGAAGGAAGACGCGCGAAGGCCCTTGAGCGATCAGAAGATTGCGGATATACTGAAGAAGGATGGCCTCATCATCGCGCGGAGAACGGTTGCGAAGTACCGGGAGCAGCTCGGCATCCTTCCGGCGAGACACCGGAAACAGTACTGAGCGCCGCCGGCCGGATCCGACCGGATGCCCGCGCGGTTTCTCTTATTGCGGTCGAACGGCGTCACCGTTCCCTGCGAGGCCCGGACGAACGCGGAGCAGGGCATAGATACATGACAGTCTCGACTCGCTCACGTCGGTCGAAGAGCCTTCCCCGATGGCTCCAGCGGCGGATCCCGCTCCTCGAGGAATGCGGCCCCGTCGAAGGCGCCGTCCGCCGGAACAATCTCCATACGGTCTGCCGCGAGGCGCTCTGTCCGAACCGCGCCGAGTGCTACGCCCGGCGCAAGGTCACCTTCATCATTCTCGGCGACACGTGCACCCGCGGCTGCCGGTTCTGCTCCGTGTCGAGGGGAACGCCGTCGCCGGTCGACCCGGAGGAGCCGGAACGGCTCGCCCGCGCGGCCGGCGAGCTCGGGCTGCGCCGCGTGATCGTGACCTCGGTCACGCGCGACGACCTCCCCGACGGCGGGGCGGGCCAGTTCGCCGCCGCCGTGCGCGCCCTGAAGGCGCTCCGACCCGCGCCGGCGGTGGAGGTGCTCGTTCCCGATTTCGCGGGCGACGGCGAGGCGCTCGCCGCCGTGCTCGACGCGGGCCCCGACATACTGTCCCACAACGTGGAAACGGTCCGGCGCCTCTATCCGGAGGTCCGCAGAGGCGCCGATTACGAACGATCTTTGCGATTGCTCGGCGATGCGAAACGGATTCGCGAGGAGGTGATGACCAAGTCTGCGCTCATGCTCGGTCTGGGCGAGACGGCGGAGGAGATGCGGAACACCTTCCGCGATCTGAGACTCCGCGATTGCGATTTTCTGGCGGTCGGCCAGTATCTTCGTCCCGGTCTGGATCAGGTTCCCGTCCGGGAGTACCTGCCGCCCGGGCGCTTCGACCGGATCAGGGAAGAGGCGCTCGACATGGGTTTCCTCGAAGTGGCCGCGGGGCCGCTCGTGCGAAGCTCGTACGAGGAGAACGGTCTCGACCACCGGACCGGCGCGCGTTACCGTGAAGGCATAACGGACGAGGAGGCACGAGTATGAAGCTCTCGACAACGGCCCGGCACTTTGATTCGACTCCCGAGCTCATCGACTATATCGACAACCGGATGCGGAAGCTGAAACGCTTCTGGGATCATATTCTGAACGTCGACGTGATCATGTCCGTCGAGAAATTCCGTCATATCGCCGAGGTCAAGGTCCACGTGAACGGCCACGATTTCGCCGCGAAGGAGGAATCGGAGGACATGCGGACATCGATCGACCGCACGGCCAAGGACCTCGAACGGCAGATGAAAAAGCTCAAGGGCAAGCTCGTCACCAACTCCCACAAGCGCCGCCGCGGGGCCCTCGGGCCGCAGGCGAGCGAGCGGATCGTCGGCTCGGCGAGCATCGGGTCGGCCGCGGGGCTCGAGATCGCCGCGGAGGTTCCTCACGAGGTGCGCGATCTCGGCGTCGAGGAGGCGATCGTCCTCATGGAGGACGACGGGCGCAACTTTCTGCTGTTCAACAACCGCGAATCGGGTAAACTGAACATCGTTTACAAGCGCGCGGACGGAGATTACGGCCTGATCGAGAAATTCTAGGCGAGTCGCGCTCGCGAGGCGGTGAGTATGGAGGACAACCTTCGCTACGTGTACCCGGTCGAGCAGTTCTTCAAGGAATGCAGGGACGAGTTCCGGTTCGAGACGCTCACGCCGAGCCTCTCGAGCCCCATACCCATAACGGTTCCCGACGTGCACCGGCCCGCGTTCGCGCTCTCGGGTTTCATGGAGTTCTATCTCCACGAGCGGATCCAGGTGATCGGCGAGACGGAGATCGTGTACCTGCGTTCCCTCGACCCTCTCCGGCAGCGCGAGGCGATCCAACGGCTCTTCACGAAACCGCTCTGCTGCATCATCGTGGCGAAGGGGCTCGATCCGGTGCCCGATCTCGTGCCCCTCGCGACCGAACACGGCGTGCCGGTGCTCCGCACGCCCATCCTCACGACGCCGTTCCTCCACATGCTCGCCGATCACCTCGAGGACGTCTTCGCGCCCCGGACGACGGTGCATGGCTCGCTCGTCGACGTGTACGGCGTCGGGCTGCTGTTCTCCGGGCAGAGCGGGATCGGCAAGAGCGAGATCGCGCTCGATCTCGTCGAGCGGGGGCACCGGCTCGTCGCCGACGACGTCGTCGAGATCATCCGCCGCGGCGACGTCCTCATCGGGCGGGGGAGCGAGCACCTGCGCCACTTCATGGAGATCCGCGGCATCGGCATCATCAACGTGATGGATATCTTCGGCATCCGCTCCGTCCGCATCCAGAAGCGCATCGAGGTCGAGGTCCGTCTCGAGGTTTGGGATCCGAAGAAGGAGTGGGACCGCCTCGGGCTCGACGAGAAGCACGTCGATATGCTCGGCACGAAGATCCGGCAGGTCGTCATCCCGATCTATCCGGGGAAGAACATCACGGTGATCGCCGAGAGCATTTCGCTCAATCACATGCTCAAGGTCTATGGCATCGACGCCGCGAAACGCTTCAACACGCAGCTCATCGACATGATGGAGAGCGACCGGAAGACGCGGCGCTATCTCAAGTACGACACGGAATGAACGAAGGGAAACCGGCCCCCGGCATCACGGGCATCGTCGTTACGCACGGGAGACTCGCCGAGGAGCTCGTGCGGACGGCGGAGCTCATCGTGGGCCCGGGGCGCGATCTTCACGCCATATCGGGCTCGGACCTCTGCGACGAGACTGTCGTCCGCGGCATCCGCGACATCGTCGCCGGCCGGGGCGGCGCGCGGGTGCTCGTGTTCGTCGATTACTTCGGCGGCTCGTGCTGCATCAACAGCGTGCGCGCGGTGGAGGGGGAAGAGGGGGTCAAGGTCCTCAGCGGCGTCAACCTCCCGGTGCTTCTCAGCTTCATGACGAAGCGCGAGACGATGCCGTTCGAGGAGCTCGTCGACCACCTCGTCCGGCGCGGGCGGGAGAGCGTAAAGGTGATCGATCTGTAGGCCGGCGCGTCGCGTTCGGCCCGTATCCGGGCGCCGCGGCGGGGAAGGCGGGTTCGCGTGATCGTGCTCCTGCGCGTCGACGACAGGCTCATTCACGGCCAGGTCGTTCTCGGCTGGGGGACGGCGCTCAGACCCGACCGCATCGTCCTCGCCGACGACGCGGTCGCGTCGAACGAGTGGGAGCGCGGCCTCTACGCGCAAGGCTGGCCCGAGATGCGGATCACGATCGTCCCGGTCGCCGAAGCGGCCCGGCAGCTCGCCGGGGGCGTTTTCGAGGGCGAGCGCATCATCCTTCTCGTCCGGAACCCCCGGAACGTGATCGCCCTCATGGATCTCGGGCTTCCCGTGACGGCCGTGAACGTCGGCGGTCTCCATTTCCGCGAGGGGCGGGAGAAGCTCGCCGAGGGCGTCTATGTCGACGCCGAGGAGCGGGCCGCGCTCCGGGAGCTCGTGAAGCGGGGCGTGGCGCTCGATGGGAGGGCCGTCGCGGGGAGCCCGGCGGCGACGCTCAACACGCTGGTCGTATGACATGACGTTATTCACGGGAACCATTCTCTCCGTATCCCTCGTCGGCGGCGCGCTCTCCCTCGACCACCGCGCGGGGGTGAGGCTCCTCGTCTCCCAGCCGATCTGCGGCGGTCTCCTCGCGGGGCTCGTCCTCGGCGACTGGCGGGGGGGGTTTTTCGCCGGCGCGATCCTCCAGATGATGTTCCTCGGCGCGATTCCCGTGCGCGGCGCGCCGCTTCCCGATCTGCCGCTCGGGGGCGTGATCGCCTCGGCGCTGTATATCCTCGCGCCGCGCGCGACGGACGGCGCCGCGGACGCGAAGGGACTCGTGCTCGCCTGCTCCCTCGCCGCGGGTATCGCCGCCGCCGTCGCGGGGCGGTCGGCCGTGCGTTTCTGGGAGCGCCGCGCCGACGCGTTCGTCGAAGCGGCGCGGCGCCACGTCGAGAAGGGCCGTTGGTGGGCGGCGTCCGCGATCCACTTCTCGACGCTCATCCTGCATTTCGCGTTCGGATTCGTCGCCGCCGGCGCGGCGACGGCGTCCCTCGTGCCGCTCGTCGCGGCGGCCGCCGGCACCGCCGCGGGGAGCTGGTGCGAACCGCTCCGTTCGCTCGACGTGCTTCTTCCCTTCATCGGGGCGGGCGCGCTGCTCGCGGCGAACGTCGCGCGGACGCGGATATTCTGGTTTTTCGCGGGCTTCGCCTGCGTGGTTCTCGTGCTGTTATTCAGGGGCTGAAGCGCGGGACGCCGCGGCGCGGCTGGAGGTGAAGGACGTGGCGCAGGATGCGCGGGAGCAGGGAGTCTGGATCGAGGACGACGAGCGGCGGCGCCGGGCGCCGTCCGGCTCGCGTCCGCGCGGCCCGGCCGCCGTGCTCTGGCGCCTCCTCTTCATGCACAGCTCCCGCGGCGAACGCCTCATGGACGCGCTCGGTTTCTTTTCGGTGTTCGCGCCGGCGCTCGGGAAGGGCCGGGGCCGCCTCCCCGACGCTCGCGAGACGGCGCTGCGGCACCTCGGATATTTCAACGGCGGCGTCTACCTCGCGCCCATCGTCGCCGGCGTCGTCGTGAACCTCGAGAAGCGACGGGCGGCGGGCGAGGATATTCCGCCGGCGGAGGTCGAACGCATCAAGGCGACGCTCTCATCCGTTCTCGCCGCGCGGGCCAACCGGTTTTTCGACGCCCTCGTCATCCCCTTCGGATTGACAATCGCGGCGATTTTTGCTATCTATGGGTCGTACATCGGCCCCGTGATTTTCCTCGCGTTGTACAATTTCTATCATTTCCAATCGAGGATCGGCGGATATGGCCGGGGTGTCGAGTTAGGCGAGGGTATCGGCGGCGCGTTCGTCTCCCGGCTGTTCCGGGAGGCGCGCGCTCTCGAGGGGCTTGCGTCGTTCGCGGCGGGGGTCTTCGCGGCGCTTCTGTTCGTGAGAGCGGCGGATGCGGGCGGCGTTCCGTTCGTCGCTGCGGGGGCGGCCGCGGCCGCGGCCGCCGCGGTCCTCGGGCGGAGGCTGTCGGCGACCGCCGTCGCGTGCGTCACGGCCGCCGCTCTCGCAGCGTTCCTCGCGGTCCGGTCGTTCGTCGCGCCGGTATAGATTCGAGGACGGAGGCGCCCGTCGCGGAACGGGAACGGCATGGTCAACGGAAGCGCCAGGGTCAAGAACAGGAACGGCATTCATCTCCGGCTCGCGGGCGAGCTCGTCAAGGCGGCCACGCGCTTTCAATCGCGCGTAACCGTCTCGAAGGACGGCCAGGAGGTGGACGCGAAGAGCATCCTCGGCGTCGCGGGGCTCGGCGCGGAGTTCGGCTCCGAGCTTCAGTTCAAGGCCGAGGGCGCCGACGAGAACGACGCGGTCGCGTTTCTCGTCTCGCTCGTCGAGAACGAATTCGCGCGGGAGACGAACTAGGTGGACGAGGCGAAAGTCGAAAAGAAGGAAATGACCTTCATCGGGATTCCGGCGTCCCCGGGCATCGCGTTCGGCGAGGCGTTCGTCGTGAACGTCGAGGAGCAGCCCGTCACCGAGGAGCGCATCGCCGCGGACAGGGTCGAGGCCGAGATCGACAGGTTCATGGCGGCGCTCGCGGAGACGGAGACGGAGCTCGGCAACCTCCACAAGGCGCTCGAGGACGAGATGGGCGAGGAGCACGGAAAGATCCTCGACACGCACCGCATGATTCTCGCCGACGAGATCATGCGCGGCGACACGATCCGCGCGATCCGCGAGCGCAGGGTCACGGCGGCCTACGCGCTCCATCTCACCCTCGACAAGGTGCTCACCACCTTCGCGAGCATCAAGGACGAGTTCCTGCGCGAGCGGGCCGCGGACATCCGCGACGTTCGGCGCCGCCTCCTGCACAACCTGCTCGGACAGAAG
>DHHN01000128.1:3276-11641 GCA_002403295.1 bacterium UBP1_UBA4771 | reverse complement strand
GCATCGACAAGAGATACTGCCTCGCCTTCGTGACGGATTCGGGAGGGGGCACGTCCCACGCGGCGATACTGGCGCGCTCGGCGGGGATCCCCGCCGTCGTCGGCTTGAACGATCTCTCGCGCCACGCGAAACCGTACGATCAGCTCATCGTCGACGGCATCACGGGAACGGTGATTCTCAACCCGACCCCCGAATCCGTCGATATGTACCGCGAGGTGCAGGCGCGCTACCGGGAACTCGACCGGGAGCTCCTGACCCTGCGCGATTATCCCGCGGTGACGCTCGACGGCCACACGATCGAGCTCTCGGCGAACATCGAGGTTCCCGACGAGGTCGACGACGCGCTCGGCCACGGCGCGCGGGGGGTCGGGCTCTTCCGCACGGAGTATTTCTTCATCACGCGCGCGACGCTTCCGAGCGAGGAAGAGCAATACCGATACTACGCGAGCGTCGTCAAGCGCATGCCCTCCGACCCGGTCATCATCCGCACCCTCGACGTCGGGGGCGACAAGATCGCCCGATGGGTCGGCGACATCAAGGAGGCGAACCCCTTCATGGGGTGGCGGGGTATCCGCTTCACGCTCGCGCGCACGGACATATTCCGCACGCAGCTGCGGGCCGTCTTCCGGGCGGCCGCGCACGGCAACGTCAAGGTCATGTTCCCGATGATCTCCGTGCTCGACGAGGTCCGCCTCGCCCGGGAGATCTGCGAGGAGGTCAAGGAAGATCTCAAGCGGGAGCGCTACCAGATCGGCGAGACGGCCGAGATCGGCATCATGATCGAGACGCCGGCGGCCGTCGCCATCGCCGACCACCTCGCGCGGGAGGTCGATTTCTTCAGCATCGGGACGAACGATCTCGTCCAATACGCCCTCGCCGTCGACCGCGGCAACACGAAGGTCTCGTATCTGTATGACGCCATGCATCCGGGCATCCTGAGGCTCCTGCGCGACACGGTGGCCGCCGCGCGCAAGCACAAGATCTGGGTCGGCGTCTGCGGCGAGATGCCGAGCAGCATTCAGGGCGCGCTCGTGCTCCTCGGTCTCGGGCTCGACGAATTCAGCGCGTCGCCGTACCTCATTCCCACGATCAAGAAGATCGTGCGTTCCGTGACCTACGACGAGACGCGATCCCTCGCCCGCAAGGCGCTCGGGATGAGCACCGCGCGCGAAGTCCGGGAGCACATCGAGCGCTACATTCACGACAAGCGGCCGGAGCTCAGGGAATTTCTCCCGGAGGCGGCGTCATGAGCCAAGAAGATCTCCTGCGGCATTACCGCGTCGACGCGGGGCGGATGCTCGACCGGGTCGCCCAGCTTCCCGACCAGATCGAGCAGGCCTGGCGAATGATGAAATCCTTCAAGGCGCCCCCGCCGCGAGGCAAGGGTCCCGTGATCATCTGCGGGATGGGAGGGTCGGCGATCGGCGCGAGGCTGCTGCGCGACCTCATCCGGCAGGAATCTCCCGTGCCCGTCGTGCTCGAATCGACGTACGCCCTGCCGGCCTTCGCCGGCAGGACGACGCCCGTCATCTGCGTAAGCTACAGCGGCAACACCGAGGAGGTGCTGAGCTGCCTCCACAACGCCCTCATGCGTTCCTGCCCGACGGTCGTGCTCACCTCGGGCGGGGCCCTCGCCGCGGAGGCGGATCTCGCAGGGGTTCCCGTGATCCGCATCCCCGCGGGGATGCCGCCGCGATCGGCCCTCGGCTACCTCTTCACGCCGCTCCTCGCGCTCGTGTCGAGGTGGGGTTTCTACCCCGCCCCGGACGACGAGATCGACGCCGCCGTGCGGAAGTGCCGCAAGCTCGCCGAGACGCATTCGATCGACGGAGACGCCGGGGGAAGCCGCGCGCTCCAGCTCGCCAAGCGCCTCTACGGCAAGACCCCGCTCATCTACAGCGGCGACGGCTTGCTTGCCGCCGCCGCCCATCGCTGGAAGTGCCAGTTCAACGAAAACGCGAAAAGCATGGCCTTCGCCAACAATTTCCCGGAACTCGTGCACAACGAGATCATGGGCTGGACGACGCCGGAGCGCCTTCGGAGCGAGTATTTCCTCGTGGTGCTGCGCGACCCCGAGGATCATCCTCGGGTGCAGCGCGGCATGGAGGCCGCCTACCGGATGATGGAGCCGCTCGCGAGCGGCGCGGTTCTCGTCGAGAGCGAGGGGGAGCGGGGGCGGACCGGGCGGCTCGCTCGGCTTCTCTCGATCATCCTGTTCGGCGATTTCACGAGCGTCTTTCTCGCCGTCGAGTACGGCAAGGATCCGACGCCCATCGAGATGATCGATCGGTTGAAGGACGAGCTGAGAATGGAGGAATGATGAAAGCGATCATCCCGGTCGCCGGCATCGGGAAACGTCTCCGTCCGCACACGCTCAACATCCCGAAGGCGCTCCTCAACGTCGCCGGCAAGCCGATCCTCGGCCACATCGTCGACAGCCTCCTCTCCATGGGCGTACGCGAGCTCATTCCCATCGTCGGCTACAAGGGGGAGCTCATCCGGGAGTACCTCGCCTCCGCCTACCGGATCCCCATGACGTTCGTCGAGCAGACGGAGCAGAAAGGGATCGCCCACGCCGTCTCGCTCGCCCGGGCGCACGCGGACGGCGCGGAGCTCATCATCATCCTCGGAGACACGATCATCAAGACCGATTTCCGGCGCATCCCGACGGTCGGGAGCTGCGTGCTCGGCGTCCGCGAGGTGCAGGATCCGAGCCGGTTCGGCATCTGCGAGGTCGAGGGCGGGATCATCAGGCGCATCGTCGAGAAGCCCGAGCGGCCCGCGAGCAACCTCGCGCTCATCGGGCTCTACTATTTTCCCGATTCGAAGCCGCTCTTCAGCGCGTGCGCCGAGGTGATCGATCGGGACATCGTCACGAAGGGGGAGTATCAGATCACCGACGCGCTCCAGCTCATGATCGATCGGGGCGCCGAGTTCCGGCCGTACCACATCGACGGCTGGTACGATTGCGGCAAGGTGGAGACGCTGCTCGAGACGAACCGCATCNNTGCTCGCGGACGCGAGGACCGAGACGAAGCGCGACGGGTGCATCGTCATCCCGCCGTGCTCCATCGACGCGGAGAGCCGGATCGCGAACTCGATCATCGGCCCGTACGTTTCGGTCGCAAAGGGATGCGAGATCCGCGGCTCCATCATCGAGAACTCGATCCTGAACGAGGGATCGAGCATCGAGAACGTGATCCTCGAGGGATCCGTGGTGGGCGCCTACGCCGAGGTCACGGGACGGAAGGGCAGCGTCAACGTGAGCGATTATTCGCAGATAGATTACCGGTGACGCCCGCGTTTCCGCTTGACCCGGCCATCCGACTTGACTAGTTTACGTTTCTACGTCCGATCCCTATTCGATTCAAGGAGTTGATGTATGGCGGAAAAGCACCTCTTTACGTCGGAATCGGTGGCCGAGGGGCATCCCGACAAGGTGGCGGACCAGATATCGGACAGCGTCGTCGACGCGATCCTCTCGCAGGACCCGCTCGGCCGCGTCGCCTGCGAGTGCATCGTGACGACCGGGCTCGTGTTCGTGGCCGGGGAGATTCACACCGAAACGTACGTCGACATACCCGGCACCGTGCGCGGCGTCATCCGCGACATCGGCTACACCGAGCCGCGCCTCGGATTCGATTACGAGACGGCAGCGGTCCTGAGCTCGATCGACGAGCAGTCGGGGGACATCGCGATGGGCGTGGACGTCGGCGGGGCGGGGGACCAGGGGATGATGTTCGGCTACGCCTGCACGCAGACCGACGTTCTCATGCCGATGCCGATCATCATCGCCCACCGGCTCGTGAAACGGCTCGCCGAGGCGCGCAGGAGCGGATTGCTCCCCTATCTCAAGCCCGACGGCAAGTCGCAGGTCACTATCGAGTACGAGGACCACGTGCCGCGAAGGATCGACACGGTGCTCGTCTCGGCGCAGCACGCCGAGGAGATGACGGTCGATCGCATGCGCGAGGATCTCGCGCGCGAGGTCATCCGCCCGGTCGTCGCGGAGATGAAGATCGACGCCTCCGATTACCGGATTCTCGTGAACCCCACCGGCAGGTTCGTCAAGGGCGGCCCGGCCGCCGACACGGGACTCACCGGCCGCAAGATCATCGTCGACACCTACGGCGGCTACGCGAGCCACGGCGGCGGCGCCTTCTCGGGCAAGGATCCGACGAAGGTCGACCGCTCCGCCTCCTACGCGGCGCGGCACGTCGCCAAGAACATCGTCGGCGCCGGTTTCGCGAAGGAGTGCCAGGTGCAGGTCGCGTACGCGATCGGCGTCGCCGAGCCGGTCTCCGTCATGGTCGATACCCTCGGCACGGGGACGCTGTCCGACGAGAAACTCACGAGGATCGTCCGCGACCTGTTCGATCTCACGCCGAACGGGATCATCGAGCGGTTGAATCTCCGCCGGGGCATCTACCGGAAAACCGCCGCGTACGGCCACTTCGGCCGCATCGAGCCGGAGTTCACCTGGGAAGCCCTCGACATGGTCGACGCCATCAGGGCGAAGGCGTAGCGGCCGCGGGCGCGCGACGGCGCGCGGGAAAGGAATCATGCGATGCGGTACGACTGCAAGGATCTGAATCTGGCGGACGCGGGAAGGAACCGGATCGAGTGGGCGTGGGAGAGCATGCCCGTCTGCAGGATTATACGGGCGCGCTTCGAGAAGGAGAAGCCGCTCGAAGGCGTGCGGATCGCCGCGTGTCTCCACGTGACGACCGAGACGGCGAACCTCGCCGCCGCGCTCAAGGCGGGCGGCGCCGAGGTGGCGCTCTGCGCCAGCAATCCCCTCAGCACCCAGGACGACGTCGTCGCGTCGCTCGTCCGGCACGAGGGAATTCCGACCTTCGCCGTGAAGGGGGAGGACGGCGACCGCTACTACAGCCACATCAAGGCCGTTCTCGACACGAAGCCGGTCGTCACGATGGATGACGGCGCCGACCTCGTGAGCATGCTCCACAAGGACCGCCGCGAGCTCCTCGCCGCGATCAGGGGGGGCACCGAGGAGACGACGACGGGGGTCATCCGGCTCCGGAGCATGGAGCGCAGCGGCGTGCTCGCCTATCCCGTCATCGCCATCAACGACGCCGAAACGAAGCACCTCTTCGACAACCGCTACGGAACCGGCCAGAGCACGATCGACGGCATCCTGCGCGCGACGAACATGCTCTTCGCGGGCTCCCGGGTCGTCGTCTTCGGCTACGGCTGGTGCGGGCGCGGCACGGCGACGAGGGCGAAGGGGATGGGAGCGAACGTGATCGTCTGCGAGGTCGATCCGCTCAAGGCGCTCGAGGCCGTGATGGACGGCTACACGGTGATGCCCTCCCTCGACGCGGCCGCCGTCGGCGACGTGTTCGTGACCGTCACCGGCGACACGTCCATCATCCGCGCGGAGCACTTCGAGCGGATGAAGAACGGCGCCATCGTCGCGAACTCCGGACATTTCAACGTCGAGATCGACATTCCCGCCCTCGCCGAAATGGCCGCCGAGAAGCGGTCCGTGCGCGAGAGCGTCGTGCAATACGTTCTCAAGGACGGCAGAAAGATCAACCTTCTCGGCGAGGGGCGCCTCATCAACCTCGCCGCCGCCGAGGGTCATCCGGCGATGGTCATGGACATGAGCTTCGCGGATCAGCTCCTCTCGGTCGAGCACATCGTCGCGGACGCAGCGAAGCTCGAAAAGAAGGTCTACGCCGTTCCGCGGGAGATCGACGCCATGGTCGCCTCGCTCAAGCTCGCGACCATGGGCGTGAGAATCGACGAGCTCACCGACAAGCAGAAGCGGTACCTCGCGAGCTGGGAAGAGGGGACCTGAGGCGCGCGCCTCATTTTATGATCGTGAAATCCTCGAACCGGGTCGCCGTCCGGAAGCTGCGCCGGTCGGTCACCGTCACGACGAGGCGGAAGCGGCCCTCCCGGAGATTTTCCGTTGCGATCGAGAGCCGCTGGGGCTCGGCGGCGCCGTAGCCGCTCGTCTCGAACGAGGAGCTGATGGCCGGCGGCGTCTCCTCCAGCACCAATCCCGCGCGGCGCCTGTCGAGCGGGATGATCCGGTACTCGATCCGGTAGTACGCGATTCCCTCGGGAGAGACCTCGAGTCCGTAGATCTCGAAGTAGATCGACAGCGGAAACGGCGGCCGGTAGGCGCGGGCCGGGTGCGGCACGACCTGCAGGGTCCCCTTCCGGAAGCGTTCGCCCTCCTCGCTTTCCGCGATGCCGCTCGAGAACTGGATGTCGCTCAACGACGGGGAGCGCTCGTAGGACTCGAGCTCGACATTGGTCCGGTACGCGGCCCGGCGGCCCGAGCCGCGGTCGTGCGCCTCGACGCCGATCCGGTAATAGCCCGGTTCGAGCGCGAGAACGACCTGCCCGGGAACGAGTCTCGATCCGGCGGAAGCCCCCTCGTGCAGCCGCGGCGCCACGAGGTCCGAATCGGCGGCGACGACGCGGTTTTCGATGTCCCGCACGAGCACCTTGAAGAGAACGTCCGCGGCGAGGTATCCCTCGCGCCGGACGAAGAGCAGCTCGCTCGCGGGGACCTCGAAGCTGATCTCCGTCCTCACGGTCCGGCCGCCCCCCCGGAATCCCGTCACGTCGAAATAGAGCGGCAGGAGCGCCTGGTTGATCTCGAACGAGTAGATCGCCGGATGCGTCTTCCGGTAGGTGTAGAAATTGTCGACGGCGCGCCGGATCTTTTCGGCCTCCCACTGGGCGATGAGGTCCTTGAACGTCGCCGCGGCCATGCGCACGTCCGGGCTGGCGATGTAATCGATTTCATCGGGATTCCAGTCGGCGAGGTCCTTCACCTCGTCGGGACTCATGTATTCGATGGGATAGAGCTGCTGGAGAACTCCGTACTTGGCGAGCGCGCTGATGTTCTGGATGCGGTCGAGCTCGCGGCGCGAGGAACGGCCGATCCGGTCGCTCGCGTAGAAGAACTCCCCCTTGAGGTTGAAATTCGAGAACTGGACGATCATGTCGAACGCCCGGTAGTACCAGACCTCGCCCGGGGGCGTGAATTCGTAGAAGCCGACGGTGCCGTGCGTCTCCGTGCGCTGACTCGGCATGCCCCAGCGGATCAGCGTCTCGCCGCGCCGATCCCAGCCCGGCGCCTTCTTCATGCCGAAGAGCTTCCGCGCGAGGGCGACGCGTTTCTCGTGCTCGATCCGGCGCTCGTTCTCGGGCGTCGCGGGCGTTGGATCGCGATCGATCCAGAAGCTCTCGATCCACCGCTCGCGTTCCTCGGGCGTTTCGAGCGAGAGATACTGCCGTTTCTGGTGGTCGTTCATGAGATACTGAAGACCGAAGTACGCGAGGCGCTCCTCGGCGCCGAGGGCGCGGATGCGGGCGAACTCCCCCTTGAACGCCTCTTTCGCCCCCCGCGCGGGGAGCGGAAGGGTCGCGAGCGCGATCGCGACGATGACGGCGATTCTTCGCATCACTGGTTCGCCCGGTAGAGGAGAACGGCGCCGATCGCGAGAAAGACGAAGTTTCCCATCCACGCGGCGAGCAGCGGCGGTATCAGGCCGCTGTGGCCGAGCGCCTGCCCGATCCGGAGTATTCCGTAATAGGTGAAGCTGATGAAGAGCGTGAGCCCGAAACCGGTCGCCATGGACGGCTTCCTCTTCGCGGAGGCGAGCGCCGCGCCGATGACCGCGAATATAAGGTTCGTGAACGGAAAGCTGAATTTAAAATAGAGATCGACGAGGTACTTGTCAACGGGGCCGCCGCTTCGCCGCAGGCGGTCGATGTAGCGGCGCAGCTCGCGCACGTTCATCTCGTCCGGGGAGATCTCCGCGCGCATGAAATCCTCGGGCCGCTCGACGAGATCGCGAAGCTCGAACTTCGAGAAGGTCGACACCCGCTCGCCGTTCTCGGCGAAGGTGCGCGTCGCGCCGTCGATGAAGACCCATTGCGCTCCGTCCCAGTAGGCCCGTTTCGCGTCGATGCGCCGGGAGAGCCTGCCGTCCCGGTACTCGTGCACGATCACGTTCGCGAGCGACTTGAGCTCGACGTCGTACCGCTGCGCGTAGTACGTGCGCCCCTGCTCCCCCTGGTAGTGGACGTTGTCGCGGTAGCGCGCGTCCTGCCGCCGCTTCTCCCCCTTGATGCGCACCTCCTTGATCTCCTCGCTCCGCCGGTTCGCCTGGGGGAGGAGGAACTCGCCGTACGCGAGGACGGCGAGGCTGATGGCGACGGACGAGACGATGATCGGGGATGCGACCCGGGCGAGCGACGTGCCGGACGCGATGAAGGCCGTGAGCTCGCCGAGCCGCGAGAGCCGGCCGAGCGAGAACACGGCGGCGAGCAGCACCGCCACGGGCATGACGAGCACGAGGATCCATGGAATCATGTA
>DHHN01000128.1:1646-3160 GCA_002403295.1 bacterium UBP1_UBA4771 | reverse complement strand
ATGTACCGCCCCCAGTCGATCGCCCCGTACTCGCGGTTCGTGCGCCGGATGAGCGCGATGGCGACCGCGGCGAGGAGGATGTTGGCGATCCACATCGAGAGCCACGGCTCGACGAAACGGCGGTCGGCGAGCTTTTCGCCGCTGATGAGAAAGACGTAGTAGATGAGGAAGAAGAAGATGCTGAACCCGATCGCCATCGTCATGCCCCCCTTGCCGGAGCGTATCGCGAGCGGGGCGCCGAGCAGCAGGAAGATGATGCAGCTCATCGGAATGGCGTATTTCTTGTGTATCTCGACGCCGTAGCGGCTGATCTGGTCGAGGACGCCGTCGAGCTCGTACGTCTTCACGGTGAGCATCTGGAGGATCCGCTCGGATTCGCTTGCGGCGCGCGGGATCGCGCCCGAACGCTCTCCCGCCGTCGGCGTCGCCGCCGGGGTCGCGGCCCCGGGCGCGGGGAGCGGCGCGAGCTCCGACACCGCCGGCGCGACCCGGGAGAGGACGGACACGAGGTGATCGCGCGCGAGCTGGTGCATCTGCGCGCGCGTCGAAGCGGCGGTCGTCTCGTACTCGCGCGCCCGCGCGCGCATCATTCCGGCGCTCATCTCGCGGTCGCTGCGGTGGGTCCGGTCGGTGCGGCGGAGATCGCGCCCCGCATCCTGCAGGTTCATCGTGAAGTGCTTGAAGCGCGTGAGCCGGTACGTCTTGATGTCCCCGGGATCGGGCATCTCGTGGATCTCCCCGTCCTCGAGCTCGAAGCGGAGCACCTTGTCCTCTTCGTTGTAGCTCATTCGTCCGCCCTCGGCGATGATCGTTTTCGGCGCGGCGCCCTTGCGCTCGTAGATCTGCACGCCGCCGATCGCTCCGGTGCGGTCGTTCTTCTCGCGGACGAGTATCGTGTATCCGTCGATCGCGTCGTTGAAGATGTTCTCCCGTATCTCGAGCGTCGGCTTCATGCGGCCGATGTCGATCATGAGGTTCGCGAGCCGGTGGTTGCTCTCGGGGAGGAGCATGTCGTTGTAAAAGATCATCCCGATCCCCATGACGAGGGCCGCGGCGACGACGGGACGGAGCATCCGGTAGAGGGAGATGCCGCTCGACCGCATCGCGATAACCTCGTTTTCGGACGCGAGTTGGCCGAACGCCATCAGCGTCGCCGGCATCACCGCCATTGGTATAATTAATGCGAACATATGGCCGAGACTGAGGATGAAAAACTCGAGAACGACCGGCGGCTTCACGCCGTTCGCGATGAACTTGCCGATCCAGCGGATGATGAAATCCATGACGAAAACGAAGGTGATCACGGAAAGCGCGAAGAAGTAGGGGCCGACGTGGTTCGTGAGTATGTAACGGTCGAGGATTTTTGTTTTCATGCGATTACGGCTGTTTCACCGCAGGACGTCGTGCAAGAATGATGCCCCGCGCCGGGGCGCCGGCCCCGCCGGCTCGACCACCCGCCGCGGAGTCTCGAGATAGAAGATACCGAGCGCCCATCCCTCTTCCAAGCGTTTTTC
>DHHN01000128.1:0-1618 GCA_002403295.1 bacterium UBP1_UBA4771 | reverse complement strand
GATGCCCCGCAACGGTTATGAAACATGCCCACGGTAGCATATATTGATATCGGGGCGGCAGCCTTTTCTCCGTCCCGGCGCTCATCGGGGGCCGCGGCTTTCCGGCCCCGAGGCGGTTCCACGTGACGACCACCGAACGCGACCGGCATCGCCGCCTCCCGCACTCCCCCGGACGAATCCTCTGTGTCTTCATCCTTCTCTCCTGCGCCGCCGCCGCTCGCGCGCGCGCGGCGCAAACGCTCGAGATCGACCTCGCGCGCATGTCGCGGATGATGGAGCTGCGGTATTCCATCGCCGAGCGCGGAGAGATCCCCACCGAGTACATCCTTCTCGGAGACCTCGGATTCCGCGCCAATTTTCTCCCCCCGCCGCTTCCGCATCGCACCGACGTCGTCGAGTTCGACGACGAGACGGGCCTCGTCTTTCGTTTCCGCGTGCCCGGCGATTACCGCTTCGTGCGGAGAGAAGGGCGCCGCGATCTCTTCTTTTTCACGGAGCCGCGCGATTTCGACATCCCCGGCCTCGACGTTTCCATCGAGCGCGTCGACGAACGGCTCGCCCGCGCGCGCGCCGCCTCGACGCGGGCGGTCTGGCTGGAGGAAGTCCGATACGGTCTCAGACGCGAGCGCGTCGAGAAGGCGGGCCGCGGACTCCTTTCGCTCGACATTCCCATCGCGCTGCCGAAGTCGATCGAGCGCATCATCGGCCGGGGCGAGGAGACGAACCTCACCGTACAGGGAAGCGAGCGCATCGCGATATCGGGTAGATCGAACTGGTGCTCGAACTGCCCCCGCACCGAGGGTCAGCCGAGGCAGGAGAAGTTTCCCGATCTCGACCTCGACCAGCAGCTCAGCGTGAGCCTCCGCGGAACGATCGGCGAGAAGATCAACGTCGAGATCCAGCACAGCAGCGTCGGGCAGGGGGTGCCGGCGACGAACCGCGTGCGCATCAATTACCGGGGCTTCGACGACGACATCATCAAGCTCATCGAGATGGGGGACACCGACCTCAGCCTTCAGGGCGCGCAGCTCGTGAGCTACTCGGGCGCGGCGAAGGGGCTCTTCGGCGTCAAGGCGATGGCGCAGGCGGGGCCGCTCGATCTCACCGTCATCGCGAGCAAGGAGGAGGGTGAATCGGTCTCGGGGAGCTACGCGCAGGCCGGCGCGCCGGTGTACATCCGCGACGTCGATTTCGTCAAGCGGCAGTTCTTCTATTTCGAGAATCCCGGACCCGATTTCTCCAACCCGCGGCCGGGATTTCCCGGCATCTACGGCGTCTACCCGTCCGTGAATCCGCTCTTTCCCGTCGTCGGCGGCGCCGCCGGCGATTCGATCGAGGTTTTTCAGTCGCTCGTCGGAGACGAGTATCAGGGACTCAACGACCAGTACAAGGTCACCGGATACATCGACCGGTTCAACAACGGACTCGCGGACGACACGCCCGTCTTCGAGGAGGTCCCCTGCCGCCAGCTCTACGAGGGGACGGATTACGAGCTCATCCGCGTGTACGGGCTCGAGGGCGATCCGAAGTACGTCGCCATCCGGCTTCGCCGGCCGCTCGACAACACGAGGAACCTGCTCGTGCGCTACCGGGCGCAGAACATGAACGGAACCGTCGT
>DHHN01000170.1:909-2569 GCA_002403295.1 bacterium UBP1_UBA4771 | reverse complement strand
GGAGGTTCGGGATCACCTTCTTGAGATGGTCGTACTGCGGATCGCCGGTCTGGTTCTCGAAGGTGATGACGGCGACGGGATGGCGTTCGGTGGCGACGGCGCCGCCGAAGATCGCCGGCCTGAGAAGGACGAACGCGGCGACCGCCGCGGCGGCGACGCAGATGGGGACGAGCACCCTCGCGATCCGCCTCTTCGGATGCTTGATCGCGGTCTCGGGCGGCGCCGCCGGCGGGCGGGGCGTGTCCGTCCCCTCGAGGCTCTTTTTCAAGCGCTTGAGATCGGCGGCGAGCTCGTCGGCGTGCTGGTAGCGTTCGGACGGATCCTTCGCGAGCGCCTTGCCCGTTATCCGCTCGAGCTCCATCGGAACGCCGGCGCGGAGCGCGGTGAGCGGCGCCGGCGCCTCGTTCATGATCGCGTAGAGCACGGCCTGCTCGTAATCGGCTCTGAACGGAAGCCGCCCCGTCACCATCTCGTAGAGAACGGCGCCGAGCGACCAGATGTCGCTCCGGCGGTCGGCCTCCTTGCCGCGCGCCTGCTCGGGGGACATGTAGGCGACCGTTCCGAGCGTCGTCCCCGCCTTCGTGAGAACGGTTTTTCCCGAGAGCTTCGCGAGGCCGAAGTCCATGATCTTGACGAGGCCGCCGTCCTCGATCATCACGTTCGCGGGCTTGATGTCGCGATGGACGACGCCCTTCCGGTGCGCGGCGTCGAGACCGCCCGCGGCCTGCAGGGCGACGTCGAGCGCCTCCTCTATCGGGAGGGGGCCGCGGGAGATCCGGTCTTTCAGGCTCTCCCCCTCGACGAGCTCCATCGCCATGAAGAGGCGCCCGTCCGCTTCGTCGATCTCGTGAACGACGCAGATATTCGGATGGCTGAGAGCCGCCGCCGCCTGCGCCTCGCGGAGGAAGCGCGCCTTCTCCTCGGCGTTCTCGGGAGCCTGCGGCGAGATGAACTTGAGGGCGACCGCGCGGCCGAGCTTCACGTCCTCGGCGCGGTAGACGACGCCCATGCCACCGGCGCCGAGCTCGTCGACGATTTTGTAATGGCTGATGAGCCGTCCCTTCATGGCGGCCCCGATGCTAGCAATTCGGTGCGCGCGTGTCAATTCCGCTCGAAGCCGCGTCTTTTGCCGTTGATCGCCCCTCGGCCATCGTTTACTCTCGAGCTTCCTGAACGCGGACGACGGAGAAAGGGGTTCATGTGGCCGGACTCTACGATCGTATCAAGGAAAGCGCCTCGCACGTGAGGAAGGTCGCAGACGTCAAGCCGACCTTCGGCATCATCCTCGGGAGCGGCCTCGGGGGGCTCGCGAAGGAGATAAAGGTCGAAGCGAAGATCCCGTACGAGAAGATCCCCAACTTTCCCGTCTCGACCGTGAAGGGGCTCCACGCCGGGAACCTCGTCCTCGGCGAGCTCTCGGGCAAGCGCGTCGTCGCGATGGAGGGGCGCGTCCACTACTACGAGGGGTACACGCTCGAGCAGGTCACCTTTCCCATACGCGTGATGAAAGCGCTCGGCGCCCGCTCGCTCGTCCTCACATCCGCCGTCGGCGGGATGAGCCCGGATCTCGAGCCCGGCGACATCGTCGCCGTCACGGATCACATCAACCTCATGGGCGACAATCCGCTCATCGGCCCGAACGACGAGCGGCTCGGCCCGC
>DHHN01000170.1:0-874 GCA_002403295.1 bacterium UBP1_UBA4771 | reverse complement strand
CTCGCCGCCGTCGCGGGGCCCAACCTCGAGACGGCGGCAGAGTACCGGTTCCTCCGCCGCATCGGGGCCGACATCGTCGGCATGTCGATGGTCCCGGAGACGATCGTCGCCGTGCACGGCGGCATGAAGGTGCTCGGCGTCTCCGTCGTGACGGACAAGGCAGATCCCGACAACCTCGAGCCGGTGAACATTCACCAGATCCTCGCGACGGCCAAGCGCGGCGAGGCGAAGCTCCGCACGCTCGTCATGGCGTTCCTGCGAGGGGTCCGGTGACCCGCTCGCCGGCGCGCCGCGGCGCGAACCACCCGTAGAGCGCCGGGATGAAAAAGAGCGTGAGGAAGGTCGACGAGACGAGCCCGAACACGACCACGACGGCGAGCGGGCGCTGCACCTCGGAGCCCATCCCGCGCGCGAACAGGAGCGGAGCGAGTCCGAGCACCGTGGTGAGTGCCGTGAGCAGCACGGGACGCAGCCTGAGCAGGGCCCCCTCGGTCACCGCGCGCGCCGTGTCGAGCCCGGACCGGCGCAGTTCGTCGATATAGGTCACGAGGATCAATCCGTTCTGCACCGCGATCCCGAAGAGCGCGATGAACCCCACCGACGCCGGCACCGAGAGGTATTCCCCGAACGCGAAGAGCCCGAGCACCCCGCCGACGAGCGCGAGCGGGACGTTCGTGAATATGAGGAGCGCCGATCGGAGCCCACCGAGGGAGAGATAGAGCATGAGAAAGATCGCCGCGAGCGCCGCGGGGACGATGATCGCGAGGCGACGCATGGCGCGATGCTGATTCTCGAACTGGCCTCCGTACTCGACGTGGTAGCCGGGCGGGAGCTCGACCCGTTCGCCGATCCGCTCGCGCATGTCGGCCACGAC
>DHHN01000205.1:4256-4682 GCA_002403295.1 bacterium UBP1_UBA4771 | reverse complement strand
CGGCGCCGATGCGGGCGCCGGATGGCCGACGGATCACATGGTGCACCGGATCGGCATCGCCGCGCTCGTCGCGGGACTCGCGGCGCAGCTTCTCAAACCTTTCGTCGATGCTCTCCGGACGCGGCAACTGAACCCGCTCCGCATGCTCGACACCGGCGGCATGCCGAGTTCGCATACGGCCGTCGTCACGACGCTCACGATCGGCGTCGGCGTCTATCAGGGCGTCGCCTCTCCGCTCTTCGCCGTCTCGCTCATCATGGGCCTCTACTTCGTGTTCGAGGCGACGGGGCTCCGGCAGGAGGTCGGCAACCAGGCGCGGGTCCTGAACGAGATCATGGAGCGGCTCACCGTGCGGCACGAGCACCACGTCGAGCCGGAGGAGCTTCGCGAGCTCATCGGGCACACCTGGATCGAGGTCGTCGCGGG
>DHHN01000205.1:0-4119 GCA_002403295.1 bacterium UBP1_UBA4771 | reverse complement strand
TTTTTGTTTTTTCGCGGGCCGCGGCCGCGCGGCGTGGGAGGTTTCATCGATCATGCGGGTCATCGCGATCATAAACCAGAAGGGGGGATGCGGGAAGACGACGGTGGCCGTCAATCTCGCGGCGGCGTTTCGTGAGCTCGGCCGGAAGGTTCTCCTCGTCGATCTCGATCCGCAAGCGCACGCGTCGCTCGCGCTCGGCGTCACCGCCGACGAGGTCGAAACGACGATCCACGATCTCCTCACCGATCCGCGCGTCAAGACCGCGGACGCGGCGGCGAAGCTCGACGGAGGCCTCTCCATCATACCGTCGTCGCCGGTGCTGAGCGCGTTCGAGCAGGAGCTCGCGGGCAAGCCGGGACGCGAAAGCCGGCTGCTGGCGAAGCTCTCCCGCAATCCCGGCGATTACGACTACGTCGTCATCGATTCGCCGCCGAGCGTCGGCCTCTTGACGTTCAACGCCCTCATGGCCTCCGGCGAGGTCGTGATCCCCGTCGATCCGAGCTACTTCTCCGTGCAGGGGCTTGGAAAGCTCAACGAGACGCTCGCGCTGCTCGAGCGCGAGACGAAGCATGCGATGACCGTGCATGTCCTCATGAGCAACGTCGAGCGCCGGACGGCGTTCAGCAGGGACGTCATCGCCGAGGTCGAGCGCGCGCACGGCACGCGCATGCTGAAGACGATCATCTGCCACTCCGTTCGTTACAAGGAAGCCGCGTACCGGGGCACGCCGATCTTCGGCATGAAGCGCGTCGACCATCTCCGCGAGGAGTTCCTCGCCCTCGCGCGCGAGCTCGAATCCCACGGTCCCTCCCTCGCGATCGAGAACGTCGACGAGTGGATGGTTCGGCTCCACGGTCCCCGCCGGGTCGCCGAGGGCATTCTCTTCGTGTTCAACGCGCCGAACGCCCGGAACGTATATCTCACCGGGGAGTTCACCGGCTGGTCGAGCGAAGGTATCCGGATGGAAAAGGACGAGCACACCGGTCTCTGGAAAGCGGTGTTGCACCTCGAGCCGGGCGAGTACGAGTACCGGTTCATCGTCGACGGCGTCTGGATAAAGGATCCGGACAACACCGACTCCGTCCTCAACGAGTTCGGCCAAGAAAACTCCCTGCTCATCGTGTAGCCGATGGCAACGCGACGTCATCCCCGCACGCTGCACGAGGTTTCCCACCTCTTCTTGTCGTCCGGATCCGGCGCGGCGGGGGGCGACGGCGCGCGGACGGAAGCCGTCGTGTGGATCGTGGCCGCCGGCCGGTCGGTGAACAGGGCGCATCTCGCCGCCGGCGCCGCGGCGGCCTTCGCCGGGCAGGGCGTGGCCGTATCGGTTTGCGAGCTGTCCGGCAATCTTCCCAACGTCGGTTATTACTTCGGCCTCGAGCCCGCCGAATACCTCGCGACGGCGCTCGATCGAAAGGCGGTCGTCGCCGGCGCGTGGAACGGCTCCGTGCGGTTCGCCTCTTCTCCCGCGGGCGCGGCGCTCGGGCGGTGTGGGGGCGCCGCGCAGCAACCCTCGCGGCATCATGTCATCGTCGCGGCGGCGACGGCGGTCCCCGGGGGCGCCGCGCGCGCGGGCGCGGCGCTCGAGTCGATCACGGGCTCCTTCGCGTCCGCCCCCCGCCCGGGCTCCGCGCGTCCCGATGCGATTCTCGTCGCCTCGGCATCGGACGGCGGGTTGCACGCCGGCGAGCTCGCGGCCGCCTTCCGCGGACGGCACGCGGAGTCGCTGCTCCTCTTTCTCGGATGCGCCGCGGCGCCGCGTCCCGTGTGCGCGGACGAATGCATCGTCGTGCCCGAGGGCCTCGACTCGTCGTGGCCGCGCCGCATGCCTCCCGGGGATCCGTTTTTCGGCGAGCTCGCCTCGCTGCTCCTGCAGCGGATAGGCTCGCGCCGGAGGAGGAACGCCGATGCGGCCGGCGGATAACGCTCCGGCGCGCGCGCCGGCGGTTCTCGCCCTCGGGAGGAGGATCGCCGCGCGGACTCCCCGCCGCCTGTTCGCGGCCTTTTGCCGCGAGGTGTCGCGGCTCTCGGACACGATGCAGGCGGAGGTTTCCGAGTTCGACGTCACCTTCCGGGACGCTTCCGGTTTCTCGATCGTCGTCTCGCCCCTGCGCGACCTCTTCATCGTCTCCCTCGGCGCGGACCGTTCCTCCGACATCAGGGTGTCCGCGGCCGACGGATTCTGCTTTGCCCTCGACAGCGCCGTCAGGCGCCGCCTCGCCGCCGCCGCGGCGCGCGCATCCGGCCGCATGCCGCAGCCGGCGACGGAATAACGCCTCGAAGCCCCCGGTCTTCCGCCCGCTATTTCCGCGCGTTCCGCACGAAACTGCTTTCGCCGCCCGTGGAATCTTTTTATTTTTCGGATGTAAGAGGTGTATGGAGGTGGGATGATGACGACGAAGGCACTACTCGCGGCGATCCTCCTGGCGGCGCTCTCGGCCGGGTCCTGCATATTCCAGAACGATCCCCTCGAGCCGAACCGGCCGCCGGAGATACTGTCGTATACGCCGGACGTATCGTTCTTCACGCTCACGGCGCCCGATTCGTGCGCGTTTTCCATGATCGCGTCCGATCCGGACGGCGACGAGATCCGCTACAGCTGGCTCGTCGGCGATTCGGTCATCAGCTCGAGGGACACCGCCGTGTTCCACGCGGTGCGCCCCGGCGCGTACGCGATTCGAGGAGTGGCGCGCGACGGCGCGCGGCGCGCGATCCGGGACTGGCAGGTCACGGTTCTCTTCAAGGACGACGCGCCGCCTCGCATCGAGTGGTACTTCCCGGAGCAGAAAACGGTCGCCTGCGCCGTGGGTGATACCATCGAGTTTCACATTCGAGCGACGGACGACCACCCCGAGTCGCTCCGGTACATCTACCGGCTCGACGGCGAGATGCTTCATTCCGGGTCCCCCCATCTCGTGAACCGCTTCATGGAGCGGGGGGATTTCGTTCTCGACGGCATCGCGTGGGACGGCCAGCACGGGGATACGATAAGCTGGAACGTGAACGTGACCGGTTTCCCCGACACGATTGCGCCGGGCGCGATCGTCGATCTCGCCGGCTATCCGGGGGATCTCGACGGAACCATACGGCTCGAGTGGACTGCTCCGGGAGACGACGGATACGAGGGACGCGCGGCTTCCTACATCGTGCGGACATCGATCTACCCGATCGTGACCGAGAACGACTGGCGCAACGCGGAGGGGAAGGTCGGCGAGCCCGTGCCGTCCGTCGCCGGGACCCGCGAGCAGATGACCATCCGGAACCTCGTTTCCGCGAGCTACGTGTTCGTCACCATGCGGGCCGTCGACGATTTCTTCAACCTTTCGCCGCTCGGCAACTGCGTCAAGGCGGCCGTTCGCGGCATCGACATCGGCGGCCGCGTTCGGGACGCGAGGACGGGCGAGGGCATTCCGGGAGTCTTCGTCGCCTCCGGCATACGGAGCGATACGAGCGCGGCCGACGGATCCTATTTTCTCCGGAACGTCGCCTCGTACGCGACGCACGTCTCCGCGCGCGACGAGCTCGTGTCGGGACAGCTCGGCGCCTACTACGACATCGTCATGCCGATACAGAAGATAACGCAGTTCATCTCGCTCGATTTCGACATGATCGGCGTGTTCGGGCTCGTCAACACCGTCGAACCCGATCAGTACCTCGGCCGGTTCCTGGCGTTCTACAAGGGGATCTTGCAGGTCGCGGGGGACTACGGGCAGTCGACGGTATACCGCGGGTGGAATCACTGGCCCCTCACCGTGTACAACCCGCCGTTTGTCTGGCAAGGGATCGATCTGAAGGCGGCGGCGTCGGGCGCAATGGGCGACTGGGAATCGTTGTCGGGTCTCGATTTCTTCGTCGAGGTGGAATCCCAGGAAGGGGCCGACGTGGTGATCCGCTACGACACGATCAACGATTACCGGCACAGCGTCGCGACGCCCGAATACAACGGCGACGGCACGCCGAAGCTCCGCGAGGTTCGCATCTTCACGAAGAATTCGGAAGTGCCGCTCTCGCGTTTTGCGCGCCTCGTGTTCGCGCACGAACTCGGGCACGTGATCGGCGTGTATCACAGCCGGAACGTCGGACACCTGATGGTCGGGCTCACGATGCCTCAGATCGATC
>DHHN01000195.1:6289-9959 GCA_002403295.1 bacterium UBP1_UBA4771 | reverse complement strand
GGAAGGGCGCTCGCGTGGACGCTCGCGCACCGTCGCGCGACGGTGCTCATCATCGTCGGCGTGCTGCTGAGCGTCGCCGTGCCGATGAAGTTCGTGAAAACCCAGATGTTCGGCGACCAGGACGAGCGGCGCCTGCGCCTCTTCTACAACGTGAACGGCTCCTACGCGCTCGAAAAGGTCGAGGCGGCCGTCGACGTCATCGAGGAGTATCTCTTCGCCCGCCAGGACGAATTCGAGATCGAGTCGGTCTATTCCGTGTACGGCCACTCCTACGCCACGACGACCATCCTCCTCGAGACCGGCAAGGAAGCGAAGAAGTCGCGCAAGGAGATCGAGGAGGCAATCCGGAAGGATCTTCCCACGATCGTCATCGCGAATCCGTCCTTCGACTTCCGCAGCATGTTCGGCGACGCGCAGTCGGTGCGCGTGCAGCTCGTCGGCAAATCGAGCGAGCACCTCGCCGAGCTCTCGCGCGACATCGCGTGGACGATCGAACGAGTTCCGGGCTTCAAGGACGTCCGCTCCGAAGCGGAAACGGGCGAGAAAGAGGTTCGGGTGGTCGTCGACCGCGAGCGGGCCCGCCAGCAGGGCTTTTCGGCGGCCGATGTGGCGCAGGTCGTCTCGGCGGCCATGCGGGGGATCGACCTTCCGCGTTTCCGAGGAGCCGAGAGCGAGATAGACGTGCGTCTCGAGTTTCAGGACAGCGATCGACGCACGCTCGCGCAGCTCGAGAACGTTCCGCTCATGGGCCGCGGCGGCGATCCCCTCACGCTCGCATCCGTCGCCGATTTCTCGGTCCGGCCCGGGCCGCGTTCCATCCGCCACGAGAACCGCACCACGTCCCTCAACGTCACCGCCAACCTCGACGGCATCACGATGGGCGAGGCGCGAAAGCGCATCGCCGCCGCGCTCGGCGGCTTCCATTTTCCGCCCGGCTACACGTGGAACTACGGCGAGGGCTTCCGCCACGAGCAGGAAGCGCTCAACTCGATGCTCCTCAACCTCGCGCTCGCGCTCGCGCTGATCTACTTCGTCATGGCCTCGCTCTTCGAGTCGCTCCTCTTCCCCGCGGCCATCTGGACGCAGATCCTCTTCGCCGTCGTCGGGGTCTACTGGTTCTTTCTCGCGACGGGCACGACGATGACGATGATGGGGATGATCGGCATCCTCATCCTCATCGGCGTCGTGGTCAACAACGGCATCGTCCTCGTCGACCACATCAACCGTTTGAGGGAGGACGGGCTTTCGCGGGAAGACGCGATCGCCCGGGCAGGCAGGGACCGCATGCGACCGATCCTCATGACGGCGGCGACGACGGTCCTGAACCTCCTGCCGCTCTCCGTCATCAAGACTTCGATCGGCGGGAGCGGCGGGCCGCCTTACTTTCCGATGGCACGCGCCATCGTCGGCGGCCTCACGCTCTCGACCCTCGTCACCCTGCTGCTTCTGCCGACGATCTACATACTCCTCGACAACGCGCGCGAATGGGCGCGGCGCGTACGCGCGGAGGCGCACGGAGGCCCGGCGCTCGCGGTGCAGCCGTCGAACACCGATTCCCGCGAATAGCCCCGTCAGAAGGGGTCGGGTACCTCGACGTCCATCGACGTGATCACCTGTATGTGCACGCAGGCGAGCCAGTCGAACCGTATCGGGTCGGCGACGCTCGGCGGCGGGACGACGCCGCTGTTCACCACCCTGAAGACGAGCACGGGGCTGCCGCCCTCGATGAAGTCCGCGAGCGCCCTGTTGACGACGCCGACGCCTCCGGCCTGGAGCGGCACGGGGAGGTCTTGTCCCAGCGCCGCCTCGACCGACAGGCTCGCATAATCGAAGAGAACGGCCGGCCCGTCGGAGATGTCGTCCCTGCGGACCGTCACGGAGCCGGACACGGTCCAGTCGTGGGTGTGCGAGAACTCCGTGACGCCGTAGCTCACGCGCACGAGGTGGGCCGACACGATATCCTCCCGCGACAGATCCTCGTCTTCGAGAATTTGCTCGAGTTCGTTCGCGTAGTCGACCATCGCATCGCTCGTGTAGTTCGCGGATGTATGGTTCTCGCTCCAGCCGGCGCACGTCGAGTCGTTCAGCACGATCTCGACCACGCGGTCCGCCATGATGCAGCCGCCCGCGAGGGCCGCGAACCCCGCGAGCAGGAGAACCACCCTCGCCGTTACCGTCGTTATCTTCATGTTCATCGCTCTCCTTCTTCCGGAATGCCGCGGGTCAGCCGCCGAAACCGAATCCGATCCCGAACGCGACGCTGTTCTGAGACGCCACGTTGTACTCGGCGAAGGCCTTGAACACGGGCAGATCGAACATGACGCCGAGCGTGAGGTGCATAGTGCCCTTCTTCTCGAAATCGAGATTCACCGTATCCTCCGAGTCCGACGCGTCGCTCTCGTAGGTGACCTCGGTCGAATGGGTGTCGTAGGAGAGCCCGCCGTACGGCACGATGAACCGCACGATCTCCGTGCTCGCCTGAACGCCGAAGGAAAGGGCGCTCGACACGATGATGTCGTTGCCCTGATCGTCCTCGCCGAGCTTGAGCTGCTGCCAGAAAAATCCCGCGGCGACGTCGACCGGCAGCACGGGTCCGAAGTGCTGGGATATGCTGTGGCGGGCTCCGATTCCGAAGAGGTTGATTTTGCCGAGGTCGTCGTCACCGACGTTGGCCGCGAAGTACCGGACGACGAGCTCGGTGCCCATCACGGCGCCGATCCGGAGCTGGGGCACGGCGAGCGCGAACGAGTTCAGGTCGAACCCGCCCGGAAACGAGAACTTCGTGCCGCCGTCGCCTTCGACGGTCACGGCCGTGCCGGAGCCGACGACGGTCGGCGCGGAGACCCGCTGCTCGGGGCTGAACCCGGCTTCCGTGACTGCGTTGAACGTCCGGTCGTCGTCCGAAAAGAAAACGCCCATGATCTGGATCTCGAGCCGCGCGAGCGGTCCCATTCTCGGAATATGGGCGGTGCGGAAGATCCCGGTGTTGAGACTCGTCCCGAGGGCGTCCGCGAGCGGTCCGAGATACCCCTCCGCGTTCGCGCCCGAATAGGCCGACAGCTGGTCCCCGAGCTGCGCCGCGGCCGGCGCCGCCGAGAAGAGCGTAAACGCGAACGCCGCGAGCATCAGTACGCCTGCGCGTAGAACCATGAATAACCTCCTCGGTCGATACGGTGATGATGGATAACACGCGCCGGAACTCATTTTATCCCTTCACCGGCGCGCGGTAAACGAAAATTGCTCATCGTACCGGGCCCGCCCACTCGCCGCCGTCGACGCTCCAGTCGAGACCGAAAAACCCGGCGGCGAGGACGCCTTCGTCGCCGTGCGTGAGGACTCTCCGGTCGAACACGACGCAATCGGGAAGGCCGACGCCGGGGCTGAGATACGGCAACCGGTTCGCGATCCGCATGCCGACGATGCCGGTGCCCGACACGGCCGCGACGCTCGCGGTGCGGCTCCCGTGGCGCGGGCGGACGAAGACGCAGCAGAGATCTCTCCCCCGGATCGTCCGGCCGCCGAAACGCACCTCGCCGGTTCGCGCCTGCACGGGGCTGTCCCCGAGCAGCGCCTTCCACGCGGCGTTCGTCGAGGCGTTGCCGTAGAGAACGACGCTCCGGTCGGGATCGGCGGCCGGATGGAAATCCGCGTCGGAGAGGACCTCGACCGA
>DHHN01000195.1:4786-6135 GCA_002403295.1 bacterium UBP1_UBA4771 | reverse complement strand
GCGCCGCTCCTCGTGGCGCAGCGTCTGGCCGTCGAGCTCGATCACGACCGGCGCGCCGGGCCGCGCCACGGCGAGGTCGAACGCGAGCCTCGAAACGTTCCGCGTCGTGCCCGCGAAGCGGTTCATCCCCGGATCGAATCGAACGTCGGCGCGGCTCATCGAGAGCTGTTCGATCTGCGCTTCGATCGCGAGCCAATTGTTCCGGGCCGAAACGCCCGGGTTCGCGGTCGCGAAATGAATCTCACGGACGCGCTCCGGCCCGGGCCGCGCGTGACGCGCGAAGAAATCGAACATCGGCGGCCAGTCGACGCAGTCGGCTCCCGGCTCGTCCGAACGGTCCCACCAGTGGCCGGCGCCGTTCTCCTCGTGATAGACGAAATCGCGGTGAAACGCGCCGAGCGAATCGATCATCGCGCGCGATTCCTCCGGCGGCACGTTGTCGTCGGCGCCGCCGTGAACAATGTAGAGGCCGATCTGCCGGAGATTCTCCGCGTGGAGGAAGGTTTCGCTCGGCGCCGTCGAGCGGCGGATCATCCGGCGGACGGCCGAGGTATCGGCGAGGTCCGCGCCGCGGAACCGGTACGTCCAGAAGGATATCCATCCCGCGCTCGGTCCGGCGGCGGCGAACCGGTCGGGAAAAAGGGTCGCGAGGTGCCACGTGCCGTGGCCTCCCATCGAGTGGCCCGTGAGGTACACGCGGTCCTCGTCGATCCGATACCGCTTCTTCGCGAGCTCGAGCACCTCGATTGCGTCGAGACGCCCCCATTCCTCCCAGTTGAACCCGTAGGGACGGCGGTTCGTCGGCGCGACGACGTGCGCCCAGGATTTCGGCGCGTAGGAGGCGGCCTGATTCGCCGCCTCGACGGAGGCGCCGTGGAGCGAGAGAACGAGCGCTTTCGGGAGGCCGGCGGCGGAGGCGATCTCCGAATCTCCTCCGGCCGGATGTATCGCGTACTGCTGGACGCTCGCGTCGATCGAGCTCACGAATGTCTCCCTGCGGACGGCGTCCGCCTCGACGACGCGAAGATCGAGCGAGATTCCGTCCAGCTTCTCCGCGTCCGGACCGCTTTTCCGGAAGATCGCGACCTCGACCGCGACGGCGTTCGGAGCCGGGGACGCGCTGCCCGCGAGCGCAAAGCGGATTTTTCTGACGGTGAGCTTCTCCACGAGCGGCACCACGGTCTCCGTCGCCGCTCCGTCCCCGATTCTCGCCCGAATGACGAGTCCGCGGAGCGGCTTCGGGGAAGCGTTCACGACGACGATCGCACCGTCGGCGCGCATCTCCTCCCCCGCGACGAGATCGGGGAGCGTGACGTCGCGCCCGTTCAGAAACACGGGTTTCGGCGGCG
>DHHN01000195.1:147-4610 GCA_002403295.1 bacterium UBP1_UBA4771 | reverse complement strand
CGCAAGGACGCTGTCGGCGAACCAGCCCCGCTCGCCGGCGCGGACGGTGCGCCACGCGGATGCCGAACCGTCCGCCCAGAGGGCGGTCTGTCCCGCGATCGGGGCCCTCCAGAGCCCGAGCGCGAGCGCCGCTTCGACGGGATTGGGGGCGACGACGACCTCCGCGTAGCCTCTCGGCACGGGCAACGCGAGCCCATCGCGAAGGACGGCGGCGGGCGGTATCTGCGACGGAGACCGAACCGCGCCGGAAAAGAGGATCAGGACAAGGACGAGAAATACGCCTGATGAACGCGTGCGCATCGAGAACGCTCCCTCCTGAGGACCCGTGACCGCGCCGGCGGCGATCGCCCGGGCGCGCCGAGGCCATCGTATTGCATCGCCGCCGCACGGTCAAGACGGCGCGCCGACCCCCGCGAACCTCCCCGCGAAACCTCCGCTGGACTGGCGCTCCGCTCTGTGTTTTACTGGGCGGCGGCCGCTTCGCGCCGGGTGGAGGAACCGGAATGATACTCACCGTGGTTCTCGTCTCGGTCGCCGTGCTCGGAAGCGGTTATGTCTTTTACGGGCGCTTTCTCGCGCGGCGGCTCGGGCTTGACGATTCGCGGAAAACCCCCGCCTGCGAGATGAGCGACGGCGTCGATTTCGTGCCGGCGAGGGCCCCGATGCTTCTCGGCCAGCACTTCTCGGCGATCGCCGCGGCCGGTCCCATCGTGGGACCGATCCTCGCCGGCATCTGGTTCGGCTGGCTCCCGGCGCTTCTTTGGATACTTCTCGGCGCGATCTTCGTCGGTGGCGTGCACGATTTCGCGAGCATGTTCGCCTCGGTGCGGCACCGGGCCGCCTCCATCGGGGAGATCGTCAGGCGCTACATGTCGCGCACGAGCTGGGTCCTCTTCCTCGTCTTCGTCTGGTTCGCCCTCGTCTACGTCATCATCGCGTTTACCGATATCACCGCCCAGACCTTCAGGACGGTCAGCGCTTCGGAGGCCTTCGGCCCCGGCGTGGCGGCGAGCTCCGTGCTCTATCTCGGCGTCGGCCTTCTCATGGGGATCGCGCTCCGGCGGACGAAGCTCGGACTCGGCGCGGCGACGGCGATCTTCGTCCCGCTCGTGCTGCTCGTCATCTGGGTCGGCACGAAGCTTCCGCCCTCCGTCTCGGAGGCGCTCCTCGCGGTGCCCGTCAAATCGTGGGAGGTCGCGCTCCTCCTCTACTGCTTCGCCGCGTCGCTCATACCGATGTGGCTCCTCCTGCAGCCGCGCGGCTACCTCGGCGGCTGGTTCCTCTACCTCACGATGGCCGTCGCCCTTTTCGGCTCGCTCTTCGGCGGATACGCCGTCCGGTACCCCGCGCTCAACCTCGACGGTCTCCTCAGCCTCGAAAACGCGAAACCAGTCATCCCCATCGTCTTCATCACGGTCGCCTGCGGCGCGTGCTCGGGATTCCACGGCATCGTGAGCTCGGGCACGACCTCGAAGCAGATCTGCCGCGAATCGGACACCCGCGTGGTCGGATACGGCTCGATGATACTCGAGGGGCTCGTCGCGGTGCTCGCCCTCGCGACGGTCATGATGCTCCCGAAAGGGGACCCCGCGCTCGCCGCCGACCCGAACGTCATCTACGCCTCGGGGCTCTCGCGATACCTCTCGACGGTCGGCTTCGATCCGGGTCTCGCCCTCTCCTTCGCGCTCGTGGCGTTTTCCACCTTCGTCTACGACACCCTCGACGTCTGCACCCGCCTCGCGCGTTATATCCTCCAGGAGCTCTTCGGCTGGCGCTCGCGGCGGGGGGCGGCGCTCGCCGCGTTCGTCACGCTGCTCCTCCCGCTCGCGTTCCTCATGTCGACGGAGGAAAAGGGCTACCTCGTCGCCTGGCCGATATTCGGCACGAGCAACCAGCTGCTCGCGAGCCTCACGCTGCTCGCTGTTTCGGTATATCTCGTGAAGACGGGACGGCGCGCGTGGTTCGCCGTCGCGCCGATGATATTCATGATGTTCTTTACGCTCTGGGCGCTCGTGCTGCAGATCGTGCCGTTCCTCCGCTCGGTCGCGGCTGGAACGGCCGTGAAGCCCGACGTCGCCATCGCGGGCGTGTGCGGCGTCATCCTGCTCGTCCTCTGCGGCTGGCTCGTCGTCGAGGCGTTTCGAGCTCTCGCCCCCGGCCGCAATCGGAGCGATGACCGCTGAACGTTCGTTTCAGGAGGTGCGTATGAGGAAATCGCTCATTGTCCTGGCGGCGGGGATGCTCTTCGCGGCGGCGGGCGCCGCCGGCGCCGGGCCCGAAGAGGACCCGGGGAATCATGAAATGGAAACCTACTACGTCGGCCTCATCTATCGCGGACCGTCGTGGACCCCGGAGCAAACGCCCGAGACGGCGGCGCTTCAGGAGGCGCACCTCGCCAACATCCGGCGCCTCGCCGGTTCGGGAACGCTCGTCCTCGCCGGTCCGTTCACCGACGGCGGGGATCTACGGGGCATGTTCGTGTTCCACGTCGGGACGATCGAAGAGGCCGCGGCGCTGTGCGATTCCGATCCCGCCGTCAAGGCCGGCCGCCTGCGGGTCGAGCTTCATCCCTGGTATTCCGCCAAAGGAATAGGGGTTGCGGCGAAGGCGGAGGGTGGGGCACAATAGCGCCGTTCGCGCCGCGCGTGTTCCGCGGCGGCCGCTCGAAGGAGGTTCTCATGCGGAAGGTATGGATCGGCGCCTGTATCATACTGTTCGTCGTTATTCCCCTCCTCATCTATACCGGCCGGTATCAGAAGCCGATCCGCGTCGCATCGCCGGGATACGCGACCGAGATTTCCTTTCGCCTCGACGAGGATGGAACGCCGCGCTACTCGGTGCTCTACGGCAAGACGCGCGTTATCGACGACTCGCCGCTCGGGCTCGAGTTCAAGCAGGGGGGGCTTCTCGCGCAGAACCTCGAGCGCACCGGATTCGAGCGCCGCGGCGGCGACGGCGAGTACACACTCCCCGCCGGCAAACAGAGAAAGGCGCGGGACCGCTACAACGAGATGACGGTCTCGCTCAAGGAAAAGGTCAAGCCGCACCGCCGGATCGACGTCATTCTCCGCGCGTACGACGACGGCGTCGCCTTCCGGTACGTCATCCCGAGACAGAAGCTCTTCAGGCCGTTCGAGATCGTGGCGGAATGGAGCGCTTTCCGCTTCCCCGACAACCACCCCTGCTGGGCGCAGCGGCTCGACCGGTGGGTGTCGGCCTTCGACCGGCCGTATGAGGCGATCTCGATCGACGACCTCCGTCCCGAATCGATCGTCGCCCTGCCTCTCGTGATCCGGCGGGAGGACGGCATCACGCTCGCCGTCACGGAAGCGGATCTCGCGGGCTGGGCGGGCATGTCGCTCGGCGCCCTCGGCGGGAGCGCGCATACGCTCGTTTCGAAGCTCTCACCGCTTGCCGACTCGGGCGGGATCTGCGTCAGGGCCGACTCGCCGCACCGGACCCCGTGGCGGGTGATCATGCTCGGCAGGGCCCCCGGCGCCCTCATTGAATCGTCCATCGTGACGAACCTCGCCCGCGAGAGCGAGATCGGGGGCGCCGACTGGGTCGAGCCCGGACTCGTGCTCTATCCCTGGTGGCCGGACTATAGGTGCGACGCCCCCGGCGTGCCGAACCGCATGACCTTCGAGAACCAGAAGTACTACGTCGATTTCGCGGCCGAGAAAGGCATTCCGTACGTCGAAATCGGACCGTCGTGGTACGGCCCCGAACGCGCGGTCGTCGCGAATCCCGACTCGTTCGATCTCGCGAAGCCCGATCCGAAGCTCCGCCTGCCCGAGCTCTTCGGCTACGCGCGCGAGCGGGGCGTCGGCCTGCTGCTCTGGACTCACTGGAGAAACGTCGACCGCCAGCTCGACTCGATCTTCGCCGTGTTCGAGCGCTGGGGCGCCGCCGGCGTCAAGATCGACGGCATGAACCGCGACGACCAGGAGATGGTCGAGTGGCAGGAGGCGGCGCTGCGCGCCGCGGCCGAGCGCCGGCTCGTCGTCTCGTTTCACGGCGCCTCCAAGGAAACAGGGCTCCAACGGACGTGGCCGAACCTTCTCACGCGCGACGCGGTCCGCGGGAACGAGCACAACAAGTGGTCCGAGAAGGTGACGTCCGAACACAACGTCACGATCCCCTTCACGCGCATGCTCGCCGGGCCGATGGACTACGCACCGGGCGGATTCGACAACGCGCGGCCCGAGGAGTTCACCGCCGACTACTCCGCGCCGAAGGTCATGACGACGCGCTGCCAGCAGCTCGCGATGTACGTCGTCTATGAGAGCCCGCTCCAGGCGGTCTGCGACTGGCCCGGAGCGTACCGCGGGCGGCCCGAGTTCGAGTTCATCGGGTCGGTGCCGGCGACGTGGGACGAGACGAAGGCGCTCGACGGCGCGATCGGCGATTACGTCGTCGTCGCGCGGCGAAGCGACAGGGACTGGTATCTGGGCGCCATGACC
>DHHN01000195.1:0-125 GCA_002403295.1 bacterium UBP1_UBA4771 | reverse complement strand
AAGGATGTGCGCGTCTCGCAGCGCCGCGTGACGGGCGCCGACACCCTCGCGATCGACATGGCGGCCGACGGCGGATGCGCCGTCCGTTTCGAGCGCGCGAAGTGACGGGCCTCATCGGTTGAAAG
>DHHN01000224.1:7015-7366 GCA_002403295.1 bacterium UBP1_UBA4771 | reverse complement strand
AACGGCCCTCGCGATCCTCGTCACTCCGACCGGCGCGTTTTCTCACGGCGGGACGCGCATCGTCGTCGACACCGACATGGGGCTCGACGACGCCCGGGCGCTCTTCGCGCTTCTCGCCGACGACGCGCTCGACGTCGAGGCCATCATCGTGACGGAGGGAGCCGCCTCGAGCGAGCGCGGGCTCGCGAACCTCTTCGGGCTGCTCGAGGCGGCGGGCAAGGCGGGTATCCCCGTCTTCGCGGGAACGCGTCTCGATGGGGCGCCGCCGTGGCGGGAAACGGCCGACGCGCTCGCCGGATTCTCGCCCGCGACGCGCGGCGACGCGGGAAAACCGCTCCCGCTCGAAGAGCT
>DHHN01000224.1:3584-6991 GCA_002403295.1 bacterium UBP1_UBA4771 | reverse complement strand
CCTCGCCTCGATCCTCCGCGATACGCCCGCGGCGCGTTTCGCGAGGAACACGCTCGCCGGGCACGGCGCGGACCCGCACGCCTTTCTCTACGACGAGCTCGCCGCGGCCTGCGCGATCGATCACTCAATCGCCTCGACCGACGGGAAGCGGTTTCGTTCGGGGATTCGCGGGGATTCCCTCGCGCTCGAGCCCGACACGCGGGGGAATGTCGTCGTCGCGCGCATCGACGAACCGAAGGCCGCGGCGGAGGTCCTGAGAAGCCGCTGGGAAAGCGTGCCGCACGGCCATGACGCGCTCCCGGGAGATGATATTCCGGTCGCCCGGCTTCTCTCGGTCTTTCACGGGCACCTCGGCCCCTACGTCGTGCTCGGCTACCGTATGGGACGCCTCGCGCTCGAAGCGACGGGCACCGACGGTCATTTCGACGTCTCGGCCGAGGTGCATTCGTATCTCGAGCCGCCTCGCTCGTGCCTCATCGACGGCGTGCAACTCGGCACCGGCTGCACGCTCGGCAAGCGCAACATCGAGCTCGCGCCGACGGACGGGCCGGCATACGGGATATTCACGGCGAAAAACGGAGCGCGGGCGGTCGTGCGGCTTCGCGCCGAGGTGCCGGCTCTCATCGACAGCCTCATCCGAACGATCGGCGTCGAACGGGCGGGCGAGCGGATGCTCGAGGCCGCGCCCGAGGATATCTTCACGATCGAGACTCCGGACGTCGGAAAATGACCGGACGCCCGCACGTCGAACACAGGCCGTACTGGCTCGCCGGCGCCTCCACCATCGTCGCGGCCGCATTCGCGATCCGCATTCTCCACCTTTTTTGCACGGAGCGGATGAATCCCCTCGCTCCCTTCCTCCAACTCGACGCGGCAACCTATGATCGCTGGGCCCGGGCCCTCGCGTTCGGAGGCGATCCGGGACCCACGACTCTGATGCAGGCGCCCCTCTACCCGTGGTTTCTCGCGGCGATCTACAAGATATTCGGCCCCCTCCCCGCCACGGCGAGGGCTCTGCAGGCGTTGCTCGGGACCGCCACGGCGGCGCTCATCATGTATACGACGCGACGCGTCTTCTCGTCCGCCGCGGCGGCGCTCGTCGCGGGCGCGCTCGCAGCGCTCTACGCGCCGCTCATTTTTTTCGAGGGGCTCATCCTGCCCGCGACGCTCATCGTCTTTCTGAACGCGCTCGCGCTCGCCCTCTTCGCGGGGGATCGGCGCCCGGGAACGGAGCGAACGCTCGCGGGCGGGACCGTTCTCGGCGCCGCGATCGCCGCGAACCCCCCGAACGTTCTCCTTCTCCCCTTCGTCCTGCTCCATCTCGGCCTCGCGGGCCGCGGCGATGATATCCAATGGCCGGGCGTCCCCACGGCCCCGGCCGGCTCCTCGAGGCCCGCGGGCGCTCCACGGCCCGCGCCCGCGCGGGGGCGGATGGGATTTCTCCGCTGCGCCCTGCTCCTTCTCGCGGGCGTCGCGCTCGCCCTCGCCCCCTTCACGATCCGCAACTACATCCGCTCAGGAGAGTTCATCCCTCTCACAACGGGGGGAGGCGTCAATTTCTACATCGGCAACAACCCCGGCGCGAACGGCTACTACGCGGCGCCCTCCTACGGAGGGAGCTCGCTCGGCTTCGCCCCGGAGGAGCAGTGGAGGCGCATGACGGAGATCGCCCGGGAGAAGTCCGGGGCGGCGCTCGGAGAATCCGATGTGTCGCGATTCTGGTTTCGAGCGGGCCTTCGCTGGGCGCGCGCCCACCCGCTCGAGTGGACGGCGCTCGCGTGGCAGAAGTTCATCTTTTTCTGGAACCGCTACGAGCGGGCGAACGTCGAGAACTTCTACTTTCACCGGCGATTTCCGGGCGTGCTCTCGCTCCCGCTCCTCACCTTCGGCGTCGTCGCCCCGCTCGGCCTCCTCGGCATATTCCTCGCGCGCGGCCGCTCCCGCCGCCTGTGGCTCCTCTACGGCGGCGCGCTCGTCTATCTCGCCACGGCTGTCGTTTTCTACGTGACCGCGCGATACCGGCTCCCGGTGCTCCCGTTTCTCGTCCCCTTCGCCGCCGCCGCGGTCGTCGAGCTCGTCGGCATCGCGCGGCGCCGCCGCTTCGCGGAGCTCGCGCTCCTCGCCGCGGCGCTCGCGGTCCTCGCGCTCCTCTCGAACTTCACCGTCGCCCGCGACACGCCGCAGGGGATCTCCGCGAACCTCGTGCGGCTCGGCGACGCATACCTCTCCCGCGGCGACACGACGCGGGCCGGCGCGGCCTACCTCGAAGCGCTCGCGCTCGATGCGGAGAGCGCGCGGGCGAAGGAGAGGCTCCTACGCGTCGCGCCGTGCCGGGACGATTGACGTCGACTCGAGTCGGAATGCGCGATCTTGAGCGGGACGCTCGACGATTGCTTTCGGGGCGGCGCGAAGGGCTGATGGACCCTGGTCGTCGCGTCGCTCATCGCGACCCGCGTGTCGCACGGGTACGCGCGGGGCGCGCACGCGGCGCAGGGAAGGGCCGCGAAGATCCCCGCGCCCTTTCGAACGATGCCCATCATTCCTCCATCCTCCCCGGAATGAGCCGGTAGCTTCTCTCGCGCACTCGGTTGCCGTTGAGCCGCGGGTATACGCGCACGAAACGGGTGAGAACCGTCGATCCCCACGCGGCGATGACCGCCCCGAGAACGATGAAGAACCACGCGGGGCGCATGTCGAACCAGTGTCCGACGACGAGGGCGGCCGTCGTGATAATCGCGTAGGCGCGCAAGCGGCCCGTCGCCGTTCCCCACCCGAGGAGCACGAAGAGCGCGGCGAGGAGAAGCCCGAACACGACGATCGCGTTCTCCCTGAGCCAGGCCGAAACGGGAACCGATATCATCCGGGATGTGAAAAAGGCGAGCGCTCCGAGCGCGATAAGGAGCCCCATGGCCGCCGACACGACGATCCTCACGCGGCGCACCCGCACGCGGGCCTCCGGATCGGGGAGAAAATCGAGATGGTGCATGCGCGGCACCGTGACGATCCGCTTGAGGGCGTTCACGATCGGAAAGAGCATGGCGAGGTATGCTCCGGCGACGGCGCCGAGGCCGAGCATCGTGAAGAAGCCGAGAATGAGGAGTCCGACGCCGATCCCGACGTCGAGAAGCCCGTCCCCGAAACACAACGATGCGCGCTGCTCCCGCTCTCTCCGGTCGTCAAACTGAATCATCGATGCCCTCCTTCGTCTCGTTGATCATGCTCTCGATCTCTTTGCGCCGAATGCCGAAGGCCGCCGCCGTTTTCACGATCCTTTCGATCTCATCTCGTATTCCCCGCGCCTTTCTCTCCCTCAGTTCGGACCTGTCGAGCGCCGCGACGAACGATCCGATCCCCGCGCGCGTGATGATGAACCCCTCGGATTCGAGATCGCTGTAGGCCCGCTTGAT
>DHHN01000224.1:345-3384 GCA_002403295.1 bacterium UBP1_UBA4771 | reverse complement strand
GGATAGAGGTCGTTGGGCGCAGAGTCTGCCGCTTTTCGTGCTGTAATCGGCGCATCTCTCTTGATATATTTCGGTTGTGGCCCGCGCCGCTCCTCCATGGAGGAGGTTCGGCAATCATGCGTTCGACCGCCGTTCGCGACCGTGCGCCGCGCGTGGCGGCGCCTGCGCGCGGCGAGAGGCCGCTGAAGGAGAAAGCACGGCAAGATGGATAGATTTCTCACCTGGATCGAAAAGGTCGGCAACAAACTGCCACATCCGTTTTGGATTTTTTTCTATCTGACCGTGTTCGTCGTCGTCTGCTCGGTGGTCTGCGGGCTGCTTGGCGTTTCGGTGACCCATCCGGTGACGCTGGAATCCGTCACGGCGCAGAACCTCGCCTCGCAGCACGGGGTGCAGAGGTTCGTGCTCGAGATGGTGACCAATTTTTCGAATTTCGCCCCGCTGGGCCTGGTGCTCGTGATGCTGATGGGCGTCTCGCTGGCGGTGCATTCGGGCCTGATGGAGGCCCTGCTCGGGCGCATGACGAAGGTCCCGCACGTGCTGATCCTGCCGATCATCGTCGTGACCGGGATCATGGGCAACTTGGCCTCGGACGCGGGGATCGTCGTTGTGCCGCCCCTCGCCGCGGTCGCCTTCAGAAATCTGGGTCTGAATCCACTGGCCGGGATCATCCTCGCCTACGCCTCTTGTACGGCCGGGTTCACGGCGACCCTGATTCCCCGCGGCACCGACGTGTTGCTGGCCGGATTCACCAACGAGGCGCTCGAGGATCCCAACATGCACGTCGGCGCGGCGGCGAACCTGTACTTCATGATCGCATCGGTGCTGATGCTGGCCGTTGTTCTGGCCTGGGTCGGAAAGCGCTTCACGATCCCCGCCTGCGGCCCTCCCGCGGCCGAGGTGGTGATCGAAGAGCACGCGAGCGGGGAAGCGGCGCGCAGGAAAGGCTTGCGCTGGGCCATGCTGGCTCTCGCGCTGTATTCGATTCTCGCGCTGCTGACGCTGATCCCGGAAAACGGCATTCTGCGCTACGATACGTCCCAGATCGAAACGATCGTCCACCGGGAATACCCGGACGAGGTGCGATTGCAGCGCGTGATCGGAAAAACCGCCCTATCGGGAAACGGCGCGACCAGGGAGCACGCCGTCGTTTTCAAAGGGCGGACGCTGATCCTCGATGACGCCGACAAGAGCCGCTGGCGCGACGGCGCGGCCGCGCGCATCTATCTCCCGCGCGGGGATGCGGAGATCAACCTGGAAAACGCCGCCCGGATCGAGATTATGCCCGACGTGATGCGCGGGCCTTTTTTCCGCGGAATGGTGGCGATCCTGTTCTTCTTTTTCGCCATCCCGGGAATGATCTACGGGATCTGCGTCGGCAAGATCAGGAACCTGGCCGACATTCCGGCCATGATGGTCACCAGCGTCAAAGAGGTCTCCGGCCTGATCGTGCTGATGCTCGTCATCGGTCAGTTCGTGGCGCTGTTTCATTGGTCGAACCTCGACCGGATCGTGGCCATCGGGGGAGCGAATATTCTGAATCAACTGCGGCTGCAGGGGGCCCCGCTGCTTGCGGTGACCGCGCTGATCGTCATGGTTCTGAACGTGTTTCTCGGATCGAGCGCCGCCAAGTGGGCCATGCTGGCGCCGATCGTCGTGCCGATGTTCCTGCTGCTCGATCCGCCGATCTCCCCGGCCGTCTCGCAACTCGCCTACCGCATCGGGGATTCGACCACGAACGGCATCTCGCCCCTGTATCCATATTTCCCGCTCGCTCTCGGCTGGGTCAGGGTGTACCGCAAGGACGCCGGGGTCGGAACGCTGATCCGGCTGCTGCTGCCCTACGCGATCGTCGCGGGCATCGCCTGGGTCGCGATGCTGGTTCTCTGGTATCTGCTGGGTATCCCTGTCGGTCCGGGAGAGAGCATACGGTAATGGAAGGCGCGAAGGCCGTTTCCCGGGATTAGTACCCCTGCGCCGCGAAATTCGTGAGCCCCGCCTCTCGTGCGTATCCTACCGCTTCCTCGTATTCCTTCCTCGTTATCCTGCGCGATATTGCGGGATACTCGCTGGCCCTATGCATCGGCCTGTATTGCGACATGATAGTAACGTACGTATCCTTGGGAAGATTCTCCGCTATCCATTTGACCACTTCTCGCGTCCCGCCCACGTTGTTCGGCATGACCAAATGGCGAATCATCAACCCCTGATATATGAGCCCGTCCTCGGCCGGACGCGCGACGCCTACCTGGCGGTGCATCTCCAGCAGGGCTTCTTTCGTGACCCGCGGATAGCCCCGCGCTCCCGACGAATATCGTGCCGCCATGGCGCTGTCCGAATACTTGAAATCAGGCAGGTAAATATCCACGACGCCGTCGAGCTTCTTGAGTATCTCGAGGCTCTCCCAGCCGCACGTATTGTACACGAGAGGAAGCCGCAGGCCTTTGCCCGCGGCGATATCCAGGGCCAGAAGGATATGCGCGGAATAATGCGTGGGCGTCACGCAATTGATATTGTGGCAGCCGATCCTTTGCAGCTCGAGCATCATCTCGGCCAGCTCCTCGATGCTTCTCGATTTGCCGACGCCGCCGATGCTCGTTTCCCAGTTTATGCAGAAAACGCATCGCAAGGAGCAATTGCTGAAAAATATCGTCCCCGAACCGCCCGTGCCCACGAGCGGCTTCTCTTCGCCGAAATGGGGATGATGTGACGAAATGACGAGCTCCGAAGAAGCGCCGCAGAACCCCTTCTCCCCCTTGTGGCGGTTGACTCCGCAGGCCCTCGGGCAAAGCGTGCAGCGCTCCATGATATTCCAGAGCTCTTCCGCCCGTTTCTTGAGCTCGCCCGTCCTCTGCAGCTTCACGTAGTTGGGCTCGAAGTCCGCACGCCCGTTCGAGGGCGCCGCCGCTTCTTCATGCCCGTATGCGGGATGCAAAGACACAAGCATGAGCCCCAATCCGAATATCTTCACGAGTACGCGCGCTCTTTTCATCGATACGCTCCTTCCCTCCATGCTCGCTCTTCTTATTGGAATTTCGA
>DHHN01000224.1:0-226 GCA_002403295.1 bacterium UBP1_UBA4771 | reverse complement strand
CTACCCTTGCCGATGATGTGATCGTCTTCACCGCCAACCAGGAATTCCTATCCCGCATCTATGTGTTGGACACCGGCGGCAACGTCATCGACTACCACCAGTACGATTTCTACCGATGGGCCGGCATGGAAGTTGTGGACGGGCAGCTGTACGTCGCCGAAGCGTTCGCGCCGAGGGTCTACAAAGTCGACCCGGCGACCGGCGATCTGCAGGTCTTCATCGACGA
>DHHN01000019.1:3824-7292 GCA_002403295.1 bacterium UBP1_UBA4771 | reverse complement strand
TTGCCGCCCCAGGTCTTCGGAACGATGTCGACGGCCCCGTACTCGAGGCAGGCGAGGGCTATCTCGGCGCTCTCGGCGGTATGGGCGCTCACGATGACCACGGGCGTCGGCCATTCGCTCATGAGGTAGCGAAGCGTCTCGAGGCCGTCCATGTTCGGCATCTCGAGATCGAGCGTGATGCAGTCCGGCCGCAGCTCCGACACGAGACGGAGCACCGCGCGGCCGTCGGCGCCCTTCCCGACGACCCGGATTTCCGGATCGGAATGAAGCGCCTCGACGATCATCGTCTGCATGAGCGGAGAATCCTCGCCCACGACCACCCGGATCTGACGCGCTCCCGCGCGCTCTCCCGCCATCAGTACACCGCCTCGTTGGATTCGACGTCCCGGACGGCGACGGAGCCGTTCGAGAGGTCGAACGCGATCGTTCGGCCGCTTCTGCCGCCGACGCATTCGGCGACGAGCGGGATGCCCATCGCCGCGAGTTCTTTGCGCGCCGTAACTATGTTTTCGTCGCCGATCTGCATCACGCCCGCGCTCCCGGTGTAGCTTTCGAACATCCGCGCCCCCCCGAATATCTTGGCCACGATGCGCTCGCGGCGGGCGCCCCGGCGCGCCATTCCGTCGAGGAGGACGGGAAGCACCGAATCGACGAATTTGGCCCGGTTCGCGTTGTTCTTGACCCGTTCCCGATGGGGATGCATCGCGTGCGCGAGGGCGCCGATCCGGGTCGTCGCGTCATACAGCACGATGCCGAGACACGATCCGAGCGCCAGCGTTATCATCGTTCCCGGCGCCTGCCCGATGCGGAATTGCGCGACTCCCACAGCGATCTCCTGCCGCGTTGCGTTGTCAACCGCCAATCGCGATCTCCTTTGCCGTTGCGTCGTCTGGGATGATGTTCTCGGGATCGATGCACACGACCATGCGGCCGGAGATCTTGACGATGCCGGTGACGACCGCGGCGCGCGGCTCCCCGGTGCCGATGGCGGGCGCGGCCTGCATCTCGTCCGTCTGGATGCGCGCCACCTCGAGCACCTCGTCGACGAAAAAGCCGAAGCTCCCCGCGGCGGCGTCTATGATGATCGTCCGCCGCTTGCGGCCCGCGTCTCCCCCGTCGCCGGGGCGCAAGCCGAGGAGCAAAGCGATCTTGAAAATGGGAATGATCTCGCCGCGGAGATTGATGACGCCCTCGATCCGTTCGCCCATGCCCGGCACGGAAAAGAGGTCGATCGGGCGCAGGATCTCCCGCACCTTCGACACGTGGATGCCGTAGTATTCGGCCCCGAGCCGGAACGTGATGAGCTGCGTTCCCGTTCGCGTCCTGTCGAATATGCGTTCGTGTTTCATGGAAGCATCATCCCTCCCGCCGCGCGCGGCGCGTCACGCCGACACCGTCAGCTCTTCGCGTTCCGCGGCCCCGACGGTGAATCGGCCGACGTGCTCGCGGAGCTGGATCGCCATCTCGCTCAGCTTCTGCGCGGACGAGGCGACGTCCTCCATGCTGGAGGTCATCTGTTCCATCGAGGCGGCCGTCTCCTGCGTCGCCGAGGCGTTCTTTTCCGCGCTCGAGGAGATCTCGTCGATCGAGCCCGTGACGTTCTTCATGCCGCGCGAGAGCTCCTTCGTCGCGGCCGATATGCGCCGCGCCATATCCGAGGAACTCCGGAGCACGTCGACGATCTCGTCGAGCGACTGCCCGGTGCGCGTGATGACTTCCTTGCCCTCCGTGACCTCTTTCGCGCCGAGCTCGATGCTCTTCACCGCGGTGCGCGTCTCTTCCTGGGTCTTGCGGATGAGCGTAGCGATCTCCTCGGCGGCCTCGGCGCTTCCCTCGGCGAGTTTGCGGACCTCGTCGGCGACGACCGCGAACCCGGCCCCCGCCTCTCCCGCGCGCGCCGCCTCGATGGCGGCGTTGAGCGCCAGCAGGTTCGTCTGATCGGCGATGTCGGTGATGACGTCGACGATCTCGTCGATCTGGCTCGACCGCTCCCCGAGATGGCGGATGATCTCGGCCGATTCCTGAATGACGGTGTAGATCTTATTGATCTTCTCGACCGCCTCTTTCGCCGAATCGCCGCCCTTCGCCGCCGTTTCCGAGGCGTTCGTCGCGGCCGACGACGCGAGCTCGGCGCTGTTCGCCACCTGCTTCACGGACCGCTCCATGTTCCGGATTTCCCTGATCATCTCGTCGACCTTGCGAGCCTGGACGTCGGTCGATTTCGCGATGTTCTGGACGGTCGTCGAGGTCTCCTCGGTGATCGAGTTCATCTGCTCGGTCGCCGCGGAGAGGTTCTGGGCCGAGAAATTGACCTTGTCGGCGGTCGTCCTGATCATGCTGATGATGCCGCCGATGTTGGAGAAGAGCTCGTTGAGGGCGAAGCCGAGCCTGCCGAGCTCGTCGTCCGAACGGATCGCGACCGTCGTCGTGAGATCGCCGGCGTTGCTCGCGAGCGCGCGGCTCGCGGCCAAGAGCTGGTTGATCGGCCGCCGGAGAAGGAAATGCATGATGAACCAGATGGCCCCGCAGCCGGTGAGGAGGCTCGCCGCCGAGAACGAGAGGGCGCGCCAGCGGACGTGCTCGACCGCGGCGTCCCGGGCCGTCTCCGGCGACGCGTGCGCCGCGACGTTCGCCGCCTTCATCGAGGCTTCCTTCGACATGTTCATGAACGTGCCGTAGTTCACGAGCCAGACGGCAACGAGCACCGACACCAGCGCGAGAAATATCTTGGAACCGATGCTTTTGCCCTGCATGCTCAATTTCATCGCGTGCCTCCTTCGGGAACGGCGGAGCATATCTTCACATACATCTTGTTTCGCGGATCGACGAGCTCGAACAGCGACCCGGCGGACCCGGTGATCGCCTCGGTCTTGCCCAGCACGAGCACGCCGCCCCGACCGAGCGCTTCGTGGAAGCGCTTGATCACTTCGTTCCGGACGACGTGATCGAAGTGGATGAGAACGTTCCGGCACACGACAATGTCGAGATGCGAGTACGGAACGCTCTGGAAAAGATCGTGCACGGAGAAGAGAACCGCGCGCCGCACGGCAGGCGCCACCCGGAAGCCTTCCGGAACGGGCTCGAAATACCGGTCGCGAAGCGGCGCCGGGATTTGCTCGATCTTGCGCCGGTCGTAGACGCCGCGCCGCCCGGTGCGGCAGGCCTCTTTCGATATGTCCGTGGCGAACACCTCGAGGCCGACGCCGGCCGGGTGCGCGCGCAGGTATTCGAGGACGACGATCGCGAGGCTGTATGCCTCCTCGCCCGTCGAGCAGCCGGCGCTCCAGACGCGGAGCGTGCCCGGCCCGCCGCGCGTCCTGCGGGCGACGACGGAGGGAAGAACGTCCCTCGCGACGGCCTCGAACACCTCCGCGTCGCGAAAGAACTCGGTGACGTGGATCGTGACGGTGTCGAGGAGATGTTCGATCTCCTCCGGGTTCGACGAGAGATACTCGCAATAATCGGCGA
>DHHN01000019.1:0-3686 GCA_002403295.1 bacterium UBP1_UBA4771 | reverse complement strand
GCGTGCCGTCATCCGCTTCCGCGCTGGAAGCTCTGTTCCGATGATCCCGACCCTGCCCCCGACGAGCGCGGGGCGACGTTCGGAACCGGATTTGCAATTGCTATACCATCGGTGGGCGGGCCGCCCCGCGCCGCCCGCCGGCCCGAGGTTCGCGCGTGGGGATAATATAACTTATTTTAGTACAAAGAGTTGCGTCATGGGTGGCATTTGCGGATACGAGCGGAAAGTTTCCGGGAATAGCGGGAAGAATACCGGACTTTGCACCGCGAGCTTCGCGTTTTGCAACGAGCCGCCACGAAGGAGAAGCTCATGCAGGATATCACGATGAAGCAGATCGACGTATTCACGACGACGCCGTTCGCGGGCAATCCCGCGGGAGTCGTCACGGAGGCGGAGGCGCTCCCGAGCGAAACGATGCAGGCGATCGCCGCGGAGATGAACCTCTCCGAGGTGGCCTTCGTCACGCTTCCCTCGCGGGAGGAGGCGCTCTTCCGAGTGCGGTTCTTCACGCAGTCCGAGGAATTCGATTTGAGCGGGCACGCCCTGATCGCCTCCTGCTTCGCGCTCCTCGAGGAGGGGCGCATCCCGCTCGAGGGCGGCGTCACGAAGACGCTCTTCGAGACCCGCGCGGGACTCATCCGGCTCGACATCCATTACGAGGCGGGGATCCCGGCGGGCGCATCCCGCCTCGGCGTGGAGAACGGAACGATCGTTTCGATCGACGGCACGCCCGCCGGCGTGCTCGAGAAGATCATGCTTCACCAGACGGTCAAACGGCACCGGCCGTCGAACGTATCGATCCGGGAGATCGCCGGATACTGCGGCATCGACGAGGGCGAGATCACGCGTACGGGGCTCCCCCTCGAGATCGTCACGACGGGCCTCGAACAGCTCATGATCCCGGTCCTTCACAAGGAAACGATCCGGGACATGAACCCGGATCTCATCAAGCTCGGCATCATGAACCGCACGTACGGCATCCACACGAACCATCTGTTCTCCCTCGACGTGTTCACGCCCGATTGCACGGCGTACCTGCGGCACTTCGCGCCGGCCCTCGGCATGTGGGAGGATCCGGCGTCCGGCACCGCGGCCGCCGCGCTGACATCGTACCTCCTCCGCCATGGGGTCGTCACGTCGGGCAACCTCGTCGTCGAGCAGGGAAAAGAAACGGACAACCTCGCGCGCATCATCGTCGAAGGGGCCGATCCCGACGATCCGACGGCCGAGATGCGGATCGGCGGCCTCGCCGTGACGTCGATCTCGAGGCGCATCGGCATCGAGGCGGGCGAGCTCGTCGTGCGGTGACGCGGCGCCCGCCGTCCCGGTCGAAACGGCCTGTGCATGTGAATCCGGCGGCTAGTCCTGCTGCCGGCGCGGAATGGAAAACGAGAAGGTCGATCCCCTCCCGGCCTCGCTCTCGACCCAGATCCGTCCGCCGTGGAGCTCGACGTAGTGCTTCACGAGCTTGAGTCCGATCCCGAGCCCGTCCTTCTCGCGGGACGCACCGCCGTCGAGCTGCGTGAACTTCTCGAACAGCTTCGGCAGCTCGTCCTGCCCGATCCCGGGACCGCTGTCCATGACCGAGACGACGGCCTCGCCGCTGCCGTTGCGGGAGCGGATCGTGACGGTGCTCCCGGCGGGACTGAACTTCACGGCGTTGTTGAGAAGGTTCACGCACGCCTGCCGGATGCGCAGCGGATCGAAGCTCATGATCGGAATCATGTCGTCGAGCTCGGTGACGAGCTCGACGTGGTGCTGCGCCGCGAAGGGCTCCGCGATGCGGATCGATATCTTGACGATGTCGTTCACGCTGCCCTCGCTCGCGTGGAGCATCGTCCGCGACACCTCGACGCGCGAGAGATCGAGAAGATCGTTGATGAGGCCGAGGAGCTTGTTCGAATGGTCGTCGATGATGCGGAGAAACTCCGCTCGCGTCTGCGGATCGATCGACTGGTCCCGGTCCTCGAGCAGGGTGCCGGTATAGGCCATGATGACCGAGAGCGGGGTCCGCAGCTCGTGGCTGATCCGCCCGAGAAACTCGTTCTTGAGGTCGTCGAGCTCGCGGAGCTTCCGGTTGATCTCGGTAAGCTCGGCGTTCTGGGTGGTGATGCGCTCCTGCAACGTCCTGCGATCGGTGATATCGTGCGCGATGAGAACGACGTACGGATCGCCCTTGATGCGCATGACGCCGCCGCTGATGTCGACGACGACGATCTCGCCGCTCTTCTTCCGGCATGAAATTTCGGGGAGTCGCGAGATCTCGCCGCGAAGCATGCTGAAGAAACTCCGCTTGGCCTCGTCCCGGCGTTCGGGAAGCGCGACGAGGAACAGGCTCTGGCCGATGAGTTCCTCGGGACGGTAACCGGAGATTTCGCACATCGCCCGGTTGCACTCGACGAACTCCCCCTGCGCGTTCAAGATGACGATGATCTCGCTCGCGTTCTTCATGAGGAGCCGGTACTTCTCCCCGAGGTCGGCGAGCTCGCGAAGAAGCTGGCACTTCTCGATCGCGATGGAGGTGAGTTTGCCGAAGCGCACGACGAGATCGAGGTCGAAATCGCTGAAATGGTTGAGCTCGTAGCTTCCCACGTTCACCGTGCCGATGAGCATATCCTTCGCCACGAGCGGCACGACGATGTCCGACTTGAGGCCGTCCTCCTTCATGATCTCCCGGAAGCGGCCGTCGGCGGGGATATTGCCGCGAAGCGCCGGCTTGCGGTGATTCGCCACCCAGCCGACGAGATTCGAGTCGTCGAGCGGCACGTAGCGGCCCTCGCCCGTCGTCTGGCCGCCCCTGCGCCACACGTGTCGCATGAAGAGCCCGCATCGCTCCTTCTCGTAGATGGCGACGCATCCGATGTCGTAGTCGATGACCTTGGAGAGCTCCTTCGATATGGCCGATAGAATTTGGTTGAGATCGAGCTGGGAGCTGATCGCGTTCGCGATCTCCATGACCGCGGCGAGCTGCTGCTCCTCGTCGCTCCGCTGTCCCCGGACGTCGCAGTAGACGACGGATGCGTCCGAATCGGCGTACGGATCCACGCTGTCGATCTCCCGGCAATCGGCGGGCCGCTCCACGCCGCCGACTATCGCCTCCGCGGGGGTGCCCGGAGGCATACTGGTGTCGTTCGCGTTGCTCACGGTACCTCCAGTGGGTGCCCGCTCCTCGCGGCGAACGGCGCCCGCGCGGGCGGAGGATACGCTGCATAACCGACGGACGAAGCGATGATTAGCAGGATCCATTCCATTTTACGGGAAACGGCGCGGAAAAGGGGCTCCCTCTCCGCGGGCGGGGCCGGCGGCCGGCCCCCGGGAGGGCGCCGACGCCCCGCGTCCGGAGCGACGCGCCGGGGGGCTACAGAACGAAGGAGAAGCGGCTTTTGAAATGCCGGAGCTTGAGATCCCGCCCGTACTCCACGCGGACGGCCGGAATCCGGTCGCGGTGGTCGTAGATGAGTTTCACGGCCTCCGCCGCGGCGAGCANNGGTCCTCGTAGGCGAGGCGCGGAACTGCCGCGCGGACGTTGTTGACGCGAGGCTCGGGCGAAATCTCCCGGGAGCCGTCGAAGGCGCCGAACGCGTACAGCCCGAGTTCGCAGAAACGGTGCCCCGCGATGAGGAGGAGCGCCGTCAGGGAAACGCCCCGGAGATCCTCGTCTCGCGAAGCGCCGTCGAAGAAGCGGT
>DHHN01000045.1:4026-8242 GCA_002403295.1 bacterium UBP1_UBA4771 | reverse complement strand
TCGGGGGTCAAGGCGCAGGCGCAGGCGGAAAACATGCTCACCGGGGCCCTTCGATCCCTCTTCGCCGTGGCGGAGAGCTACCCCGACCTCAAGGCGAATCAGAACATGCTGGCGCTTCAGGAAGAGCTCGCCTCGACGGAAAACAGGATCTCCTTCTCGCGGCAGCATTACAACGAGTCGGTCCGCGACTACAACACTCGCATCGAGACCGTTCCCTCGAACGTCTTCGCGTCGCTCTTCGGCTTCAAGCCGCGCGACTTCTTCGAGATCGCCATCGAGGCGGAGAAGCAGCCCCCGAAGGTGAGCTTCACGTGAGCGGCCGGGGAGCGCCCGGAGCGTTTCGCATCGAGAGGTGAGACGCCATGGCGTCCATGTTCAACGAGATCGCGGCGAACAAGCGCAACTCGTTCTTTCTCACGATCGTCGTGACGGCGGTGCTCCTCGTGCTCGGATACGCCCTCGGACGGTACTGGGGGACGGGCTACGCGGGAGTCGTCATCGCCTTTCTCCTCGCGCTCGGCATGTCGCTCGGCGCCTATTTCGGCGGCGACAAGATGGTGCTCGCCGTGAGCCGCGCGAAGCGCATCCAAAAGAGGGATCACCCGCAGCTCTTCAACGTCATCGAGGAGCTCTCGCTCGCGGGCGGGCTCCCGATGCCGGCGATCTACATCATCGACGACACGGCGCCGAACGCATTCGCGACGGGGCGGGATCCCGCGCACGCCTCCGTCGCCATCACGACGGGGCTGCTCCAGAAGCTCGGACGCGACGAGCTGCAGGGCGTCATGGCCCACGAGCTCTCGCACGTCGGGAACCGCGACATCCTCTACGCGACGATGGTGGGCGTGCTCGTCGGCTCGATCGCCCTCATGAGCGATTTCTTTCTCAGGAGCTTTTTCTGGAGCGGCGGGCGCAGGCGGCGGAGCAGCAGCGGCGGGGGAGGATCGGGAGGGGCCATCATGCTCGTCGTCGCTATCGCGCTCGCGGTGCTGGCTCCCATTTTCACGAAGCTCCTCCAGCTCGCCATTTCGAGGCAGCGCGAGTATCTCGCGGACGCCTCGGCGGTGAAGCTCACGCGGTACCCCGAGGGGCTCGCGCGGGCCCTCGAGAAGATCGCCGGAGACCGCGAGCCGCTCGAGGCGGCCAACCGCGCGACGCAGCACCTCTACATCGTGAATCCGATCAAGCCGTTCGGGAAGACCGCGAACCTCTTCAGCACGCACCCGCCCCTCGATGAGCGCGTGCGGAGGCTCCGGGCGATGCGCTGAGGCGCGCCGGGCGTCTCGCCGAAAATATACGGGCCGCCCCGCCGGGGCGGCCCTTTTCGCGAGTCCGGAACGAGACGCCCGCGCTCAATCCGCGAGCATCTTTCCGCGGTCCATGATCTTCGCGCCGTCGAGCTCGACGGTGGGTTTCTTCACGATGCCGTCGAGGTGCACGGGGACGTTCACCGTTCCTCCCATCGACATGTTGTTGCCGAGGGCGATGTGGATCGTGCCCATGACCTTCTCGTCCTCGAGGATCGAGCCCGTGATGCGTGCGGCGTCGTTCGTCCCGATGCNNGCGACGTTGAACGCCGCTCGGCCGAGCGGCTCGAGCTTCGCGCGGAGCTTCTTCGCCGCGGCGCCTCCCTCGATCGAGACGGCATACCCCTTCTCGACTCGTATCGTGATCGGCTTTTTCCCCTCGAGGTTGCCGATGCCGGCCATGGAGCCGTCGACGACGAAGACGCCTTCCGCGGCCCCCTCGACGGGCATCATGTACGCCTCGCCCGAGGGGAGGTTGCCGAAGCCGCCCGATTCGTGGATGAGGCCGGTCGAGGCGATCGCCTTGATCCCCGCGATGGGGAGCGTGATGTCGGTGCCGGCGGGGCTCGTCACCCGGATAACGGAACCCGCGGTGAGGAGCTCGGTCATGCGCTTCGTCCGCTCGGCTATCTTGTAGTAATCGGCGTTGAGGCACCGGATCATCGTGTCGCGGCGGATGCCGGGCATCGTCGCGACGCGCGCGCCGGCCTTGCAGGCCTCGCGGCGCGCCGCCGTGTGCGTGAGCGAGCGCGTCGTCGGAGCCACGACGACCTTGCTCATCATCATGGCGTGCGTGACGCTCGCCGGCGGCTCCTCGCCGTCCCGGCTTCGCACCCGCATTTCGACGAGCACCGGATCGGCGCCGAGCTCGAGCGCCGCGTCCCGCAGGGACGTTCCGATGGCGCGGAGCTTCGCGTCGGTTACGATGAGGAGCGACTCCTCCTTCGCGAGCTTGAGGCAATCGCGGAGCGCGATCGTCGAAGCCTTGAGCAGAGCCTTGTCCATTTCGTCCTCCTTAGGTGGCATGCATGGCCGCGGGGGGCGGCGCCGTGCAGAGCAGCATCTCGCCCGTCGACGGATGAGGGAAGTATATCATCCACGCGTGCAGAAGGAAACGTCCGCCTCGGCCGCCGGACGGGGCGCCGTATTCCGCGTCCCCGGCGACCGGGTGGCCGATCGAGGCGAGGTGAGCCCTGATCTGGTGCGTTCGCCCGGTCTCTATCGCGATCTGGAGGAGGGCTCTCGCGCCGCGAATCTTGCGGATGACCGAATAGTGGGTGAGCGCCTTCGCCCCCGCGGGCGACGGCGACGCGTGGGAGCGCGCGCCCTTCGCGACGGCGAGCGGCGAGTCGATCGTGCCTTCTTCTTCGGCCGGAACGCCCTCGACGACGGCGAGGTATATCTTGTGCACGGCGCCGCGCGCGAAGGCCCTCGCGAGGGCGCGCGCGGCGGGACGGGTCTTCGCGACGACGAGCGCGCCGCTCGTTTCGCGGTCGAGGCGGTGGACCGGCGTGTAGGGAAAGGGAGGCTCTTCGGCCGAAGCCGGCGCGGCCTCCCGGCCGGACGCGCCGGCGCGGCGCGCCTTCGATCTCGCGCTTCTTCGCCGGTATTCCTCGAGCGAATCGAGGAGCGAACCGAGCTCCTTGCGGTTGCCGGGCTGCACGACGACGCCCGACGGCTTGTCGACGACGAGAACCTCCTCGTCCTCGTACAGTACCGGGATCTCCCGTCCGACGATCGCGGCCGTGCGCGCCGGTTTTCCGCCGCGGGCCGTGCCGGGTGACGCGGCGGAGGGCTTCACCGCCCGTTTCCCCGCGCGGCGCTTCGTGTTCGCCGCGGCGGACGGCGCGGCATCGTCCGATTCCGCGAGGTCGATGGCCACGACGTCACCGCCCTTGACGCGCGCGGCGCCGCTCGCGCGCTCGCCGTTGAGGTAAATGAGCCCCTTTCGGAGAAGTATCTGAATGACGCCGAAGGGGGTGCCCGGAATGTGCGCCCGGACGAAGCGGTCGAGCCGCGACCCCTGCCAGCTTCTCGTGACGTCGATGCGCTTCACGGCGATCTCACGCTCCCGCCGGAGCCGTTCTCCTCGGCGTCCCCCTCGCCGCCCCCGGCCGGCCGATCGATCCTCTCGACGCGCATGATCTTCGGGGCTTCGCCCGAATACGATACGTAGAGGCACGGCGCCTGCCGCTCGGCCTCCTCGCGCGTGCCCACCGCGACGACGGTCCGGTCCGGGCGCTCGAGGACGATCGCGTCGGCGAGGTAGTCGAACGCCATCGGCGGATTCTCGATCGCGAGACGGCTCGTTTCGGCGCGGGCGTCGCTCTCCTCGACGATCGCGGCGACGATCCCCCGGTAATGCGCCGTGAACTCGTCCCATTTGCGCTCGATGCGATGCGCGCGCTCGACGTAGCCGGCCGAGATGAGAAGGAAGAGAATCGCGGCGAGGACCCGCCGCGCGCGCGAGCGGCCGCGCCAAAGCATCGAGAGAAGCAGGACGATGACGAGAACCGTTCCCGCGGAAGAGAGGTAATAGTAGCGGCTCTGGCTGAACGAAACGGTCGAGAAGAACCGGTAGCGGAAGAGGGCGGCCGGCGCGAGGGCGAGGAGACCCCACGCCACGGCGAGGTTCATCGCGAACGTTCGGCGCGCCGCGCGGCCAGCGGCGACGAGGAGCACGGCGAGCGGCACGACGAGAATCTCCGGCATGAGGGCGTCCGCGGGTTCGGCGATATGCGTTCCGGCCGGATGGAAGAGAGAGAAGAAGGGCCACGGGTAGAGCTGGTAGAGAAATCCGCCCGCGACGTTCCGGAGCGCGTGCGCGCCGAGCCCCCAGTTCTCCCTGAAGATCCCCCCCAGGAACGCGTGGCGAACGATGAGATAGAGCGCCGATATCGAGGCGAGCG
>DHHN01000045.1:3503-3897 GCA_002403295.1 bacterium UBP1_UBA4771 | reverse complement strand
AGCAGAAAAACGGTCGAGAGGAGCGTCGTTCGGGCGCTGATCCAGAGCACCGCCGCGGCGTGCACGCTCGTGACGGCGAAGAGCGCCGCGGCCGCGAGCGAGAGGCGATCGTTCCCGAGGAGTTTCGCGAGAAGATGGAAGTAGAGGATCGCGCAGAGCGCGTGCAGGAGGATGTTGAATCCGTAATGGAGCGGAACGTTCCCCGGCGAGGCCTTCTCCATGAGCCAGAACGAGAGGTTCACGAGGGGGCGGAAGAAATCGACGACGCGATACGCGAGCAGGTTCCGCGCGGTCATCTCGAGCCGCGCCGCGCGGAGCCACGAGAAGTCGTCGTTGAAGAGCCAGTTGTCGAGCACGCCCCGGTATGCGAGGAGGCAGAGAAAGAGGAGCGCGA
>DHHN01000045.1:0-3381 GCA_002403295.1 bacterium UBP1_UBA4771 | reverse complement strand
GCCTCGAATCGCTATTATGTGCGGGTAGAGGGCGCCTCGCGCGCCCGTACGCACACTTCCGCACAACTGGAGGAGCATCTTGAGCGGTCTTTTCGGAGTTGTTTCCAGAGCCGATTGCTCGGACGTCCTGTTCTACGGGACCGATTACCATTCCCATCTCGGAACGCAGTTCGGCGGCATCGCCGTGCACGGCGACGGATTCGTCCGGCAGATCCACAACATCGGGCAGAGCCAGTTCAAGTCGAAGTTCCACGAGGATCGCGCGCGGCTTCGCGGGACCAAGGGCATCGGCGTCATCAGCGCCCTCGACGAGCAGCCGATCTACGTGCGCTCTCGCTTCGGCCCCTTCTGCATCGCGACGGACGGATTCATCGACAACGCCCGCGACCTCGCGGAGGATTTTCTCGCCGCCGGCGGCTCCTTCAGCGAATTCGGCACGGGCGACAACGTGAATCTCACCGAGCTCGTCGCGAAGCTCGTCACGCGCGGATCGAGCATCGCCCACGGCATCGATCACATGTTCGAGTCGATCGACGGCTCGTGCTCGCTGCTGCTCCTGCACGAAGACGGCGTGTATGCCGCCCGCGATCGCCTCGGCTACTTCTCGCTCGCGATCGGCCGCCGCGACGACGCGTGGGCCGTCGCCACCGAGACGAGCGCGTTTCTCAATCTCGGATTCCGCGTCGAGAAGCACCTCGCGCCCGGCGAGATCGTCCTCGTCAACGAGCGCGGGCTCACGCGGGTGCGGCAAGGCGCGGAGACGAGCAACATCTGCGCTTTTCTCTGGATATACACGGGTTTTCCGACATCGAGCTACGAGGGAATCAACGTAGAGATCGTGCGGGAGCGGAGCGGCGCGGCGCTCGCGCGGCGCGACCGCGACATCGAGATCGATCTCGTTTCCGGGATCCCCGATTCGGGGATCGGGCACGGGCTCGGCTACGCGATCGAGTCGGGAAAGCCGTTCCGCCGCCCCCTCGTCAAGTACACGCCGGGCTACGGGCGCAGCTATACGCCCCCCTCGCAGGAAACGCGAGACCTCGTCGCCAAAATGAAGCTCATCCCGAACGAGGAGATCATCCGCGGGAACCGGATCATCGTCTGCGAGGATTCCATCGTGCGGGGTACGCAGCTCAAGAACTACACCGTGCGGAAGCTCTGGGAAGGAGGCGCACGCGAGGTGCACGTCCGCCCCGCCTGTCCGCCGCTCATGTATCCGTGCCGGTTCAATCTCTCGACGCGGAATCTGGACGAGCTCGCCGCGCGCCGCGCGATCCGCGCCCTCGAGGGGCGCGACGTCGACGACGTGTCGGCGTACGTCGATCATCGCACGGATCGGTACCGGCGAATGGTCGAGTGGATCGCCCGCGATCTCGAGGTGACGACGCTTCGCTATCAGACCCTCGAGGACATGGTCGCCTCCATCGGCCTTCCCAAGGAACGGCTCTGTCTCTACTGCTGGACGGGAGCATGCCCGGCGCCCTGGAAACGGCCCGAGGAGCGCCGCGAGGACAAGCCCCCGGCGTCACGAACGAAGGAACCGGCCGTGGCAGAAAGGTAGCGAGATGGCGGTACGCGACATTCTCCTTCTGGGAAACGTCCAACTCTACAAGGAATCCGTGAAGGTCAAACGCGACGAGCTCGAAAAGCTCGAACCGGTCTTCGAGGATCTGAAGGACACCCTCCTCGATTTCCGGGATGAGTACGGATGGGGGCGCGCGATCGCGGCGCCGCAGATCGGCGTCTTCAAGCGGATCGTGTACATGCACGTGAACCAGCCGATCGTGCTCATCAACCCCGTCATCAAGCTCCGCACGCGGCGCAAGGTCGAGATGTGGGACGACTGCATGAGCTTTCCCGATCTCATGGTGAAGGTGAAGCGCTACCGCCGCTGCAAGGTCGAGTACCGAGACACGAGCTGGCGGAAGCAGAGCATGTACCTCGAGGGCAAGCTCGCCGCGCTCGTGCAGCACGAGATCGATCATCTGAAGGGAATGCTCGCGACTCAGCGGGCGATCACGAACAAGAGCTTTTCGCTGCGGAGCGAGCGTCCCGAGGGGAAGTAGAGCCCGGGACGGAGAGAGACCGAAGCGGCCGGCGCGCTCGACGCGCCGGCCGCTTTTTCATGCGTGCTCCTCTTCGTAGCGCTCGAGCGCCGCGACGAGCGCCTCGACCGTCTTCTCGTCTCGCGCGACGAGGGTGACGTCGGCGAGGCGTTTCGGCGCGTGGGCCGCGATCGCCTCGACGAGCGCTTCGGCCGCGTCCTCGTTCGAAACCTTCCCGGCCCCCGTGCCGAGGGCGGGGATGGCGACCGATTCGACGCCGAGCTCCTCGGCGAGGGCGAGCGCCGCCGCCGCGGCGGCGCGGACGTTCTCGGGCGAGCTCGCGCCTCCCGGCTCGGCGGCGACGGCGACGTGGATGACGTGGAGAATGGGGAGCGTCCCCGCCGTCGTCGCGACCGCTTTTTCGATCGCGATCGGCGCCTTGGCGACTGCCTCTTTCTCGATCTCGTCGCCGCCCGCGGCCTTGATCGCCGCGGCGACTCCGGCCGCCATGACCCCGCGAGGGTCGGCCGGATTCACGATCGCGTCGGCGAAGAGCGCCGTGACGTCGCCGAGGCGCGCCTTGACGCCGATTTCGCCGATATCCGTCGTGAACTTGTTCTCGTCCATCGCGATCTCGGCGAGAACGACCTCCGGACGGTTGCGGTAGCGTTTGAGGACCTTCTCGCTCTGCGTCGATAGGTAATGGAGGGCCTTGAAGAGATCCTCGGCCGAAAGCTTCCCCGCGCGGTAGGCGGCGAGCTTCTGCTCGAGCGGCTCGGCGAGCGCGAGCACCTGCCGGCGCTTCAGGGTCTCGATGAACTTCGCGCGGCGCTCCTCGCGCGATTCTTGCGGTTCCCGAGCCATGCCATATCTCCCGTGCAAGATCGTGCGCGTACCGGCTCTTTCGTAGCGCAATATCCGCGGGCTGGCAAGCCGTATTTTGACGCGCAAAGCCATCCTCGGCGGCTGCTTCGGGGATCCGCTCGAGCTGCCCCGACCGAGTATATTATTTTCAACAGATGTATTATTGTAAATTGCGATAGCACTTGAAACCGAGCGCCAAGGCACGAGGCCGGGGAGCGAATGGGCAGAGCTTTGGAGCCGCCCTACTCGCTCCACTCGATCCTGAGCTTCAGGCTTCCTTTGTCGAACCCGAACCGTGCGGCCGAATCGGCCAGATCCCCCTCGGACGGCACGAGAATGAGCCCGTTGTTGGCAAGCCTCCCCGAGACCCAGTCCATCACGGTGAACGTCACGTTGGACGAGATCTCTTGTACTCCCTTGGAGGCCTTGAGCGTCACGCTCTTCCCCGCGATCCCCTGCGCATAATCTCCTC
>DHHN01000190.1:4569-5676 GCA_002403295.1 bacterium UBP1_UBA4771 | reverse complement strand
CCCGCGGCACGATTCTTGCCGTTCGTGCCGTGCGGAATAAACGCTGGGTTACGGGCGGGGCGCGAGCCTCCCCGGGGATATCGTGAAACTCAAAATCGGGCAAAGGGTTATGGCACGCCGAGTCATCATCGTCGCTTCGGCCCTCGCGGGCCTGTTCGCATTCTGCACAGAGTCCTATACAAAAACGGTCGATCTGATACAAAACGAACGGCTTAAGGACTACTGCCGGGACGAGTTCGAATGGGGCGCGCCTTCGCTTCCCGTCGCCTCCAAGATTCTCCATCGCGAGGCGCTCGAGGATCTCGCGAACGGCCGCCGGGACGCCGCCGTCGAGAAGCTGCGGCTCGCCGCGGACCTCTCGGGGGATTTCGCGGCTCCGCTCTTCACGCTCGCCCGCGTCGAGCTCCTCTCGGGCAACCCCGATTTCCTCACGCACCTCATCGAAGGGGCGCGGCGCTCGTTCACGGGTTTTCCGGGGGCCGAGCTCGCGGCGCTCAACTGGGGGGCCCTCGCCGTGCTCGCCCTCGCCGGCGCGTTCTTCGCGCTGCTCGCGGCGCTCCTCGCGCGGCACTGGGCGTTCATAGAACACACGATCGTCGAAAGCTGCCCGAAGCGGCTCCGGGCGCTGCCCGCCCGATGGATCCTGCCGATCGCCGCGATCGCGTTCGCGCTCCTGCGGCTCGGGCTCGGCATTTCCATCGCCGCGCTCCTCGTCGTTCTCTGGGCGTACCTCGCGAAACGGGAGCGGATAATCGTGCTCTCTCTCGCCGTGCTCCTCTCGGCGGCCTCCTTCGCGGCGCCCGCGTCGAACCGCCTCGCCCCCGCCGTCGATCCCGGCTCGGTGGCGCGCCGTCTCTCGCTCGTGAACGAGCGCTCGGTGAGCGCGCACCGGCTCGACGAGATCCGCGCCGTGGACGAGAACCGCTACCGGGCCGAGCGCGATTTCGCGGTCGGCACGATGATGTACCGGCTCGGTCTTTACGGCGAGGCGCGAGGCCTCCTGCTCGAGGCCGTTTCGGTGAATCCCCGGTTCGCGCCGGCGTTCATCAACCTTGGCAACGTGTACTTCATGCAGGGGGATTACGACAAGGCGCTCGCCGGCTACCG
>DHHN01000190.1:656-4439 GCA_002403295.1 bacterium UBP1_UBA4771 | reverse complement strand
TTCCGCCGAAGGATCTGCGTCGGATCGCCTCCGCGGAGGGCCGCGAGCGCGGCCGCGTGATCCTGAGCGAAATGCTGCAACCGTTCATCCTCGTCCCGTTCCACCGGCTGTGGGCGATCCTCGCCGCGGCCCTCGCCGCCGCGTTCTTCGTCGCGCGGAGGTTCCCGAAGGAGCGGCGAGCGGAGCGATGCGACAACTGCGGCCTCCCGGCCTGCCCGTCATGCCGCGAGACGATACACGACGTCGCGCTCTGCAGGGCGTGCTCCGGGGCGGTCCAAAACGTCTCGAGCGTCAAGGTCATGGAGGTGCTCCTTCGGACGCGGCGCCAGAAGGTCGCCGACGGGCGCGGGAGAGCGCATCGCTGGCGCACGGCGCTTGTCCCCGGCATGGCGCACGTCTATTGCGGCCGGACGCTCACCGGCTTCCTGCTCGCGCTGGCCGCCGCGGCGGCGGCGGGCGCGCTTTGCTGGCGAGGGCTCTATTTCAAGAATCCGCTCGCGACGAACGTCGGCGAGCCCGCGTGGGAAACGCTCCTTCCCGCGGCGGTCCTCGCCGCCGCGTGGGCGGCGGCCCTCCTCGTGAAACAGCCGCAGGAACCGAGGAACTACCATATCTTTCCGCCGGGAATCCGCTCCCAGGAGCGCGAGCCGGCACGGACGAAGATGGAGGATTCATCCAGCCTTTGGCTCTCGCCCGGTTCGGCCGCTCCGGCGAGGAAAGGAACGTCCCGCGACGCCGTTCCGCCGCCGCCCGTGGCGACCGCGCCGAAGCGGCCGTCCCCCCCGCCGGACGCATTCTGGGCGCAAGGGCGACCGCAGGCCCCGCCGAGGCCGCGCCCCGCCCCCGACGCGGCGAAGGAGCACGCCGGCGCGCCCAAATACGGCATACCGGCGAGGCCCGGCCAAAACGCCGAGCCGGATGATTTCCTCGCGGAGATAAAGAAAGGATCGTCATGGCGCTAGAGGGAAACGCAAAGGATTTCGGTCTCAGCGAGATCCTGCAGCTCGTCGCCCTCCAGAAGAAGACGGGGATGCTCGCGATCGAGGGCGAGCGGACGATGGTGATCTATTTCCAAAACGGACTCATCGTCTCGACGCGCGATCGCCGGAAGATGGCGGCTGATCCGCTGCGCGAGTACATCGCCCGCTACGGCATCCTCGGCGCCGGAGAGATGACCCGGCTCGACCGCATACAGGAAGAGACGAAGATCGATCTCGCCGACATCCTTCTCTCGGAAAAAAAATTCTCCGAGGACGAGCTGCGCGAGATATTCGCCGAGCAGATACAGGAATCGATCCAGGAGATCCTCACCTGGCCGAAGAGCAGGTACAAGTTCGTCATCGGCGGACAGGCGCTCCAGGGGGTGCGCACATTCGGCGGGATGAAGGTCGAGGCGCTTCTCATGGAAAGCATGCGGCGCATCGACGAGCTCGCGGAGCTGCGGCGCCTGTTTCCCTCCGACGATACCCTCCTCAAGCGGATCGAGCCGCCCGAAACGGGCCGCCCCGAGATGGAAACGGCGGAGGAGGATATCTACGAGCTCCTCGTCTCCCCGACGACCCTCGGCGAGCTCGTCCCGCGGGCGCGCATGGCGAGGTTCTGCACGATGGAGAGCCTGAAGCTGCTCCTCGAAAAGGGCCTCCTGCAGGTGACGCCGGTCGAGACCCCGGAGGCCGTCGACGTCGAAGCCGCCGAGGAAGCGGAAGCGGAGCGCGAGCCCTCCCGGCTCGGACCGTTCCTCGTCGCGGCCGGAGCGCTCGCGCTCTGTCTCGCGGTCGGCGAGATCGCCGTGCCGCGGCTCCTGCCGCCCGGCTGGAGCTTCACGCGGCGCGAATCCGCCGCGGCCGGCGCCGCGGCGCTCCCGGGCGCGCTCGCGCCCGATCTCGCCGGAATTCGCGAACGCCTCCTCGAGCGGACGATACGCGAAGAGCTCGAGGAGCATCTCGCCCTCACCGGCGCCTATCCGCCGAGCCTCGACGCGCTCGCCGCGAATGGATTCCTGACCGGAAAAACGCTCGAGCGGGCGAAGGAGCTCGGACTCAGCTACCGCCTCGAGCGCGGCGGGAAGCGTTACTCGCTCGAGCGAGAGCGGACTTGACGAGCGGCGTGAGAACCGCCGCCGCGTTGATCGTTCTCCCCTTCATCTCCTCGATCGCCGACGCCGTGCCGCCGCCGAGCTTGCGGCGCACGCAACCCGCCGTGTCGATCACGTACACCGGCTCGCGCCGGAGCTCGAACGTCCCCCCGGCCCCCGGAACACGGCGCGGGTAGAGGGTGAAGGCCGCGCGATAGCCCGCATCCATCGCCTCCGCCCGCAGCGAGTCGTCGAGCCGCCCGAAGGGATAGGAGAGGCTCCGCACCGCGGCGCCGAGCCGGTCCTCGATCTCGGCCCGCGAGCGCCGGATTTCCTCGCGCGCCTCCCGGGGCGGAATGCGCGTGAGGTCGCGGTGGGTCCGCGTGTGCGACCCGAAGGAGAACCCCCGCCGGGCGAGCCCGGCGCATTCCTCCCAGGAGAGATGCGTGAACCGCCTGCCGGGGAGACCGAGCTCCCAACGGTTCGCGAGCCCTGCGTAGGCGCTCACGAGGAAAACGAGGGCCGGTATGCCCCGCGCCTCGAGCGCGACCGCCGCGGCGTCGAGGATGTTGCGGTAGCCGTCGTCGAAGGTGAGGAGGATCTCTCTGTCCGCCGCCTCCCGCCGCCCCTCGAGCGAATCGAGGAACGCCGTCTCGTCGACGAAGCGGTAGCCGGAACGGCTGAGCGAATCGATTTGCGCGACGAATCGCCGCGGCGGCATCCACGTGCCGCCGAGCTCGAAGGAGGCGATCTTGTGATACGCGAGCACCCGTGGAAGGGCCTTCGGTAGAGCCGCCATCATGCATCCTCCGCGGCGGGCCGCGTCTCGCCCCGCGGCGTTCCGGCGCGGGGGGTGCCGCTCGGCGCGCCCGTCGTCAGCCCGTGTGCCCGAAGCCGCCGTCGCCTCTATCGGTCTCGTCGAGACGTTCGTCCTCGACGATCCTCACGTCCGGCAAACGCGCGAAGACGATCTGGGCGACGCGATCGCCCCGGCGGACGGTGAATTCCCGGTCCCCGAAATTGTAGAGAACGACCCCGACCTCGCCCCGGTAGTCGCTGTCGATCGTTCCGGGGGCGTTGAGAAGCCCGATCCGGCTCTTCAGGGCGAGGCCGCTCCGCGGCCGCACCTGCGCCTCGTATCCGGCCGGCACGGACAGCATGAAACCGGCGGGCACGAGCGCGACCGCTCCCGGGGCGATGACGAAATCCTCCGTGCACGCGGCGTGGACGTCGTATCCGCTCGCCCCCGCGGTCATCGGCGCGAGAGGCGGAAGACCGCGATGGCTGTCGAGGTAACGGATCTTGATGGAAATCGGTTCGTCGTTTCTCGCGGGCGGCGCCATGGTCGTCCCTCAGTGAACGAGCCCCTTGAGAGGAATCGGTCCGCAGGTCGTGTAGGTGAGACCGCCGTCGCCGAGGTATCGCTCGGCCGCCTCGGTCACGGCGCGCCGGTTCACGCGCTCGATCGATCGCAGGATCTCCGCGCACGTCACGTAACGTCCGTGGTACACGTCGCTCTGGATGAGCTGGAACATGCGGCTCTCGGGGTTCTCGATCCCGAAGACGATGCCCCCCTTCACCTGCGCCTTGGCGCTCTCGATCTCCTCGGCCCGCACCCCTCCCCGCCTGATGTCGTCGAGCTCGGCGTGGAAGAGATCGAGCGCGCGCTCGAGATGCTTCGCGTCCACGGAGAAGAAGTTGCAGACCGC
>DHHN01000190.1:0-563 GCA_002403295.1 bacterium UBP1_UBA4771 | reverse complement strand
ACGCCCCGCGCCCCGATGCACACGTGCGACTGCGCCCAATCCTCGCGCGTCGCCGAGCGCACCGCGGGGGCGCCCCCGTCGAGACGCCGCCTCCGCGTCCGGGAGAAGCGGCGTGGAAAGCGGAACCGGCTCTCGACGACCGCGGCGACGCGGGCGAGCGGAACGTTGCCGATGAATCCGATCGTCGTGTTCTCGGCCGTATAGGTCTTCCGGTGGAATGAAACGACATTCTCCCGACGGTAGCCCGCGATGTCCTTGAGGTATCCCGTCACGGGATGGCCGAGCGGATGCCCCTTGAAGAGGGCGACGTAGAAGAGCTCGTGCGCGTACTCCTCGGGGGTGTCGTTGACGCTGCGGATCTCCTCCTGGACGACCCGCTTCTCGATGTGCATCGTCTTCTCGGGAATCGTCGGCCGGCAGACGAGGTCGGCGAAGACGTCGACGAGCTTCTCGAAGTGCTCCTCGAGCACCTTCGCGTGGTAGCACGTCGCTTCCTTGCCCGTGAACGCGTCGTACTGGCCGCCGATCGATTCGAGCTCGTAGGCGAGCCGGAGCGCGTCCCG
>DHHN01000074.1:1786-3549 GCA_002403295.1 bacterium UBP1_UBA4771 | reverse complement strand
GTTCCGGTCGAGCCGCGCGAATCGCATCGCGTCGAGCGACTCGCTGCGGCGGGGAACGTCGGCGCCGGTTCGGAACGCGCCGATCACCTTGTCGAGCACGGTCACGCAGTAATCCTTGTAGGCCATCATATTGACGCCGCTCGTGTCTCCCGCGCAGCCTTCCGCGGGCCCCGTGATCTCGCAGCGGAGGTTTATCGGAAATATCTGAACCCCCGGTAGGAGCCCCGCGGCGAGGCCGCCCCCGCGTTCGGAGCGCCCTTCGGTCAGGAGGTGCCCCCCCTTGGAGAGAAAGATCGACAGGTAGTTGATCGTGAGCCGCGTCCCCTGTCCGACGTAGCTCTCGGGGGTGAAAAGAATCACGTCGTCCCAGCATCCGCTGTCTCTCGACGACGAGTAGGTCCAGATAATGTTCCGGTACCGGCCGATGAGCGAGATGAGCGGCGGCCGGCTGTTGTAGTTGTAGTGGGCGTCGTACACGTCGCGCGTCGGATCGAACCCGACGGCCTTCGCGCAGTGGCCGAGCCAGAACTGATCGTGCTCGGTCTCGGTCGGCATCGCGTAATCGGTCTGCGTGAAATTGGACGACGGAAAGTCGTCCACCCAGAGGAGGTTCCGGTCCATGAGGAACGGCACGACGTTGATCTCGATCTGCCCGAGCGTCTCGGTCCCCGCGTTGTCGACCACCCGCACGAAGAGGGTGTGCACGCCCGAGTACCACGTCTCCGAACAGCCCCGGACGAACGGCGAGCAATCCGAATCCCAGTCGTCCGGGTTGTTCAGGTCCGACACGTCCCACCCGTACTGGTAGCACACCACCTCGCCGCCGTAGCTCGACGCGTCCGCCGACCACCGGAATTTGAGCGTGATCCCCGGCGGCAGGTCATATTTCTCGGGGCGCACGCTCGTTCCGAGAAACCGCGCGCAGCCGAGGTAGGACTCGCAGATGGTCAGGAGCGGCCCNNGCCTGCAGCGACACGATGAACTGCCGGACGTTGGATCGGCGGTCGAATATGCCCGTGACGGCTCCCGCTTCGTCCTTCGCCTGCACGGCGAAGATGTGGGAGCGGTTCATCTCGAGCATCTCGTCGTCGCCGAGTATCGCGCATCGTCCCGAATCCCCCGGCGCCCGGTACCAAATCCATGGCCCCCATTTGCTCTCGTAACGCTCCGGATGGGCGTTGAGGTCCGCGACGATGTCGAAGGTGGGATCGTAGAATCCCTGCGGATTGACGAGCTGGCTGTAGAGCCACCGCACGGAATCGGGGTCCTGGACGTTGTCGGGGGAGTCGATCGGATCGCGCCCCGTCCAGCAGAACGTTATGACGCGCGCGAGCGTAGCCACGGTGCCGCTCGCGGGCGGCCGCGGGCGATCGATGGTGACGTAGGGCGCGAGCGTCCAGGCCGTGAACGAGCGGTAGGCCGGATCGGAACGCTTGCCCTGCGTATCGACCGCGCGGAGAAAGAAGGTGTGGGTCATGTCGTATCGCGTATAGAGGCTCCCGCTCATGGAAACGGTGCGGGGGGAATCGCTCGCCGACACCTTGAAGACGCTGTCGTAGGAGGCGGTCCGGCGCCATTTGTCGAGACCGGTCGTATCCTGTCGGTTGAAGCCGAACGGATTGCCCGGGACGACGACGAACTCGAAGTGCCTGATCTCCCCGTCGGGATCCCACCCGCCCCAGTAGAAGTGCACCTTGTAGGCGGTCGTATCCCCTTCGACGGGGCCGCTCGAGAGCCAGACTTCGGGCGGCATGTTGAAGCCC
>DHHN01000074.1:471-1632 GCA_002403295.1 bacterium UBP1_UBA4771 | reverse complement strand
GGCCGCCGGAGCAGCCGGGCGAGCGCAGCGAGCGCGGCGGCCCCGAGCGCGAGGAGCGCGGCGCCCGCCGCGCCGCGCCCGAGAACGAGGGAGCCGATGCCGAAAAGGACGAGGTACAGAGCGGCGACGCCGCAGCCGATCCGAAGCGCCACCGCGCGGCCCGGTCCCGCGGCGCTCGCCCCCGGAAGGGCGCGGCTCACCGCCCGCCACCCGGGTCCGCCCGGGTAGCAGCGCTCGTAGAATCGCTCGAGGTGTTCGCGCCGCACCGGCTTCGTGAGGAGCGTCACCGCTATCCAGACCGGGGTCACGACGAGAACGGTGAGCGCCGTCGAATAGGGGAAACGGAGGAACGCGAGCGAGCCGAAGCGTTCGCTCGCCGCGAGCGCCCCGATGACGAGCGTGCAGGCGAGCGCCGCGGCCATCGCCGATATCTCGGACCACGCGTTCACGCGCCACCAGTACCAGCGGGCGATGTAGACCGATCCGACGCCCGCGGTCACCGAGATGATGAGCTTCCAGGCGAACGAGATGTCGTCGATGGCGAAGGAGGCGAGCCCGCCGAGCATGGCCAGCGCGACGACCGAGATCTGCGCGGCCGCGAGGTAGTGCCGCTCCGGCCGGCCTTTCCAGACGAATCGCCGCAGGAGATCGTTGACGATGAGCGAGGAGCCCCAGTTGAGCTGCGTGCTCTCGGTCGACATGAACGCCGCGAAGAAAGACGCGAGCGCGAGCCCGAAGAGCCCCGGCGCGAGCACCGCGCGCATGACCATCGGATAGAGGCGCTCCGGATCGTCGACGCGCCCGAAGATGGCCATGCCGCATATACCGACGACGATCCAGGGCCAGGGACGAAGGGCCACGTGCGCGATGCTGTACCAGAGATACCCGAACACGGAATGCCGTTCGTTCTTGGCCGCGAAGAGCCGCTGGGCGAGGTACCCCCCGCCGTCGATCGTGTAGGAGGCCCACCAAACGACGAGGACGAGGATGAGGAACTCCAGAAAGGGGCTCGCCTCGGCGAGGGGGGCGGCGGCCGGTATCATGCGAAAGGTGTCGGCGACGGAGAATCCGTGAGTGGCGATGCTCTCCCGTATCGGTCCCCATCCGCCCGCCGCGCGGAAGGCCAGCGCGGCCGTGGCGATGCATCCCCCCATGGCGAGC
>DHHN01000074.1:0-335 GCA_002403295.1 bacterium UBP1_UBA4771 | reverse complement strand
TTCTGCAGGATCCCGAACCATATCACCCGGTAGCAGCGCAGGACGGCGGCCGGACGGCCGTCGTAGCGCAGCTCGATGAGCTCCGCGTCGGTCGTTATGCGCGCGCGATGCCACAATCCCGCGAAGAGGAACACCGTCACGATACCGCCGATGCCCCACTGCCACCACAGCCAGTTCTGCCAGATCCCCCCCCGTGCGACGAGCCCCGAGACGACGAGCGGCGTATCGGCCGCGAAGGTCGTCGCGACCATGGAGGTTCCGACGAGCCACCAGGGAAGCGAACGCCCGGAAACGAAGTAATCCTCGGTGCTGCGCCTCGCGCGTTTGGCGAGCAA
>DHHN01000089.1 GCA_002403295.1 bacterium UBP1_UBA4771 | reverse complement strand
ACGGCGCGCGTGACCTTTTCGCCGAGATATTTTTCGGCCGCTTCCTTGAGATACTGGAGCACGAACGCGGATATCTCCGGGGGCGTGAACTCCTTCCCTTCGATCCGCACGCGGGCGTCTCCGTTCGGCCCCTGGAAGACGTCGTACGGCACCTCGGAGCGCTCCGACGAGACCTCGGCGAATTTGCGGCCCATGAACCGCTTTATCGAGTAGACGGTGTTCTTCGGATTCGTAACGGCCTGGCGCTTCGCGAGCACGCCGACGAGCCTCTGATGATCCTTGAATCCGACCACCGATGGCGTCGTTCTCCCGCCTTCGGGATTCGGGATGATGACGGGCTCGCTCCCCTCGATCACCGCCACGCACGAGTTCGTCGTTCCAAGATCGATTCCAATGATTTTGGGCATAACAACACACCTCGCTTTACAAAGTTCACTAAAATGCTAAAACAAATATCGTGCCACGCAGTCGAATCGCGACCCATTTGTAATACGTTGCAATGTAATAGAATACGGCAACGCATGAATGCCCGATGAGGACGGCGAGGCCAACGATTCTGCCACGAGCGTCATAATGGCATTTTATGGCAGTATTATTCTTCCGTTTTCCTGTCAGGTGGGCGGCAGGTCAGCTCGCCGTTTTCCATGAGAAGAATGATTTCGCGGCAGATGTCGTAGTTCCTTCTCGCCAGATCGCCGTGGCTGTAATAGACGCAGAGGCATCGATTGTCGCATTTGTTCTTTTTCCTGCACGACCTCAACTGCTCGACCACCCACGAGGTCATGCAGTCGCCGCCGTCCACGCTCCAGCGGTCGAAGCTTCGCTCGATATCGTGCCCGACGCTGAACGGAAAGAGCTGCTTCTTGATTTCTTCGACGAGACGATCGAATTTACTCATGGCTCATACCGGTCCCTGCCCCTCCGGGGCGATGCTCCGTTCGGCGCTCCGCATCACCGGCCGCCGCCGGGCGCGGCGAAAAATTTTAACTTCATCATATTTGCTATTGACAGCACTGGGGGCTTTCACCTATATTCCTCCACGAGAGTTTCTGCAATTAACTCTTTGCCCCAATCCAGGTTACTCGACATTCTGGACATCGGGGAGCGATCCTCGAAGCCACTCCAGACTGTACCCCTGACACCGATTGCAGAGACTCTCATTTTTTTTTACCCCTCTTCTCGAGAATCGAAAGCAGCTCCTCCCGCGTGTTCCTCCGCGGATCGTCGAGCACGACCTCGAGCAGATCTTTGAGCACTTCCCCCACGTCGGGGCCGGCCTCGATCCCGAGCGCGGCGATCACGTCGCGCCCTCCGACCGCGAGATCCGAGATCTTGAAGGCGACGTCGGATTCGGCGATGCGCCGGATGCGTTCCCGTATCCGCTCGTTCTCCGCCGTCACCGCGTCGTCGCCGCGCGAGCGTCCGTCGGCCTCGCGGAGCGCGAGGAGATCGGCGACGTTCTCCCTTCCCACGCGCGCGACGAACCTCCGCACGGCGGCGTCGGACCATTCGCCCGTGATGTTGAACATGTGGTGCTCGATGAGATTGACGACGCGCGTTTCGAGCTCGCGCGGATACCGCAGCCGTCCGAGAATCTCCGCCGCCATGCGCGCGCTGTCCCGCTCGTGCCGGTAAAAGACCGTTCTCCCCTCGACGACCTGCTTGCGATCCTTCTTGCCGACGTCGTGGAGGAGCGCGCTCCAGCGGAGCGCGAGGTCGGCCGGGGCGAGATCGCAGCTGCGCAGGCTGTGCATGAACACGTCATCCGGGTGATACTCGTTCTGGGTCTCGCCGTAGGTGCGGTCGAGCTCCGGAAGGATGATCTCGAGGATCCTCTCGTCGTGCATGAAGAGAAGGCCCGTCGAGGGCCGCGGGGAGAGCACGAGCAGCTTCGTGATCTCGTCGCGCACGCGCTCCGCGGAAACGGTCGCCACGAGCGCGCGGTCGCGGAGCATGCAGGCGCGCGTTCCCTCCTCGACCGCGAGGCCGAACCGCGCCATGAACTGGGCGCCGCGCAGCATTCTCAGGGGATCCTCGCGGAACGAATCGTCGCGGTTCACCCGCAGCAGCCCTCGATCGAGATCCTCCCTCCCGCCGAGCGGGTCGACGAGGACGCCGGTCCCGAGGTGATACGCCATCGAGTTGATCGTGAAATCGCGCCGCTCGAGATCGCGCTCGACCGGCAGCGCGGGATCGAACCTGACGTCGAAGTCGCGGTGGCCGGGACCGGTCGAAAACTCGGTGCGCGGCAGGGATATATCGACCGTCCGCGCGCCCGCGGCCGCGAACTTGATCACGCCGAAGGAGCGCCCCACGAGGTTGAGCGCTCCGAAGCGCTCGAGCGTCCTCGTGAGATCCTCGAGCGCGACGCCGGCGGCGAGGTAATCCTCATCGATCGAGTCGACCGGCGCGCCGCGCAGCATGTCGCGGACGGTTCCCCCGACGAGGTAGAGATCGCACGATTCGAGGAGCGCCCGCTCCCACTCGCGGAGATCCCGCCGCAGCGATATTCCGTATTCCCGGTTCATACGGACCCACTGTAGCGAAGCGGGCGGGCGCGGTCAAGGGCATCGGAGCCGGCGCGGTCATGCGCCGCCCGGCCCCCGCGAAGAACGGCGCATCCAAACCGCTCGCAGCGACGCGAAGAGCCGCCCCGTCGCCCCGAGGGGAAGCGCGGCGAAGATGAGGCGCCCGGCCTTCGACGAGGCGAGCGCGAACTGAGCCGAGACGAGGATCTCCCCCGCGCGGCGCCCGAAGGGCTCACGCGGCGGCCGCCGGTCGTATCGCGGCACCGCGCATCCGAAGCGCCGCCACAGATCGAGCCGCAGGAACGATCCGCGCTTCTTGAGATCGAAGGCGTGGCCGTGCATGCGGGCCGCGTCCTCGACGGAGATCTCCTCGGCGACGACGGCCTTCGAGGCGATCGTCTCCCGCCACGCGCGCTCCCCCGTTTCGGACCGCACGAGCGCCACCGACCAGCCGCCCCCGCCGCTCCCTTCCTTCATCCAGCCGTCTCCCACGGATACGTCGGCGAGCTCATTCGCGAGATCGACGCAGAAGAGGCAGCGGCGATTGATGTAAAACGGGATCGCCTGATTGAAATGGAGCTTCGGCACCGAGCGCTCGCGCCCGTCGCGCGTACGCACCGAGAACGATCCGGGCCATTCGCCCTCGCGGTAGGCGATCCGTTCGACGTCTGCGAGCCGCCTCACGCCGAGCTTCCTCATGACGGCGGCCGTTCCGGCGAAGTAGAGATTGTTCCCGCAGTACACGCCGACGACGGGGCGGAGCGGCGAACGCGGGCGCCATCCGGCCCGCTCGAGCCGCCGAAGCCCGTGGATCTGGCACGGGAGCCCCGCGTACGCGAGCGGCGTCCCGGACGAGGCGGCCTCGCCGAGAACGGTGTTGAGGGGGCTCAGATGATATCTGCTCTGCGCCGCGGCGCGGATCTCCTCTCCGCTCCGCGCGATCCTCCCCCAGCCCCGCCACGGCTCGCGCTCGTGCGGCGCGAAAAGCGCGGCGCCGCCGGTCTCGCCCCTGCGCAGCGAATCGAGGAGGAGGGCGGTCACGACGCCGCCGCTCGCGCCGCCGCGCCTCACGCCGGGATCCGAGGCGTGGGCTATCCACGCGCTCCGCACGACGCCGAGGAGACCGTGGGAAGGCGCATCGCCGAAAAGCTCGCGCTCGAAGGGCTCGAAGGCGAGCTGCGCTCCCGGGCACGCCGCGAGGCAGAGACCGCAGGACGTGCACCCCTCCCCCGCCGCCGGAAGGCACGCGCCCGTCGGATCGGGGATCGAGAGCACGCCCTCCGGGCACGCCCCGACGCAGGTCCCGCACCTCGTGCAGAGACCGGCATCGACGACCGTGCGCATGAGAAGGTCAACCGGACGCTCTGCAGACATAGAACTGCCTCAATCCGAACTGGGCGAGCGGCCCCGCGCCGAAGAACGCCGAGAGCCGCCGGTCGAGCCGTTCGCAGAACCCGTACCGCAGCGGGACGAAGAGCGTCCCGCGGTGCTCGACGAGCGAGAGCCCTGCCTCCCGGAGCATCGCCTTCACCTCGCGCGGCGCGAGGAAGCGGTGCGGCCCCTCGCCGTGGTGGAATTTGAGGACATCGTTGAGATCGCTCGTCCATTCCACCGCTGACGAGGGCAGGCTCATGACGAGCGATCCATCCTTTCGCAGAACGCGGCGCAACTCGGCGAGAAAAAGGACCGGATCGGGAACGTGCTCGAGCGTCTCGAGCGATAGGACCGCGTCGAAGGAACCGCTCGCGAACGGCAGATCGTGAAGCGAGACTTGCACGAAGCTCTCCCCGGGATGCTTCGCGCGCGCGTGGCGCATGAGGCCGAACGAGAGCTCCGCGTTCACGAGGCGCACGCCCGGCTCGGCCGCCCGCAGGAACGGCACGGCGCCTCCCGCCCGGCACCAGACGTTCAGGAGGCGCGTCCCGGGCCCGAGCGCGAGCCGCCGAAGCCCCTCGCGAAAACGCTGCGTATGCACCCATCCCACGAGCTCGTTCTCGTGCTCGTACTCCCCCGCGACGCCATCCCAGAAGAGCCGCACCTCGTCCATCGTGAACCGGTTCGCGCGAGAGCTCATTGGTCGCTCCTTTTCTCTTCGTCGAGCCTCTTGATGACGCGCGCCGGGTTGCCGGCGACCACCGAGAGCGGCGGCACGTCCTTCGTGACGACGGAGCCCGCCCCGACGATCGCGCCTTCCCCGACGGTGACGCCGGGCAGGATGATCGAGTGAACGCCGATATAGGCGCCGCGCTTTATATGGACCGTGCCGAACGTCACCTCCGGAATGTAGCGCCGGAGGTACGGCGTGGGCGTCATGTGCGCGATGATCGCGGAGCCGCCCGCGATGTAGACGTCGTCCTCGATCTCGACGAGCTCGGGATAGAGCGCGTCTATGAGAACGTTCCCCGCGATGCGCACCCTCCCGGGATGCGCGATCTTCACGCCGCGCATCTTGTGCAGCGTCGATGCGAGCGTCCGGGGCCAATCGGCGTGATACGCCATGAAGCCGAGCCCGCCCTTCCAGAATCCCGCGAACGAGTTGTGGTGCCGTTCCCGCGTATCGATCACGCCCCTTTCCCGACCGCGGCCGCCCCTCGCGGACCGTCGAACGGCGCCGTGAGCCAGCAGACGAGCCCCGTCGCCCCCAGCACGAGATACGAGAGGATGAAGCTGAACGAAAAGGTCACCGCCGCCTCTCTTCCGAGGCCCCATCGGGCGAATATGAGGATAATGACGAGATCGCGCGTGCCGAGGCCCGATATCGACACCGGAACGAGCGAGGCGATGATCGCCGCCGAGACGCATACGACGACGACGGACACGGGAGCCCCGACGCCGAGCGCGGCCGCGAAGATGATGAAGAACGCGTAATGCACCGCCCATGCCGCGACCGTGAGCGCCGCGATCCCCGGCAGCCGCCGGCCGACCATCGCGGGAAACTCGTCGAGACCGTCCGTGATGGCTCGGTCGAGGCCGCCGCGGAACCGCTCGCCGGGCATCGCGGCGACGAACAGCCTCATGAAGCGCGCGAGGATGTCGCGGCGGAAAAAGAACGCCGCGACCGCCGCGGCGGCGGCGGCGAGAAAGAGCGCGCCGAGGAGAAGCTGGTTCCGCACGATCCCCGGAAAGAAGACGAGGCTGAGAAACGCGATGACGAACAGGAGTATGAGATCGAAAAGCCGGTCCGCCACCGAGCTCATGATCGCCCGGCCCGGCGACAGGCCGCGGTTCGTGAGGTAGAGGCTCTTCGCGAAATCCCCGACGTGCCCCGGGGTCACGACGCCGAGGTAGAGCGAGGCGGCGTAGATGCGGAACGCGCGCCCGACCCCGACCGGGACACCCTGTCCCGCGACGATCGACCGCCAGCGGAGCGCCTTGAGCAGCGTGAGGACGAAAAGGAGCGCGATGCCGGCCGCGGCGGGCGCCGGCGAGATCGTCCGGTAGGCCCGCGCGATCTCGCGGAGATCGACCCGCGAGAGGATGACGACGAAGAGCGCCACCCCGAGCGCCTGAAAGAGGATCCGAATCCATCTCGACCGAACGGACATGACGCTCCGGGGGCTCTCAGTCGTACCGCCGCTCGCGCCGGAGCGCCGAGATCTGGTCGGCGAGCACACCCATGAAGAAGAGGATGACGCTCGAGAGGATCGTGAGCACGCCTATGTTCGGCGCCCTGCCGAATGCGGCGATGCCGTAGATCGTGAAGACCGCGCCGAGCGCGAAGAGCGCGAGCGAGACCGGCATGAAGACCTTGAGCGGGTTGAAGAGCACGATGACGCGGATGATGAGGAGGAACGTCTTGTAGCCGTCCCGGAAGAACTTCACCGTGCTCGCGCGGCCGACGCGCTGCTCGACGTCGATCGGCACGTACTTGACGCCGTACCCCTCGCGCAGATAGGCGAGCGTGATCGTCGTCGTAAAGGAGAAGCTGTTCGGGCAGAAATGGAGGAAGCTCCTGATCGTGTCCCGCCGGAACGCGCGGAGCCCCGAGTTGAGGTCGGGAATCTTGACCCCGGCGAGGTAGTTCGCGACGATCGAGAGGAGCTTCTTCCCCGGCGCCCGGATGCCGACCATCCGCCGCCGCGCCCCGACCGCCATGTCGTAGCGGTCCATGTGGACGAGAAGCCCGTCGATGCGCGAGGCGTCGTGCTGGCCGTCGGAGTCCATCATGACGACGAGGTCGTTCGAGGCGCTTCTGATGCCGCTCTTGAGCGCCGCGCCGTAGCCTTTGTTTTCCGGATGGCGGATGACCCGCGCGCCGTGCGATTCGGCGACCGAGGCGGTTCCGTCCGTCGAACCGTCGTCGATGACGATGACCTCCCAACCCCGCTCCCGCGCCGTCCCCATGAGCGCGGGGAGCGCGATCCCGAGCCCCTTCTCCTCGTTGAAGGCGGGTATGATGACCGTCACGCCGCCGGGTCCA
>DHHN01000004.1:4720-8567 GCA_002403295.1 bacterium UBP1_UBA4771 | reverse complement strand
CGCCGCTCCTCGATGCGCTCGTGGGCGTCGCGGATCGCCGAGCGTCCCGCCTGTGCGGTCTTGATCTCGCGTATGAGCGTTTCCATGTCCCGGCGCGTCGAGGTTACGATATCGAGCGCCTCCCGCCGCGAGCGCGTCAGGAGATCCTCCCGATCCTTCTTGATGTGGTCGAGGCGCTCGCGGTAGCTCTCGATGAGCTCGGAGAGAACGCCTTCCTTCCGGACGAGCTCGCGACGCTCCGCCTCGGCGATGCGCCCGGCCTTTTCGAGATGCGCGAGGAGCTCCTCGAGACGGAGCGTCTCTGCGCCGATCATCGAACGAGCCCGATCGATGATGCCGCGCGGAAGCCCGAGCCGCCCGGCCATGTCGATGCCCCAGCTCCTCCCCGGCACCCCCATCCTGAGCGTAAAGAGCGGCTCGAGGTTGTCGGGATCGAAGTCGAGCGTCGCGTTCATCGCCCCCGCAGTGTCGTGCGCCCAGCCCTTGAGTGCCGTGAGGTGCGTCGTCACGACGACGCGCCCGCACCGCTCCATGAGGTGCGCGAGGGCCGCCTGCGCGAGGGCGGCGCCCTCCTCCGGGTCGGTGCCGTCTCCGATCTCGTCGATGAGCACGAGCGAACGCTCGTTTGCCCGCTCGATGATGTCCCGCATGCGCGCGATGCGCGACGAAAAGGTGCTGAGCGAGGCCTCGATCGATTGGTCGTCGCCGATATCGACGAACACCGCGTCGTATCGGGGAAGGATCGAACCCTCGGCGCACGGCACGGGAAGCCCCGCGCGATCCATGACGACGAGCAGCCCGATCGTCTTGAGCGCCACCGTCTTGCCGCCCGCGTTCGGGCCGGAGATCACGAGCACGCGAAGATCCTCGCCGCAGCGGACGTCGAGCGGGCGCAGGGGCCTTTCCGCGCCCTCGTCGGCGAGGCGCTTCTCGAGCAGCGGATGACGCGCGCCGAGCAACGCGAGGACGGCGTCCTCGCCGTGCTCCGGCAGTATGCAGCGGAACCGGCCCGCGAATTCCGCTTTCGCCGACGCGCAATCGAGATCCCGCAGCGCGTCCTGATTGCCGAGAAAGGCGTCCCGCGCGCCGAAGACCTCGGCCGAAAGCTCGAGGAGAATCCGCGTCACCTCCCGGCGCTCGTCGTCGAGGAGCGACTCGAGCCGGTTGTTCCCGTCGACGAACTCCATCGGCTCCACGTAGAGCGACGCGCCGCTTCCGCTCGATTGGTGCACGATGCCCCGCACGCGGCCCGCCTCGCCGCGCGGCAGCGAAACGACGTATCGCTCGCCGCGGATCGTCACGAACTCGTACCCCTTGCCGCCGCCGATGCGCCCCGTGAAATCAGCGAGCCGGCGGCGGAGCTGGGCGCGAAGCGACGCGGCCTCCCCGCGCAGGCGCGCGAGTTTCTGGCTCGCTCCGTCGAGCACGTCGAAATCACGCCCGATCGTGCGGGCGACGCGTCTCGTGAAATCGTCGTGCGTCAGAATACGGACGGCGCTCGCCGAGAGAAGCGGGAGTTCCTCGCGCCGGCGTTCGAGGAAGGCGCGCACCTCGGCCGCTTTCGACTCACCCGCCGCGATCGCGACGAGCTCGGCGCCTCCGTACAGATGTCCCTCCGCCCGCGAGAGCGAAACGAGGGCGTGCGAGTCCCGCCAGCCGCCGAGGGGGAGCGTCTCTCCCGCCTCCCGGATCCGCGCGAGCTCACGGACTTCCCGGCGGCTCCGTTCCGCGTCCGCCGGCGAGTCGAACGGCCCGAGGGCCCGGATGACCGCCTTCGATCGATCGCTCCGCGCGAGCGCGGCGATGATCTCGAGCACCTGGCCGAACTCGAGCTTCTCGGCGGTATGTGCGAAATCAGCATACATGGGCGCACCCGGGGGCATGAGGCCGTCGGGACTGCTCCGTATCGAAGATTACGCGGTTCTCCGCTGCACGGTTTCCCGGGATTCCTCGGGACGCTCATCCATGCGGTCGATCGTCCCGGCCGGTGTCGCGGGGGCGCTCCTCATGATGAGACGGTAGGTTTCCGGCAGCACGGGATGAATCCTCGCGGCGAGGGCGTTTCCGCGAACGTCTTCCTTGAAGGCTTCCGGAAGAGGGAGCCACGCGAGCACGACGAGCAGGAGGCTCACGACGAGCACTCCCTTGAACGCGCCGAACACGGCTCCGCCGATCCGGTCGACCGGTCCGAGAACGGTGGCGCTCACGATCTTCTGGATCAAGAGACCGATCAGGTGAAAGATCACGATGACCGCGACGAACAGGACGAACGAGAAGAAATACAGCAGCGCCGGCTGAGAGACCCTCAGCGATCCCGCGAGGGCCGCGGCGATCTGGTGCCCGAAGTAGTAGGCCGAGATGAAGGCCGCGACGATGCCGGCGATCTCGAAGACGGCGCGGAAGAAGCCCCTCCTGATGCCGTCGATGAAGAAAAAGAGAATGACGAGCAGAATGAGGACGCTGATGACGATATCCATTCGGCGCCTACGCTTTCCTGAGAAGATCGGAAACGATTCGGTTCACGGCGCCCCCGTCGACGCGGCCCTTGAACCGCTTCATCATCTCCCCCATAACCCGTCCCATGTCCCGCGGCCCGGCGGCTCCGGTCTCGGCGACGACCGCGGCCGCCTCGCGGCGGATATCGTCGTCGCTCATCTGCTCGGGAAGGTACGACATGATGATCGCGAGCTCGCGCTCTTCCTTCTCGACGAGATCCGGGCGATCGCCCTTTCTGAACTCCACGATCGATTCCCTGGTGCGCCGCGCGTGCCCGGCGATGACGGCGAGCTCCATCTCTTCCGAGAGCTCCTCGCGCTCTTCGAGCTCGGCGTTCTTGAGGGCGCTGAGAATCATTCTGAGGACGGTGATGCGGTCCTTGTCCCTCGCCATGACCGCGGCCTTGAGGTCCCCGCCGAGGCGCTTGGCCATTTCGTTTCCCGCCATCGAAACCCCCTTGCGAGATTTCCGCTGAGTCGCTCCGCCCCACTATACTCGCGGCGAGCGCCGGATGTCAAGAAACGGGCTCGTCCCGTTCGCCTCCCTCCCCCGCGCTCCTCAGGCCGGGGGAAATTCGCTTATGAGCCTGTAGAGCAAGCATATCGCCGCGGTTTCCGCGCGGAGCCGGGCGTTTCCGAGCGACAGCGGGGCGGCGCCGGCTCCCGAGAGCCGTTCGATCTCGGCGGGCGCGAGCCCGCCCTCGGGACCCACGATGCCGAGCACGGAGCCCGAACCGAGCGCGGGGAGGATCGACGCCGCGCCGCCGGGGTCGGCCAGGAACACGCGGTCATACGAGGCGATGCGCCTCGCGAGACCGTCGAGGCTCTCGACGCCCTCTATCGCCGGGACGTGCGCCCGGCCCGATTGCTTGCACGAGGCGACGGCCTTGCGCCGCAGCCGGTCGAGCGCGGACGCCTTCACGCCCCCCTCCCCGCCCCGAACGCACCGCTCCGAGCGAACGAGGATGATCGCCCGCGCGCCGATCTCCGCGCATTTTTCGACGGCGATCTCGAGACGCGGCGCCTTGATGAAGCCGAGAGCGATATCCACGGGTGGGGGATCGGGCGTTCGCTCGAAGGAGCGCACGCTCAGAACCGCGCGGTCGCTCTCGATCCGCTCGACGCGCGCCTCGTAGAGCCCGCCGCGCCCATCGATGAGACGCACGCTCTCTCCGGCGCGAACGCGCGACACGCGAACGCCGTGATGGAACTCCGGGCCGTCGAGGACGACGACGCCGTCCCGCGCCGCGTCGGGCGATACGATGAAGTAGCGTGTTTTCACCGGTGCCTGCGGCTCGATTTCCCGGCGGCGGGAGGCTTTTCGCGCGTCGTGCGCTCGAGGCGCTCGAAGG
>DHHN01000004.1:812-4672 GCA_002403295.1 bacterium UBP1_UBA4771 | reverse complement strand
CCCTTCAGGCGCAGGATCTTGTGCGATTGCGTTCCGGGCGGAATCTTCACGGCGGCCGTTCCATCGAGGGTGGGAATCTCGATGCGCGCGCCGAGCGCAAGCTGCCAAAAGCTCACGGGGAGATCGTAGAGAACGTCGTATCCGTGGCGTTCGAACAGCTCGTCCTCGGCTTCCTCGATGATGATGATGAGATCTCCCGCCTGTCCGCCGCGCGGCCCTTCGTCGCCCTGCCCCTCGAGGCGTATGTAATTGCCCGTCGCCACGCCGGCCGGAATTTTGACTTCGACGCTCTTCGAGCCCTCGACGCGTCCCTCGCCGCGGCAAGCGGGACACGGATCGGTGGTGATCGATCCCTCGCCGTGACAGGACGGGCAGGTCTGGATGTTGACGAATTGCCCGAAGATCGAACGGGACATCTGCCGGAGCTCTCCCGCGCCGCGGCACGTGGAGCAGGTCTGCCGCGACGCGCCCTCCTTGACGCCTTTCCCCTTGCAGCGGTTGCAGGGCGTCATACGCGAGACCTTGATCTTTTTCGTGACGCCCGTCGCTATATCTTTCAACGCGAGGCGCAGATGTATCTGGAGATCGTTGCCCCGGGCGGACGTTCCCCCCCGACGCCGCGACGAGCGGTCGGCGCCGAAGAAATCGTCGAACCCGAAGCCGCCGAAGTCGCGCATGAACGCCCGGAGCGCGTCGCTGAGATCGAACCCGCCGGAGAACCCCTCGAAGCCTCCCCCGCCCGCCGGTCCGGACACGCCGCCGTGCCCGAACTGGTCGTAGCGGCCGCGCTTCTCCTGATCGCGGAGAACCTCGTACGCCTCGGTCGCTTCCTTGAAACGCTCCTCGGCGTCCTTGTTGCCGGGATTGCGGTCGGGATGGTATTGAAGCGCGAGCTTCCGGTAGGCCTTCTTGATGTCATCGAGGGGCGCGTCCCGACTGACGCCGAGCACCTCGTAGTAGTCCCGCTTTGCCATGCCTCCCCAGACTCACCGTCGAACGAACGAACCGACCTCCGCCATCAGCCGCCGGATCCGGAATCCCTTCCGGCTGACGTATTATACATGCTCTCGGCGATCTTATACACGGCAATCGAAAGCCGCTCGCTCGCCCGCTTCACCTCGTCGAGATCGGCGTCCTGCCCGGCGACGAGCGCCTTGAGCGTCCGGAGCGACTCCTCGATCATCTCGCGGTCGGCTTCGGAGACGCTGCCGCCGTGGTCGCGGATCGTCTGCTCGGACGAGTAGATGAGCACCTCGGCGTCGTTGCGGATCTTGACTCCCGCGCGCCGGTGCTCGTCCTCGGTCGCGTGATCCTCGGCGTCCTTGATCATGCGGTCGATCTCCTCCTGGCGGAGTCCGCTCGAGACCTTGACCTGGATCTTCTGCTCCTTGCCGGTGCCGAGATCCTTCGCCGAGACGTGCACGATGCCGTTCGCGTCGATGTCGAACGAGACCTCGATCTGCGGAACGCCGCGCGGCGCCGCGGGGATGCCGACGAGATCGAACCGCGCGAGCGTGCGGTTGTCCTTCGCCATTTCCCGCTCGCCCTGCACCACGTGGATGCTCACGGCGGGCTGGTTGTCGGTCGCGGTCGAGAAGATTTGGCCCTTGCGGCACGGAATGGCCGTGTTGCGCTCGATGAGCTTCGTCATGAGCCCGCCGAGGGTCTCGATGCCGAGTGAGAGCGGGGTGACGTCGAGGAGAAGGAGCTCCTCGACCTCGCCGGAAAGGACGCCCGCCTGGATCGCGGCGCCCATCGCGACGACCTCGTCGGGGTTGACGCCCTTGTGCGGCTCCTTCTTGAAGAAATCCTTCACGACCTTGCGCACGAGCGGCGTGCGCGTCGAGCCGCCGACGAGAATGATCTCGTCGACTTCGCCCGCGGAGAGACCCGCGTCGCGGAGCGCCTGCTCGCACGGCTCGAGCGTGCGCTGGACGAGCGGATAGACGAGCTTCTCCATCGTCGCGCGCGTCAGCACCATGTCGAGATGCTTCGGACCATCTTTGTCGGCGTGTATGAAGGGCAGGTTTATATTCGTCTCGTGAACGGTCGAAAGCTCGCACTTCGCTTTTTCCGCCGCTTCGCGGATTCGCTGCATCGCCATCCGGTCGCTCGACAGATCGATGCCGTTCTTCGCCTTGAAGTCGCCGACGATCCAATCCTGGATGACGCGATCGAAATCGTCGCCGCCGAGCAGCGTATCGCCGCTCGTCGATTTGACCTGAAACACGCCGTCGGAGAGCTCGAGGATCGAGATATCGAAGGTGCCGCCGCCGAGATCGTACACGGCCACCTTGCCGGGTTTCTTCTTGTCGAGGCCGTACGCGAGGGCCGCGGCCGTAGGCTCGTTCACGATGCGCAATACCTCGAGTCCGGCGATCCGGCCGGCGTCCTTCGTCGCCTGCCGCTGCGCGTCGTTGAAATACGCCGGCACCGTGATGACGGCCTGCACGACATCCTCGCCGAGATACTCCTCGGCCGAGAGCTTGAGCGCCCGCAGAATCATGGCCGATATCTCGGGCGGCTGATAGCTGCGATCCTTGAGCTGTATGAGAATTTCGTCGCCCTTGCCCTTGCTGATCGAGTACGAGACGCGATTGACTTCGTCCCCGGCCTCCGAAAAGCGGCGTCCCATGAAACGCTTGATCGAGTAGACGGTATTGTCGGGATTGGTGATGGCCTGGCGCTTGGCGAGCTGACCGACGAGCCGTTCGTTGTTCTTCGCGATCGCGACAACGGAGGGAGTCGTTCGTCCCCCTTCCGGGTTCGAAATGATGGCCGGTTCGTTGCCCTCGATCACGGCGACGCACGAGTACGTCGTTCCCAGATCGATGCCGATTACTTTTGCCATGGTACGGACCCCTTTAGATTGAGATATTCCCCANNATCTCGTCGTACAGCAGATACCCTTTTTGCACGACCTGCGCGACGCACCCTTCCCCGACGTCCCCGCCGTCGATCTCACCGACGGCTTCGTGGTACTGCGGATCGAACTTCGCTCCCAACGCCTCCATCTCCTTCACGCCGGCCTTCTTGAGTATGTCCATGAGCCCCGCGTGAATGAGCTTCAGCCCTTCCTGGAGGGCCTCATCCGTGCCGCCGAGAACGGCGAACGCCCGGTCGAAGTTATCGATCCCGCCCATGATTTCCTTGATGAGATCGGCGTTCGCCCTCTTTTGAAGCAATTCCCATTCCCGAGCGGTGCGTTTGCGATAGTTCTCGAACTCGGCCGCGAGCCGTAACAGCCTATCTTCTTTTTTTATAAGCTGTTGCGTGACGTCTTTTACCTCTTTGTCGAGGGCCATGAGCTGCGAGCTCTTTTTATGAAGATGCTCGAGCAACTCCTTGCGGCTCTCGCGCTTCGTGCGCTTTTGCACGCGCTCCGCCACGACCGTCTCTTCCCGGCCGCTCTCGACGCCCGGACCGCCGTCCGTTTCGATCGCGGGCTCGGCCGGATGATCCGCGCCGGCCTCGATGTCCTTCTCCGGGGCGACGTCGTTTCTTTCCTGCTCCACGAAACCATCCTCCTCGAAGGCCGGTCGCTATTCGCCGATCTGTATATGCGTGAGCTCCTCGACGGTCGTATCGAGAAGCGAGAGAACGAGGCGGTACGGCATCCGCATGGGACCGAGCACGCCGACGATTCCGCCGCAATCGGCCGTTCTGAAGCGCCGCGTGACGATCGCGAAGTCCTCGAGCTCGCGCATGCGGTTCTCGCGCCCGATCGTCACCGAAACGTCGTCGTCGAGCCGGTTCTTCAGAACGCCGAGCATGATATTCCGCTCGCCCATGAGCCGGACGAAGCTCTGGAGGATCTTCGGATTGCTGAGCTCGAGGCTGTCGCCGCGCCGTTCGATGCC
>DHHN01000004.1:0-745 GCA_002403295.1 bacterium UBP1_UBA4771 | reverse complement strand
TCGAGCTCGTGTCCCGCGATCCGCTCGTTGATCATCCTGCCCGCGCTCTCGACGATGTACGGCGGATACTCCCGGTCGAACCGCACGTGGACCTTGCGCGCATCGCCGGGAAGGAGCGTCAGGACGACGAGCCCGGCGCGGCCCTCGAGCAGAACGATCTCGAAGCGCTCGATGATCCGATGCGCCTGCACGACGCCCATCGTCAGCCCCATGTAGTCGGTGACGTCGCTCAGAAGCCGGGAGGTCGCCGCCATGAGCTCGCGAACGTCGCGCCAGTCCTGCCCTATCTTCGTGCGGATCCGCTCGGCGAGCATGCGGCTCGGCGGACCGAACGCCCGGATGCCGTCGACGTAGAGGCGATACCCGCTGTCGCTCGGAACCCGCCCCGCGGAGACGTGCGGCTTGTAGAGATAGCCGAGAGTCTCGAGGCGGTGGAGAATCTTGCGGATGTTCGCGGTGCTCTCATCCAGCCCGAAATGGGACTTGATCATCCGGCTGCTCACCGGCTCGCCGGTCTCGACGAAGATGTCGATCACGTTGCGCAAGATCCTTATTTCATCGGCAGATATGACGTTTTTTTCGCTCATGAAATAGCACTCTCCATGCTCGACTGCTACATTTCAATTGAATGTACGGGGTCGGCGCCCGATTGTCAAGAAAGAGGTCGAGCAGGCGGATGGACGGGATGAACGGATCCCGGCGAAGAACCGGACGGTCATCGTATGATGTCGCCGATGCGCGAGAA
>DHHN01000151.1 GCA_002403295.1 bacterium UBP1_UBA4771 | reverse complement strand
GAGCTCAAACCGCTTCTGGAATTCGAATCCAGCAGCAACGATCCGATGGCGGTATTTCTTACCGTGGGCTTCTTGGGGATACTATTAGGAGAGCACTCTTCTCTCTTGAGCCTGTTGCCGGCATTCGCGCTGGACATGGGCATCGGGGTAATAGCGGGTTACCTCATGGCAAAGGCCGGTCTCGCGATTATCAATCGAATGAAACTGGAATACGCGGGGTTGTATCCGGTGCTGACCATAAGCCTTGTGCTTTTAACATACGCGATCACATCCTTCGCCAGAGGCAACGGTTTTCTGGCGGTATATCTCATGGGTCTTTTAATGAACAAAAATGAGTTCGTTCACAAGAAATCACTGAAGGGCTTCCATGAAGCCCTTGCCTGGCTGATGCAGATAACGATGTTTTTGACCCTGGGTCTTTTGGTGTTCCCTTCGGAGCTCATGCGAGTATTCGCGCCAGGGTTGCTCATTACCGCCATCCTGATGTTCGCGGCGCGGCCAATCGCCACGTTTCTTTGTCTCATTCCTTTTAAATTCCGGCCGCTGTCGCAAATCATGGTTTCCTGGGTAGGCGTGCGTGGCGCCGTTCCGATTATCCTAGGCACGTTTCCGCTGCTGTTGGGCGCGCCTCGCTCTCATGTCATATTCAATGTTGTATTCTTTGTTGTCCTCGCCTCGATGCTTCTGCAGGGAACGTCTCTCCCGTATGTAGCCAGGTTTCTCAAGGTAGATGCGCCGCTCCACCCAAAGAAACGACGCCCCATCGAGTTTGAAATGCACGAAGGAATAGACGCCCGGCTAAACGACATGATCGTGCCTTTTGGTTCCAAAGCCGCCGGCATACCTCTCATGAAGTTGGGCATTCCGCCAAAGGCTCTCATAATATTGGTTACCCGCAAGGAGCACTTCTTTATCCCGGACGGTTCGACCGCGTTGCAGGACGGAGACGTGTTGCTCGTGCTGGCGAACGATGATGACTCCAGAAAAATGCATGCCATAATGAATCAATTGAAATGACACGCCTGCATCTGCTGCGATCGGGCCGCACCGATCGTTTATGCTCGTCGCGACAGATGGCACGAGCGCCGGCCGACAAGCGAGAGGGGGACGGAATGAAGCTCACGAGACCGCTTCATATATTGTTGTTGACTGCATCGATCCTCGGCGCCGCCGGTTGCGCGGCGCTGCAGGAGGGGCTCGGGGAGGTGCTGAAGGACGATTCGAGCGGCGGACCGCTCGACGAGCCGACCGTCATCGCGGGGATCAAGGAAGCGCTGCGGGTCGGCACGCAAAACACGGTGCTCTCGACCTCTCGGGTGGATGGATACCTCGGAAACGAGCTGATCCGGATCGCTCTCCCCGACCAGCTGCAATCGGCGGCGTCGACGATGCGCCAGCTCGGCCTCGGCGGTCAGGTGGACGAGCTCGAGACCGGCATGAACCGAGCGGCAGAGCTCGCCGCCGCGGAAGCCCGCGAGATCTTCTGGAACGCCATCACGGGGATGACCGTTTCCGACGCGTTCGGGATTCTCAACGGCGGGAACACCGCGGCGACCGAGTATTTCCGCGATCGAACCCATGCCGCTCTGCGGACCCGGTTCCATCCCATCATCGAGCGAAAGATCGAATCGGTCGGCGTCTCGCGCGTCTACGGCCGGATCGCCGAGACCTACAACAGCCTTCCCCTCGCGGGTACGCAACGTCTCGTCGATCTGGATGAATACGTGACCGACCGGGCTCTCGCGGGGCTCTTCACCGTTCTCGCGACGGAAGAGCAAAAGATCAGGCAGGATCCCCTCGCCCGTACGACCGACCTGTTGCGGAGGGTATTTGGCGGGCACGATTAATCGCGCGACAGCCAATATTTTTGATTTTTATCCTCGAAAAAGGATTGACAGCCACCCCGGTATATGATAATATCTATCAAGTAGGAATAAATCCTAATAGGGCACCTGTTGAGCTCGAAAAGGCGGGTGCCCTCGCTGTCACAAACCTTCACGTATAGGAGAGTGCAGGTATGAAGCGAAACATTTTTTTGGTTCTTGGTCTTGTGGGCATCCTGAGCCTCGCCGCCTGCTCGGACAATGCGACGGCCCCGGCGAAGTCAACTTCGATCGACGAAACGTTTTCGGCCGACAAAGTTATGATGGTTCGGTCCGAGAGCAATTCCAAGGCGCTTCGTCCCGGCAGCCAGACCATAGCCGAGATCGCCGAGGCGGCCGGGTTCAACCTTCTTCTCGCCGCAGTCGGGTATATCGCCGAAACAAATCCTGAGAGCGCGATTATCGCCGGCCTGCTCGACAAGAACCAGTACACCGTCTTCGCGCCGACGGATCAGGCTTTTATCAATTTGGTCACGGCGGTCACTCCGCTTCTCGACCCGGACGTTCTTGCGAACGCAGGCCCGTTTGCGGCAATCGACCTGTTGCTCGGTGAAGGCACCATCGAGGCCGTGGTCAGTTACCACGTGACCGAGGGCCGCCGCGCCGCCAACAGCGTCGTCCCGCGCCGGGGTTTCCGCACCATCGAAACTCTCCTGGAAGGCGCGACGTTCACCGTTTCGACTTCCGCCGTCATCACGGCTGTAGGCAACACGGCAAACATCGCGGCGGCCGACATCTCCGCCAGCAACGGCATTATCCACGTGATCGACGCCGTTCTGCTGCCGGTCGACCTGGGTCTCTAATCCGATCAGCCGCATAGAGGCAGCCGAAGGGCCGGACCGTCAAGGTCCGGCCCTTGTTATGCGCGGGGAGCTCGATTGGCGCGGCGACGCGCGCGGCTTTCAATCCTCTCGATCCGCCGCCGTCGATGCCCGAGCGCTATTTCACCTTCCCGAGCGGCATGACGTAGAGAGGTTCCTCCTCGCGGGTCATCCCGACGGCCTTCTTGAGCCGCAGATCCGTGAAGGCGCCGATGGCGCAGGTGCCGATCTCGAGGGCGTGAGCCTGAAGGTACACGTTCTCCGCCGAGTGCCCGAGGTCCATGCAAACGTACCTGTCGCGCCCGCGCTGGCCGTATTTCACCATGCACCGCTCGTACACCGCCGAGTAGACGATCGCCGCCGACGCGGTCTTGAAGTGGGGCTGATCGAAACACGCCTCGCTCAAGGCCGAGCGTGGGTTCCCCTCGACGACCCGCACGAGCTGGTGCGTCTCCGATTTGTAGTAATAGACTCCGCCGGAAAGGCCGGCCACGTCGAACGCCGCGAGGTAGATGTCGAGCGGATATCGGGCGCCCGCGGACGGCGCCGTCCGGAACCCGCCGCGGAGAAACGCCGGCATGTTCTCGCGGGTCGCCGTGATTCCGTAGGCGGCCCAGAGGATCTGAGAGACCTCGGCGAGAGAGAGCGGCTTCGCGAGATACTCGCGTATCGATCTGCGGTTCTTGAGCGCCGCCTCGACGGAAACCGCCCCGTCGAAACGCGGTTGCGGGAGATCGATCACGGGGCCCGCGGCGCGGATCTCGGGGAAAGCCTTCTCCACGAACGCCATTTTCCGTTGAATGGAATCCATGACGGCCTGCCACGTCCCCCCGCCGTGCAGGCTTTCGAGGTCCGCGTCGCTCGCGAGGGTCGCCTTGTCGAGAAAGCCCGTATCGATCGCCTTGAAGAGATACGAGTAGGCGGTTTCGATCTTGCCGAGCCGGGCGCCGGCGCAGGCCGCGTTGTAAAAGTCGTTGTGGCTGAACTCGCCGGTCTTGAACGCGCGCTCGTAGAGGGCGAGCGCCTCTTCCCATTTCCCGGCTGCGATCTTGACCTCGGCGTCCCGGACGAGCGCGTCGTACCCCTGCGCCGTGGAAGCAGACGCGAAACAGAGAACGAGAAGGGCCAGAACAACCGCATGCATCTTCATCGTGGCACCTCCAGTCAAAGCGATTTTCACGGTTCTTCGACGATTTACATACTACCTGATTTGGAATAGAATCGGCTATCGCAATTCGGAGGTCGCGCCGCGGACGCGCGGATTGAAGCGAGAGGGAGAGCGCGGGTGGAAAGAAAACCTCAATTCAGGGACGACGGCGTGATGCACGCCACGATCAACGGCCACCGGTTTCATCTGCGGCGCAAGGATCCGCTGCGGGACGACTATCTGTGGATCGACGGCAGGCAGCCGCCGATCGTGCTCGACCGGACGGCCGGGGAGTTCGTCGCGCATCTCATCGAGGCGATGTGGCTCCATCAGCAAGGCGACGGGGACGAGTCGAAGGCCGTTATGGACTACGTCGTGGACAGGATGGCCGCGAAATATTCCCGGGGATTCCCCCTCGTCGCTCGCCCGGTCGGGCGTGAGAATATCGTCGAGGACCTCAACAGGCTCTTCGGCACGCTGATGAGCGTCGCCGCGGGGGCGTGCCCCGCCGAGGCGGGGCTCTCCGCGCGGGAGATACGGTACGGCAAATGGCGCGCGCCGGCGCGCATGGATCTCGCGGTCACGTACCGCTGCAACCTGAAATGCGGGAAGTGCTACGTCGGAGATAGACGCGCCGGCCCGGAACTCAGCATGGAGGAGTGGGTCAAGATCTATGAATTGCTGTGGAAGGCGGGCGTGCCACAGATCGTCTTCACGGGCGGGGAGCCGGCGCTGCGCGACGATCTCGTGGAGCTCGTGAGCGAGGCCGACGAGTTCGTCACGGGGCTCGTCACCAACGGCACGAAGCTCGGCGAGCTCGCGCCGGCGCTCCACGCCGCGAGCCTCGATTACGCGCAGGTCACCGTCGAGTCGTTCGATGCGACGGTGCACGATAGGATAACGTGCGCGGATGGTTCGCACGCGAGGACCGCGGCGGGCATCGAGAAGGCTCTCGGCGCGGGGCTTCAGGTCGTGACCAACACGACGCTCACAAGGATCAACGCCGCCTCATTCGTCGAAACGATCAAATGGCTGCACGGCATGGGAGTGCAAAACGTCGCCTGCAACACGCTCATATGCAGCGGTCACGGCGTGGAGCACCGGAAGGAGAACGGGCTCGACGACGCGACGCTCGCCGAAACGCTCGCCGCCGCGCGCGAAACCGCCGCGGCGCTGGGCGTCGCGTTCCAGTGGTATTCTCCCACGTGCTATCACCGCGGGGTGGATCCCGTGGCGCTCGGTCTCGGCGTCAAGAGCTGCTCGGCCGCGGCGCACAACATGACGATCCAGCCCGACGGCACGGTGCTCCCCTGCCAATCGTGGCCCGAGCCCGTGGGGAACATCCTGCGCGACGAGTGGGATGCGATCTGGCGGCACCCGGCGTGCGTGAAATTGCGGGAGCGTCGATCGCTGCCCGCGGAATGTCGCGGCTGTGAATACGAGACGACATGCGGCGGGGGATGCCCGCTCGACCCGTCTCCGCGGTCGAGAAACCGGGCCGGGAAGGGGGCGGTCGCATGACGAAACGGTTGATCGTGCTCCTTGCGGCGAGTCTCGCGATTGCGGGCCGGTCCCTCGCGGGAGACACGGGCACGTATAGAATAGCGCATTACGTCGTCGATCTGACGCCCCGCTCGGACGGCGCGGTCGAGACGCGGTATTACCAGAAATGGCTCGTCACCGGCGGGCATATTCCGTGGATCACCGTGGGCACGGCGAACGGAAAATTCGAGATAACGGGACACGGCGGCGCCGCAAAGAGAGTCGCCCCGGCCGGCGGCGGGGGCTGGAGCGGGGTGCGGATCGATCTCGACAGGGATTACCGGCCGGGAGAGACCTTCGAGGTCGCGTTCTCGATCGTTCAGAGAGGCCTGTTTTACGCCGACGGGGAAACCTACGGGCTCGAATTCACGCCCGGCTGGTACGACCGCGCGGTCACCGAGACGCTCCGCGTGGGCGTCACGTTCTTCGCGAGGCTCGGAACGGTCGACGCCGATCCGCCGCCGTCGTTCGTCGCGGGCGACGAGATGGTTTGGATAGCGCGCGATCTCGGTCCCGGGGAGCGCTTTTCCATCCGTCTGTCCTTTCCCGCCGAGTCGTTTCCCGCCGGAATGGCTGCAGAGAACCTCAGGAAAGCTCGTGGCGCCGGCGGATCAACGGCGTTCGTCGTCATCGCTCTCGCCATCCTCGTCATCTCGATGCTCGTCGTCATTACGGCGCGTCGTTCGAGCGCGGGACGCTATTCCGGCGGCAGGGTGTTCTACGGCGGCATTCCCGGCGGCGGAGGTTTCCGCGGGGGTGGATCGGGAGGCCGGAGATCGACCGGTGGCGGGGGAGGGTTCGGCGGGTCTTCGATGTCCTGCGCCTGCGCCTGCGTGAGCTGCGCCTGCGCCTGCGCGTGCGCCGGCGGGGGCGGGGCGGGATGCAGCAGGAAGACGGAGCACATATGCCCGGCCTGCGCGAAGGAGGGGGAATCGTGAAACGGATCGCGTCGATCCTGCTATGCTTTGTGGCGTGTCTTGCCGCGTGCACGGGAAGCGACGAGCGCTACGACAGGAACGATTCGGTGCCGAAGGGCGATCCCGATTTCCCGCCGCTCGAAACTTCGTGGGTGATCGACAAGGCGGCCGTGCTGTCCGATTCGACGATCGCGTCGGGCGACGCGATACTGGAGCGGCTCAAGACGGACGGGATCGCCGAGGTGGTCGTCGTGCTGATCGCCGGCGTCGAGCATCCCGAGGAGTGGGCCACTCGTTACGGGCGGCGGCTGGGACTCGGGAAAAAGGGGTTCGCCGCCGAGGGAGGCAACCGGGGACTCGTGTGGCTCGTGCGGCCCGACGCCCGCGAAAAACTGACCGTATCGGTCGGCAGGGGGCTGCCCCGCTTCACAACGGTCGATTACGGACCGATCGTGGACGGGGCCGTCGAGTATTTCAATTTCGGCAACTTCGACAGGGGCGTCTCGACGTTGATCGCCGGGACGGACAGGGTTTTGAGAAGCATCTACGGCGGATCGGAATAGCGGAGAAAGGAGCCGGCATGAAACAATCATCGGCGGGCGTCTTCGTGCTCGTGATCGTGCTCGTGATCGTCGCGATAGCTCTCGTATCGTCGGTCGTCGGGGTGTGGAACAAGCTCAACCGGAGCTATCAGGGGGTCGAAGGCGCCAAGTCGCACTATTCGGCGGCGCTCAACACGTGCACGGAAAAGATCAAGGGCGTCTGGGAGATCGCGAACCAGTACATGGAGCACGAGTCGAAGACGTTCAAGGCCGTCACGGAGGCGCGCAGCGGCTACGAGGCGGCGAGAGAGGCGTTCGAAACGGCGGCGGCGGAGGGCAAGGGCACCGAGGATCTCACGAAGGCGGGGACGGACGTCGTCCGGGCGGCCATGGCGTTCCGAATTCAGGTCGAAGCGTACCCGCAGCTTCGTGCCGCCGAGACGTCGCGGGAAAACATGCGCAACATGGAGGTCTCCGTCAACGAGATCAAAACCGCCCTCGACGATTGGGTGGTCGCGATCAGGGATTACAATACGTACCGCGGATCCGCCTGGCCCTCGATGGTGGGCGGCTTCATGAAGAAATTCCCGGCGCAGATCGATTACTACAAGGGAGAGATCGAGAAGCTCGACGTCGACAAACTGAATCCGGACAAGGGATAGCGGCTCGCCTCGACGATCCGGACGGGCAAGCGGTACGGCATGCAGCTCCTCGAGGATCATCTGAACGAGCTCGTCGCGGCGAAAACGGTCAGCGACGAGCAAGCCGTGGAGAAAGCGAACGCCCCCGAGACGATCCGCCGCCCCGTCGGATCGCCGAAGCCCGCGGCCGTCGGCGTCTGATGGGTCGACCGCTCTTCCGGGCAGGCACGCGGCGCGATCCGCGAGAATACCGCTTGCCGCGGCGCCCCGTTCGCCTATAATCGGGAACATCGGTTCGAACCGGGGAGAGAATTGAGCGCCGTGGAAGTAATCACGAACAGCATCGCGATCGATGAGCTCGAGCGCATGGCCGCCGGGATGTTCGGAAACATGGTGAAGGCCGTCGTCGACGTCGACCGGGAGCTTCTCGCGGTCGATGGGGAGCTTCATGCGGATTTGGAAGCCCTTCTCATCGACGATGGTTCGAGCCAGCGAAACCTCTGGGGAATCAATCTGTATCCGGAGATGGCGGGCGACGATTTCGTGGAGTTCGATTCGATGATCAACATGCGCCCCTCGCAGGGCAATACGAGCCGCGGCGTCGAGAACGAGCGCATGCGTGCGCGGATACTCGAGGTCGTCGCGAAGAGGATTCGGCGATGAGCGTTCAACACCGCGATCTCGCCGCCGGCCGGTGGAAGGAGATGCCTCTCCTCGAGCGCATGGCGAACATCGGGGGGGAAGTCGAGCGCGCCCTCTCCTGGCGGGCGAAGAACAACGCCGAGTACAGCCGCAAGGCGTTCGAGCGTGCGCTCGAGCTCCTCGATCTCAGTCTCGAACATCCGCTGAATCGCACGCATCTGAGGGAAAT
>DHHN01000108.1:15305-15726 GCA_002403295.1 bacterium UBP1_UBA4771 | reverse complement strand
GGGGGCGCCGCGGCTCTCGCGCCGCCGCTCATGCGTGCGGAGAACGCCGCGCTTCGCCTAGGGAGGGGTACATCGCGCCGACGAGCAGGGAGAGGCCCTCCGCGAAGGTCCTCGGCGAGTAGCCGAGGTCGCGCGCGGCTTCGGTGTAATCGAAGCGCTTATCCTCGCGGAGCCGCCTGATCTGCTCCGCGCCGCGGGCGAAGCGGCGGCCGGCGACCGCCGCGAGCGCGGCCCCCGCTTCGGCGAGGGGCAGCGGCACCGAAACGGTCGAGACCCTCTTCCCGAGCGCCGCCGCGATCATCTCGATCATCTCTCGCAGCGAATGGGCGCTTCCGCCGGGGACGTTGTAGGTCTTGCCGAGGCTCGCCGGGGTCTTGAGCGCGGCGACGATGCACGAGGCGAGATCGTCGACGTGCACGGG
>DHHN01000108.1:12277-15188 GCA_002403295.1 bacterium UBP1_UBA4771 | reverse complement strand
CCACGATTTCGAGAAGAGACGGGTCGAGCTCGCGGCGACGAGGCGTTTCATGCCGCGGCAGGCCTCGAGCACGGCGCCCGTGTGAAATATCGAGGAGAGGTGGATGACGATCTCCTCGCCGCCGTAGACCTTGGCGAGGCTCCGCGGTTTCGACGCGTCGCCCCCCGCGATGCGCACGCCGAACGGCAGGAGCGCCTCGCACGGGCTGCCGGGACGGGAAAGGCACGTGATCCGCGCGCCCGCGAAGGCCGGGTCGCCTGCGAGCAGGGCGAGGAGCGCGCGGCCGGTCTTGCCCGCCGCGCCCGTTATGAAGATTCTATCCGCCATGTCGATCGGGCCGCCCGGCGCGCGAACGGTCGAGCCCAACGCCGGTCAGCCCGCTTTCACAACCTCTATCATGAAACGCGGCGGGGCGAAAAGGTGCTTCTTGACCGTGCAGAGGTCGACCGCGCGAATGAGCGAGTCGCGGTACTTGTCGGGAAAATCTGCCGGCACCTCGATCGAGATCGTGACGTCCGTGACCATATGCGTTTCGGGGTTCCGCACGACCTTTTCGATGAGCCGCACGTTATCGAGCGGAATCCCGCGGTTCCGGCAGAAGTCGAGGACGTAGATGCCGCTGCAGGTCGCGATCGAGGCGAGGAAGTGCTCGAACGGCGTCGGCGCGGAGTTTTCGCCGCCCGCCTTTTCGGGCTGGTCGGTCGATATCGTGAGGCCGCGGAGCTCGGCGTCGACCCGCCTGTTCCCGGGGAATTTCACCGTGATCTCCATCGAAACCCTCCCGCAGCGAAAAAGAAAAATGCCTGAGGGGGGATTTGAACCCCCACGGGGAATCCCCACTGCGCCCTGAACGCAGCGCGTCTACCAGTTCCACCACTCAGGCATGACTCGGCTCGCAAAGCCTCAGAATAATCGAAATTTAGGCGATTGTCAAGGCGGCCGGGCCCGCGGCCGGACCGGCCGCCCGGCCGGCCGCCGGGTTGCATGGCGGCCGCGTTGCGGGGTTGTGCGGCGGAGAGGCCGTGTGGTACTATGCGGCGCGTCGAACGCGAAAGGCGTCGATTCGAAGGAGATCCCGATGAATAAGGAGGTTGCTCCATGCGGCAGGGTATCGTGATTCTTCTCGCGTTTCTGCTCGTCGCCGGCTGCGGCGGCCAAAAGACGAAGGAGATCGACATCGCGACGGACAAGGCCGAGACCTCGGACTTCGCGAGCGCCGATCTCCAGCGCATCACCGACGGCATGATGAACTCGATCGCCTCGAACGGCTTCTTCCAGCAGTACGCGGCGGCCACCGCCGGGCAGAAGCCCGTCATGCTCCTCGCGAAGGAGCTTCTCAACAAGACCGACGAGCACATCAACACGCGGCTCATCCTCGAGAAGATCCGCACGCGCATGGTGAACGAGGGGCTCGCGCAGTTCGTCGACGATCAGGCGTTCGACATGGCGCTCGAGCAGCTCAACCTGCAGGCGTCCGACCTCTACGACAACTCGAAGGCGGCGCGGATCGGCAAATTCGTCGGCGCGAAGCACGTGCTCCGCGGCACGATCTCGAACATCCGGCGCGTCGAGGGGCGCCAGAATATCAACTACGTGAACGTCACGATGAACATCTTCGAGGTCGAAACGCTCCTCATCAAGTGGACCGACGAGGTCGAGTTCAAGCGCGTGACGAAGCGGGGCTCGTTCCGCTGACGCATTCGGCCGCATGAGGGAACAACGCATGCGAATAGCCCTCTGCGCCGTCGTTCTTCTCGCGGCGGCCGGCTGCGCGACCTACACCTCGCGCATGCAGGCCTCGCGCGATCTCTACTACGACGGCCGCTACGACGCCGCGCTCACGGGCCTCACGAAGCTCGTCGACGGGGCCTCGGATCGCGACGTGAGCCTGCTTCTCGTCGAACGCGGCAAGGCGAACTTCGCGGCCGGGCGCTACGATTCGGCGATCGTCGATCTGCAGCGTGCCGAACGGCGCTTCCTCGAGATCGAGAAGACGATCTCGCCGGCCGAGAGTTTCAAGAGCCTCGTCCTCAACCCGACGATGGGCGAGTACCAGCCCGATGCCCACGAAAAGATCATGATCAACGCGTATCTCTGCCTCGCCTACTGGATGAAGGGGGATCCCGCCGGCGCGTTCGTCGAGCGGAACCGCCTCGTCGAACGGCTCGGCCGGTACCTCGGCGACCTCTCCGAGGAGGACCGCGCGGCGCTCGAGGTGCCGTTCGCCCGCTACCTCGCCGCCGTCATGTACGAGATCGAGGGGCTCGCCGACGACGCCCGCATCGAATACGAAGCGATCGCGCGGGCGCGTCCCGGATTCGAACCCCCCGTGATCTCTCCCGCGAGTCCCGAGCTCATCGTCTTCGCCGAGGTCGCCCGCGCCCCGGTCCTCGTATCGACCGAGATCCGGGGCTACCTGCAGAAGGAGGGGGGCGCTCTCGCCGGTTTCTTCTACCTGCCGGGGGTCGAGGGGCCGCGGATCTTCAGCATGGCGGGGTTGGGATACGTGGATCTCAAGCGCCCGGGCGTTCTCTTCACGTTCGCCTTCCCGCGGCTCGTGAAGCAGCCGCGGAACGACGGGAGCTGCCGCCTCGTCGTGAACGGCATGGACGCCGGCGAGATGAAGCCGCTCGACGACATCGAGGCGACGGCGCAGGCGGCGTACGACAGGGAGCTGCCGCGCACGCTGTTCAAGGCGGCGCTTCGAACTTCGCTCAAGGTCGCCGCGCAGACGGCGCTCGACGACGACGACAAGGGGAAGTGGGTGGTGGACGCCGCCGGGAAGCTCTTCTCGGCCGTGGACCGCGCCGACACCCGCTCGTGGCAGACCCTCCCCGCGGAGATCCGCTTCTTCCGCATGGAGAGCTCCGGCGGCGTCGGCGGCGTCGAGGTGCTGCGCGGCGGCCGCGCC
>DHHN01000108.1:9322-12256 GCA_002403295.1 bacterium UBP1_UBA4771 | reverse complement strand
CTCCGGCTGGCCCCGGGCGCGGCCCGGGATCGATTCCGGTCGCGGGGGGCAATTTCGTCTAGCGCGCGTCTTCGGGGGGCGCCGGCTCCCGGAGCCGATCGAGCTCGCGGAGGGCCTCGCCGGCGAAGGCGTCTCCGATCGCGACGACGCGCTCGAGCTCGGCCCGCGCCTCGTCCTTCCGCCCGAGAGCGAGATACGCGTGGGCGAGGTACCACGGATATTTCCCCTCGAAGGGGTTCTCCCGACCCTCTTCCTCGATGAGCGGAGCGCCCTGCGCCGGTCGGCCCCGGTAGAAGTGGGCGAGCCCGAGATAGAATCGCAGGTCTTCGGGGTAGCGTTCCGCGCGGCCCTCCCTCGTCATGACGGCCCAGTGGAAATGCGCCTCCGCGAGGAAACGCCCGGCGCGCTCGTACTCCCGCCTCCCGAAGAGGCGGAGCCCCTCGTTCGCGAGGCTGTCGAGGCGGGCGAATTCGGTCGCATACACCGCCATGGAGAGCGGTGGCTCGACGACCGGGGCGGCGGCCCGTTCCGCTCGTTCGTCCCGCAGCACCGATACGAGGATCATGAGGAGAATGAAGGCGGCGCCGGCCGGCATGAGGCGGGGAAGGTAGGTGGCTTTCCTTTTTTCGCGGCTCGCCGCCGGTTTCGCCGATTCGGTCGTCATCGATCGCTCCAGGGAAAAGACCCAACGCAATAGATAGTACATCCCCGGACCCGCCGCAAGCGCGAAACCGCCGCGCGCGCATCGCGATAGCGCCCGGCGCGCGGGGCAAAATTGCTTGCGCATCGGGGGGGTTCCTGATAGTTTTCGCGTGAATCGGACCGGGTCCTCGCGCGGCGCGCGCGCGCATCCGGCCGCCGGAGGGTGAGTGCGTCCCCGCGGCGCGACGCCATGAAGATCATTTGCACGAACAGGAAGGCCCGCCACGATTACAACATCGTCGAAACGATGGAGGCGGGCATCGCGCTCGTCGGAACCGAGGTGAAATCGCTCCGCGAGAACACGGCCCACCTCAAGGACTCCTACGCCGCCATCGAGAGCGGCGAGCTCTGGCTCCACCACGCGCACATCAGCGTGTACTCGAAGGGCAACCGCTCCAACCACGAGCCGACGCGGACGCGAAAGCTCCTCGTGCACGAGAAGGAGCTGAGAAGGCTCTACGGCAAGCTTCAGGAGAAGGGCTTCACGATCGTGCCGCTTCGGCTCTACTTCAACGACGCGGGAAGGGTGAAGGTCGAGCTCGGTCTCGCCCGCGGCAAGAAGGATATCGACAAGCGCCGCGCCATCGCCGAGCGGGACGCCGATCGCGACCTCCAGCGGGAGATAAAGGAACGGGAGCGGAGAAAGTAGCGCGCGCCCGCCTTCGGGCGGGACGCGGGGCGGGAACAGTGAAGCGTATCGCCGGCATATCGTTCGTCATTCTCTGCGCGGTCGCGTGCCTCGGCGCGCGGGACGCCGCCGCCGCCCCCGCGGCGAAGAGCCTCGGCGTCGTCTACAGCGACGGGAGATCGACCGAGGACGTGCCGCTCGAGCGGATCGAGCGCGAGAGCGAGGAGCTCTTCGTTTCGGCGTTCGACCTCGCGCGCATCTTCAAGGCGACGAAATTCTGGAACCCCGGGAACCGCAAGCTCGTGCTCCGGATCGGCGCCCGCCGCTACCTCTTCACGATCGACACCCGTGTCGTCATGGTGGACGAGACGCCCGTGATGCTCCGCGTGCCCGTCCGGTACGCCGACGGCGCCGTCATGATTCCCCTCGAGTTCATCACGGACATCCTCGCCCCGCGCGCGGCCGAGAAGATCGCGCTCGACCGGACGCGACTCCTGCTCTCGATCGGGGTCCCCGAGTACAACGTCACGGGCATCGGCATCTCGGACGACCGCGCGGGGACGCGCGCGTCGCTCGAGCTCGCCGAGGAGCTCCTCTACCATATCGACAGCGAGACGCCGGGGCTTCTCCGGCTCAAGATCTACGGCGGACGGCTCGATCCGGTGCAGTTCTCGATCCCGGAAGGGAAGGGGCTCCTCAACCGCGTCCGCGCCGAGCAGATGGAGCACGACGCGTACCTCTTCTTCGACGTCAAAACGAGCGTCAAGCGCTACAAGGTCGAGTTCGAGACGGCGGGGGCGGACGGTCGCGGGAGCGGGGCGCGCCGGCTCGTGCTCTTTCTCGAGCGAGGCGCGCTTCCCGAAATCCCGCCGGCCGATTTCGCGGGAAAGAAGATGGTCGAGATGCTGGCGGAGGGAGCCCGTCGGGCCATCGTCGAGCCGATGCGCACGATCGCGGTCGACCCGGGCCACGGCGGGACGAACACGGGGCGCGTGAGCCGGTCCGGCGTCATGGAAAAGGACGTCAACCTCGCGATCGCGCTCGGACTCCGCGACCGGCTCATGCAGGAGCTCGGCGTCGACGTCGTCATGACGCGCACCGAGGACGTGGACGTTTCGTTCGAGGATCGGGTCGAGGCGGCGAACACGGCCCGGGCGCAGCTCTTCATCAGCATCCATTGCAACGGCTGGTATACGCCCGACGCGCAGGGCTTCGAGGTGTTTTTTCTCGCCCCCGCGCGGACGGCCGACGAGGAACGGCTCGCCCGAGAGGAAAACACGGCGGGCCGCATCGCCGCGGGAGCGCCCGACGAGAGCGCCGCGGATATCGATTTCATACTCTGGGACATGGCCCAGAACGAATACATCAACGAGAGCAGCGATCTCGCCGAGATGATCCAGCGGGAGATGGCGAAGACGCTCAGCATCCGCAACCGCGGCGTCAAGCAGGCGGGGCTCTACGTGCTCAGGGGGCTCGCGATGCCGGGAGTTCTCGTCGAAACGGCGTTCCTCTCGAATCCGAAAGAAGAGCGGCTGCTCCAGAGCGTGGAGTTCCGCGACCGGGTGGTCGAGGCGATCGTCGGCGCGGTGCGCGCGTTTCAGTCC
>DHHN01000108.1:8414-9199 GCA_002403295.1 bacterium UBP1_UBA4771 | reverse complement strand
GGCGAGACCCGCAGCGTCACGCTGCACTTCGGCCGCGCGGGGGCCGACGGATTCGCGGCGGAGACGCGGGAGGTGCCGGCGGCGCAGAGCCTCGAGAGCTCGGTCAAGACGGTCATCGGCGAGCTCATCGCGGGCTCGACCGACTCGAAAAAGGTGAATGTGATGCCGGAGGGCGCGGATCTGCGCCAGGTCTTCTGGGTCGAGGACACGCAGACGCTGTTCCTCGATTTCAACCGCGCCTTCGCGGACAACCATCCGGGCGGAAGCGCCGGGGAATATTACACGATCGGCGCCATTTTCAGGACGATCTCGGCCAATTTCCCGCAGGTGGAAAGGGTGCAGTTCCTCATCGAGGGCGGAACGATCGAATCGCTCGCGGGGCACTACGCGATCGACAAGCCGATCGACGTGAAGAAATGGCGATAGGATGAGCGAAGGGAAAACGAACGGAGCGGCCGGCGAGGGCCGCAAGGCGATCGGCGTGTTCGACTCGGGCATCGGCGGGCTCACCGTCGTGCACGAGCTTCTCATGCGGCTGCCGAACGAGGACATCGTGTACCTCGGCGATACGGCGCGCCTCCCGTACGGCACGAAGAGCCCGGAGACGGTGCTCCGCTTCTCGCGGGAGAACCTCGCCTTTCTCAAGCGCAAGAACGTGAAGATGATCGTGATCGCCTGCAACACCGCCTCCTCGAACGCGCTCCCGCGCCTCGTCGAGGAGGAGGATCTGCCGATCGTCGGCGTGCTGCTCCCCGGCGCCCGCGCCGCGGCGCGGGCCACGAGGA
>DHHN01000108.1:7493-8298 GCA_002403295.1 bacterium UBP1_UBA4771 | reverse complement strand
TATCTCGACCCGATGAAGGAGTTCGGGGCCGACGCGCTCGTTCTCGGCTGCACGCACTATCCGGTCATCAAGAGCGTCATATCGCGCGTCGTGGGGGAAGGTGTCGCCCTCGTCGATTCGGCGCAGGAAACCGCCGCCGAGGTCGAGCGCGTGCTCGCGGCGGAAGGTCTCCGTAGCGATCTCGACCGTCCCGGCCGGATCACCGTGTACGTGACGGATATCCCCTACCTGTTCCGCGAAGTGGGGGAGCGGTTCTTGCGCCGCCCGATGGATCGCGTCGAGCGCGTCGATCTCGAGGCGGTGCTCGTGAACGGGGGCGGGGCATGACCGCGAAGATCGTGCTCGCCACGCGGAACGCGGGCAAAATCAGCGAAATCCGCGGCATACTTTCGGATCTCGACGCCGTCCTCCTCGACGCGCGCGACGCCGCGGCGTTTCCGGAGCCCGCCGAGGACGGCGAGACGTTTCTCGAGAACGCCCTCGCCAAGGCGAGGGCCGCGCACGAGGCGACGGGATATCCGTCGCTCGCGGACGATTCGGGCATCGAGGTCGATGCCCTCGACGGCGCCCCGGGGGTCCGCTCGGCGCGGTACGGGGGCCCCGGACTCGCGGACGCGGACCGTTGGCGCAGGCTCCTCGAGGAGCTCGCGGACGTGCCGGACGAGCGGCGCGGAGCGCGATTTCGCTGCGTCGCCGTTCTCTATCCGGCGCCCGGAGCGTCGGGGCCGGGGCTCTGGACCGAGGGAATTCTCCACGGCCGCATCGCGCGCTCGCCGCGCGGGGAGAACGGTTTCGGCTACGACCC
>DHHN01000108.1:4167-7425 GCA_002403295.1 bacterium UBP1_UBA4771 | reverse complement strand
GGAGGAGGCGGCGTGCTCCAGCTCGTGAACGTCACCAAGCGGTACGACGGCGTGACCGCCGTCGATTCCCTGTCGCTCACGGTCGAGCCCGGCGGCATCTTCGGGCTCCTCGGCCCGAACGGCGCCGGGAAGACGACCACGATCCGCATGATCATGGGCATCATGCAGCCCGACGACGGCGAGGTGCGCGTCTTCGACGAGCCCATGAGCGAGCGGCTCAAGGACCGCATCGGCTATCTGCCCGAGGAGCGGGGTCTCTACCGCAAGATGAAGGTGCTCGATCACCTCGTTTTCCTCGGGGAGATCAAGGGCGTGAGCGCGTCGACGGCCGCCGAGCGGGGCCGGCGCTGGCTCGACCGCGTCGGGCTCGGCGGGTGGGCGGACAAGACGGTCGAGTCGCTCTCGAAAGGGATGGCGCAGAAGGTGCAGTTCATCTCGACCGTCCTGCACGATCCGAAGCTCGTCATCCTCGACGAGCCCTTCTCGGGGCTCGATCCCATCAATACGCAGCTCCTCGAGGACATCATCGAGGAGCTGCAGCGCGAGGGGCGCACCATCATCCTTTCGACGCACCTCATGGACCAGGTCGAGAAGCTCTGCAACCGGATCTGCCTCATCAACAAGGGGCGCACGGTGCTCGAGGGGCGGCTCTCCGACCTCAAGATGCGTTTCAGCAAGAACGTGATCACCATGCGATTCTCCGGCGCGCGGGAGCACCTCGCGCGGCATCCGGACGTCGAAGTCGTCCGGACCTTCGGCCAGGACTACTCGATCACGCTGCGCGAGGGCGCCGATACGAACGCGATGCTCCGCCACGCCCTCGGGGGCGGACGGGTGGAGCGTTTCGAGATCGGAGAGATGTCGCTCCACGACATCTTCATCGCGCAGATCAGGGCGGAAGGGGGTGAGGTGTCCGATGAAGCTGCTGACGGTCGCTAAGCGCGAATACCTCGAGCGCGTGCGAAAGCGCTCGTTTCTCATCGGCACGCTCCTCGGCCCGCTCCTCATGGGCGCCATGATCATCGTGCCCGGGCTCCTCTTTCAGCACGCCCCCGAGGGGCGCACGGATCTCGCCGTCGTCGATCTCTCGGGCGCCGTCTTCGAGCAGTTCGCGGCGGCGCTCGACGATACGCTCCCGAACGGCGCGCGCATGTTCTCGCTGCGCGCGGTGCCGGCGTCGGAGACGGATCTCGACGGCGTCAGACAGCGGCTCAACGCCGAGGTCCGGGCCGGGGCGATCGAGGGGTATCTCGTCATACCGCCGGACATCGTGGACGCGGGGCGGGCGACGTACTTCGGCAAGAAGGTGAGCAATATCCGCACCATCGAGCGGATCGAGAGCGGGCTCAGCGAGACGATCGTCGTCAGCCGCCTCGCCGCCCAAGGGCTCGACTACGCGCGGGTGAGCGAGATGGTCAGGCGCGTGAAGATCGAGACGGTTCAGGTGCTGAAGGGAGCCGAGAAGGCGAGCGAGTTCGAGAAAACGTACATCACCACCTTCATCTTCATCATGATGCTCTACATGACGATCCTCCTCTGGGGCATGGCGGTCCAGCGGAGCATCATCGACGAGAAGAACAACCGCGTCATCGAGGTGCTCCTCTCCTCCCTCACGGCGTTCGATCTCATGGCGGGGAAGATCGTCGGCGTCGGGGCCGTCGGGCTCACGCAGTACGCGATCTGGGCGGTCTTCGGGCTCGGCATCTCGGCGTATGCGCTCAGCACGGGAGCCTTCGCCGGCGTCGTCAGCCTGAGCCCCGTGACGCTCGGCTTCTTCGTGCTCTTCTATCTGCTCGGATTTCTCTTTTATTCGACGCTCTTCGCGGCGGTCGGCGCGGTGTGCAACACCGATCAGGAAGCGCAGCAGCTCCAGACGCCGATCGTGATGTGCCTCGCCTTCACGATCGTGATACCGATGGCGGTCATGCAGAGCCCGGAGGGGGCCTTCGCGACGGTATTCTCGATGATCCCCTTCTTCGCGCCGATCCTCATGTTCATGCGGATCAACATCCTCATGCCTCCCGCGTGGCAGATCGCGCTCAGCATCGCGATCCTCCTCGCGAGCATCTACGGCGCGGGGCTGCTGGCGGCGAAGATATTCCGCGTCGGCATCCTCATGTACGGGAAACGTCCCGACGCGAGAGAGATCCTGAAATGGCTCCGGCGGGCCTGACGGCGCGGCCCGGCGCTACCTCTTGATCATGGAGTACTTGAGCCGCACGGCGAAGTAGGAGAAGATATCGTCCGAATCGGAGTCGAAGAAGTTGTATTCGAACTCGGCGCCGAGTCCCTTCATCCCGAAAAGATAGTAGTCGAAGCCGACCGACGCCGCGCCGCCGGGATGAATGCCGGCGTGCCATACGCCGCCGATCGGGGTCGTATTGAGGTGCGGCACGGTCTGGTACGCGCCGGCGGCGACCGAGGCGTAGATATGGGTGAGGGGGGCGATGTTGATGTAGTACCGCGCCTTCGCGAGGATCGGAATGACGCCGAGACGCTCGTACACGGTTCCGCCGGCCGGGTAGTCGACGGCGCGGAACGAGCAGACGTCGAAACCGGTCGAGAGGCCGACCGATATGTTGTTCGTGAGCATCTTGCCGACCTGGAGGTCGAGGCATGCGAGTCCCATCTGGGCCTTCCGGACGGTCGCCTGCGAGAAGCCCGCGCCGAAGTCCGCGACGTACTGGTTCCGTGTCGCCTGCGAGAACGCGGCGGCGGGAAGCGCGGCGCACAGGAGCGCGCCGGCGGCGATGGACGATAGTGCTTTCGCGATCTTCAAGTCATTCCTCCGTCGATGGGTTGTTCGTGCCGCCTACCGGGGCAGCTTGTCGGCCCGCCCGCCCGGCTGGTACGTGTAACCGGGAATCCAGGAGATGCGGATCACCTGTCCGATGGCGTCGGGTATGCCCGTCACGGTGTCGAGGAGCTGTTCCCGCCCGTAGTTCACGAGGATGTCCCAGCAGCCTTCGTCGAGCTGGATGAGCTTCGCCGTTCCCGGGGAGAGGACCTGGGTCTTCGACAGGAGCCCCTCGCCGAACTCCAGGCTGTCGCATTGTTTGATGCTGATGTCGTTGATCTGGAGGCTGTAGGCGTTCTGGAAAATGATGGCCCCGACGTCGTCGACGAGCGGATAGATCGTCGTCTCGTCGCTCTGTATGGAGATGCTCTCGACGAACGGTTTCTTGGTCCACGCGGATCCCGATATCTCGACGTCGATGTCGTTCGGGCCGATCACGAGGGCTTTCTTGCCGATGTATA
>DHHN01000108.1:3656-4010 GCA_002403295.1 bacterium UBP1_UBA4771 | reverse complement strand
GCGGCCATTGTCAATTTCGCATTTTCTTTGCGATAACTGACGGTTTCCGTTAGAGTAAGGTTCGCGCGGGGCGGCGTTCCGGGGTGCGGATCGCGGCGGCCGCCGGGACGGGGAGACGATGCGCGTTCTCATGGTGCAAACCTTTTATTACCAACGGGGCGGAGACTCGACCTACATGCTCGGTCTCTCGAAGCTTCTCGAGGAACGCGGGCACGAGGTCGTTCCGTTCGGCATGGAGACCGCGAACAATCTTCCGACGCCCTACGCTCGATATTTCGTGAGCGAGATCGATTTTCCCGCGCTGCTCGCCCGGCGCTCCCCCGGCGCCGCGTGGCGGGTGCTCGCGCGGAGCGT
>DHHN01000108.1:423-3595 GCA_002403295.1 bacterium UBP1_UBA4771 | reverse complement strand
CGCGCGCGGGGCGTCCCCATCGTCTGGACGCTCCACGATTTCCGGCTCGTGTGCCCGAACACGTCGTTTCTCCGCGGCGGGGAGATCTGCGAGCGCTGCCTCCCGAACCGCTTCTACGAGGCCGTGCTCCGCCGCTGCAAGAAAGGGAGCCTCCCCGCGAGCCTCGTCGCGGCGATCACGACGCTCTACGACCGCGCGGCGCGCGTGCCGTCGCGGATCGACCGCTTCGTCGCGCCGAGCGCGTTTCTCAAGCGAAAGCTCGCCGAGGGCGGCTTCGATCCCGCCCGCATCGCCGTCGTCCCGAATTTCGTCGATCTCGACTCGTATCGCGCGCTGCCCGAGAAGGATTACTTCGTGTACATCGGGAGGCTTCTCCACGAGAAAGGGCTCGACCATCTCGTCCGGGCCGTCTCGAAGCTCGACAGGGGACGCCTCGTCATCGTCGGCGAGGGGCCGGTCGAGGGGGATCTCAGGGCCCTCGTCCGGGAGCTCGGCACGGACCGGGTCGAGTTCGCCGGCCACAGGAGCGGCGAGGAGCTTCGTCGCCTCGTGGCCGAGTCTCAGTTCGTCGTTCTGCCGTCGCGCTGGTACGAGAACCTTCCCTTCGCGATCATGGAGGCGATGGCGTCTTCGAAGCCGGTCGTCGCCTCCGACCTCGGCGGCATACCGGAGATGGTGGACGACGGCGCGACGGGGCTTCTCTTCCCGGCGGGGGACGTCGACGCGCTCGCCGGCCGCCTTCGGAGCATGCTCGCCGACCGCGCGGCGCGCGAGGAGATGGGGCGGCGGGGAAGGGAGAAGGCCGAACGCCTCTACGGGCGTGACGCCCACTACGAGCGGATCATGGGTATCTACGGGGAAGTCGCCGGCGGGAAACGCGGCGGCGGCTTCGACGAATCGTCCGGCGAAACGGGTCGGGGCGTGGCGCAGTCAGGCTAGCGCGCTTGCCTTGGGCGCAAGAGGTCGCTGGTTCAAATCCAGTCGCCCCGACCAGTATCTTTTTCATTGCGGGAGGCGCGAGCGGTGACGAGAACGGGTACGCCCGACGAGGCGGCGGCGGCATTCGGAGAAGGGTTCAATTGCGCGCAGGCGGTCTTCGCGGCGCTCGCGCCGCGGTTCGGGCTCGACGGCGGAACGGCCGCGAGAACGGCATGCGCCTTCGGCGGCGGCATGGCGCGCTCGGGCGGCGCCTGCGGCGCCGTTACGGGCGCGCTCATGGCGATCGGTCTCGCGCGGGGCGGCGGCCGGCCGTCCGAGAGGGACGCGAAGGAGGCGGCGTACGGGGCGGCGCGGGAGTTCATGAGGCGGTTCGGGGAACGAAACGGCGCCGTCGCGTGCCGCGACCTCCTCGGCTGCGAGATCGGCACGCCCGAGGGGTACGAGCGGGCGAAGCGCGCGGGAAGCTTCGACACGCTCTGCCCGAAGCTCGTGCGGGACGCCGTCGAGATACTCGAGGAGCTGCTTTCCGAGTGATCGCCGCCGCGCGCGGAAGGCGCCGCGGAAACCCCCGTTCTAACGAAAATCTCACGCGACGCTAACGACCCGCTCGCATTTCTCTACTATTCTTGAATCCAAGTGTACTATTCTCGTGGCGCGAACGGGATTCGCGGCGAAAGCGAGGCTCCGCATGGGCTCCGAACACATACTCGTCGTCGACGACGAAGAGGACATCCTCGAGCTCGTGAGCTACAACCTCTCGAAGGCGGGGTATCGCGTGACGAAGGCCGTCTCCGGAGAGGAGGCGCTCAAGTCGGCGCGCGCCAGGCCGCCCGACCTCGTGCTCCTCGATCTCATGCTGCCGGGGGTGGACGGATTCGAGGTCTGCAACACCCTGAAGCGCGATCCGCGCACGGCGAACGTCCCCGTCGTCATGCTCACCGCGCGGGGCGAGGAGCCGGATATCGTGGCGGGTCTCGAGCTCGGCGCCGACGATTACATCACGAAGCCGTTCAGCCCTCGCGTCATGCTCGCGCGCATCCGCGCCGTGCTGCGGCGCAAGACGAAGGCGCCGGCCGAGGAGACCGCGGTCATCAAGCTCAAGGACCTCGTGATCCACCCGGGCCGCCACGAGGTCGCGGCGAGGGGGAAGCGTGCCGACCTCACCTCGACCGAGTTCCGGATTCTGCATCTTCTCGCCCGTCGGCCCGGGTGGGTCTTCACGAGGCAGCAGATCATCGACGCGGCGCGCGGCGACGAGTATCCGGTCACCGACCGTTCCGTGGACGTTCACATCGTCGGGCTTCGAAAAAAGCTCGGCTCGCTCGGCGAGCGGATCGAGACGGTCCGCGGCGTCGGATATCGCTACCGGGAGAGCTAGATGCGCCGCCGATCCATTCTCTGGCATCTCTATCCGTACCATCTTCTCGTCATCGTCGCGGCGTTGCTCGCGACGGGGATCTACGTCTCCCGCTCGATGCGCGATTTTCATCTGCGCCGCACGGGGGAATCCCTCGCCGCCGATGCCCGCCTCGTCGAACGCATGCTGCGGGATTTCGAGATTACGGCGCGCGAGGCCGGCATCGATTCGCTGTGCAAGGATCTCGGCCGGACCGCGGGAACGCGAGCGACGGTCGTCCTCGCGTCGGGCCGCGTGATCGGGGATTCCGACGAAGCGCCGGGGCGGATGGAGAATCACGCCGACCGGCCGGAGTTCGCCGGCGCGCTCTCCGGCGGCACGGGGCGGGCGACGAGGTTCAGCGACACCCTGCGCCGGCGCGAAATGTACGTCGCCGTGCCGATCCGGCGGGGCGACGCCGTCGTCGGCGCGGTCCGCATCTCGATGCCGCTCACGGCGATCGACGACAAGCTCCGGGGGTTTCAGCTGCGCATCGCGCTCGGCGGTATCGTCGCTGCGGTGCTCGCCGGGATCGCGAGCTACGCCGTCGCGCGGCGGATCAGCCGGCCCCTCGACGAGATCAAACGCGGCGTGGAACGCTTCGCCGGCAACGACCTCTCGTACCGCCTGCCCGTCTTCCGGCTCGACGAGGCGGGCGAGCTCGCCGAGAGGCTGAACGAGCTCGCGGAGCGCCTCGACGAGCGCATCCGGGCGGAGGTCGGGCAGCGGAACGAGCAGGAGGCCGTGCTCGCGAGCATGGTCGAGGGGCTCGTCGCGGTGGACATGGAGGAGCGGATCATGCGGCTCAACCGCGCGGCGGCTTCGTTCCTCGAGGCG
>DHHN01000108.1:0-382 GCA_002403295.1 bacterium UBP1_UBA4771 | reverse complement strand
TCGAGGGTGACATCGCGCTCCGCGGCGCGCTCGGCGACCGCTTCCTGCAAGCCCACGGCGCCGAGCTCCGCGGCGCCGAGGGGCGGCGTATCGGCGCCGTCATCGTGCTGAACGACGTCACGCGTCTCCAGCGCCTCGAGGAGGTGCGGCGCGATTTCGTGGCGAACGTCTCGCACGAGCTCAAGACCCCGATCACCTCGATCAAGGGGTTCATCGAAACGCTGCGCGACGGATCGGCGCACGACGCCGTCGACGCGAAGAAGTTTCTCGACATCATCGCGAAGCAGGCGGACCGGTTGAACTCGATCATCGAGGATCTTCTCTTCCTCTCGCGCCTCGAGCAGAACGGCACGCGCGGCGGCGTATCGCTCGAGCGCGTTCC
>DHHN01000008.1:8929-10696 GCA_002403295.1 bacterium UBP1_UBA4771 | reverse complement strand
TTCTGCTTCGGCTCGCACAGCGCGAGGAACTCGCGCTGGAACGCGTTGATCTGCTTGATGTGCTCGTGGCCGAATTCGAGGGCCTCGATGAGCGTCGCCTCGCTCACTTCCTTCGCGCCGCCCTCGACCATGATGATCGCGTCGTCGGAACCGGCGATCGCGATGTCCATGAGCCCCTCTTCGAGCTCGCTGAAAAGCGGATTCACGATGAGCTTGTTGTCCTTGAGCCCGACGCGGACGCCGCTCAGCACGTTGCCGAACGGTATGTCGGAGAGGGCGAGCGCGAGAGACGCGCCCGTGATGCCGAGCACGTCGGAGGGCTGGCGCTGGTCGCTCGAGAGCACGCTGCAGGCGACCTGGACCTCGAAGCGGAAGGTCTCGGGAAAGAGCGGCCGTATCGGCCGGTCGATGAGACGAGCGCCGAGCGTTTCCTTCTCTCCGGGCCGCCCCTCTCGTCTGAAGAAACCGCCGGGGATCTTGCCCGCGGCGTAGAATTTTTCGCGGTACTCGACGGTGAGCGGAAAGAAATCCTGCACGCTCTCCTTGTCCTTCGAGGCGACCGCCGTCACGAGGACGACCGTCGCGTCGATGCCGACGAGCACGGAGCCGTCCGCCTGTCTCGCGATCCGGCCCGTCTCGAAAAAGATATTTTTGCCGCCGAGCGGCCAACTCTTCTTGATCATTCGGAAATGAGCCTCCATTCGAACGGCCGATACACGGAGGCGCCGCCGGGGTCCGTTCGATCACCCCGCCGGCGCGCGCGCACCGGAGCTACTTCCTGAGGTTGAGCTCCTTGATGATTGCGCGGTACTTGTCGATCCGGTTGTTCCTGAGGTAGTCGAGAAGCTTGCGCCGCTGGCTCACGAGCTTCAACAGTCCGCGCCGCGACGCGAAATCCTTCTTGTGCACCTGAAAATGCTTGGCAAGCTGGTTGATGCGTTCGGTGAGGAGCGCTACCTGAACCTCAGGGGAACCCGAGTCCTTGTCATGAAGCCGATACCTGGTAATTACGTCCTTCTTAACTTCCTTCTGCAGCGCCATCGTTCATGCACCTCCTTAACCCTGTGATGAGATATCACGATGGCAGCAGAACGGGCGAAACGCCCGATCCGCCTAAAAACTGCTTTTGCTGCTGCTTCCGTTCCTTATGAACACTAGAAGATACACGAACGTCGGTTCTTGTCAATATTTCTTTTCCAGAATACCGCACGCAGCCGCTCTATCCTGCAACAACTGTGCCCGGAGCTCCTCCGCCCCGGCGAAGCGACGCTCCTCGCGCATGAAAGCGATGCAGTGCGTCCGCAGACGCTCGCCGCGGAGCTCTCCGGAGAAAGCGAACAGGTGGACCTCGATGCGGCGGCTCGCGTCGCCGCGCACCGTCGGGGCCGAGCCGACGTTCATCATGCCGCCGTACCGCCCCGCCGCGGTTTCGACCATGACGGCGTACACTCCCCGAGGCGGGAGCAGCTTGCGCGCGTCATCGACCGAAAGGTTCGCGGTGGGAAAGCCGAGATCCCGTCCGATCCCCTCCCCCCCGACCACCTCCGCATCGAAGAAGTACGGATGTCCGAGACTCCGCGCCGCGTGCTCGAAACGCCGCTCCATGACGTCGCGGCGGATCTTGGTGCTCGACACGACGCTCCCCTGGAGCACGACGGGGGGAACGATGGTGACGCCGAAGCCGAGCCGGAGACCTTCCGACGAGAGCCGCTCCTGCGAGCCCTCGCGGCCGCGGCCGAGATGGAAGTCGTACCCGACCACGAGGCG
>DHHN01000008.1:3289-8870 GCA_002403295.1 bacterium UBP1_UBA4771 | reverse complement strand
AGACTGAGCTTCTCGTCGAGCGTCGTCAAGAGCGGCGGCGCCATTTCGGGATGCGTGACGCTCAGCGGATGGCGGTCGAACGTCACGATGACGGACGCGGCGTGGCCGCCGGCCGAGACGATCTCCCTGAGACGGCGGAGCACCTCGGCGTGGCCGCGGTGAACGCCGTCGAAGACGCCGACCGTGACGGCGGTGTTTTCGAACCGCCGCGCCGCGATCGCCCCGGGATTCCGTATGATCTCCATGCCGATCCGGGGACGCTATGCCCCCGCGCCCGCCTCCCGGAACACCCGCCGAAGCTCCACGAGTCCGGCGAGCCCCATCTCGGCGATGGCGCCGAGCCTGCCGTCGGGGCGCTCGAGCCGCAGCAGACTCCCCGCCGGCGGAAGGGCGCCGGTCGGCGCAGCGGAGAGGCGCGGGACGATCCCCCGGTCGAGATTGCGGGATTGCTCCGCCGAAAGCGACACGGCGGGCAGATGCCGCAGCGCGGCGCTCAGGGACAATCCCGGCGATTCCATTTCGAGCAGGCTCCCGAAGGCGTCGTCGCTCACCGCCTCCTCGAGCGTGAAATGGCCGATCCGCATGCGCGTGAGACCGCAGAGGTGGGCGGGAACGCCGAGAGAGTCGCCGATCTCTTCGGCGAGGACTCTCAGGTAGAGTCCCCGAGAGCAGAACACCTCGAAGCGCGCGACGGGCGGCTCGAACGAGACGAGCGAAATCTCGTAGGTTTCGATCTCCCGGGGAGTCCGGTCGATCCGCTCCCCCCTGCGGGCGAGGAGGTAGAGCGGCTGCCCCTTGTGTTTGAGCGCGGAATACATGGGAGGCGTCTGGAGCCGCTTGCCGAGAAAGCGCGGGATGACCGCCCGGATCATATCGGCGTTCACGTGCTCCCAGGCGCCGCTCCTCGTGACGGCGCCGCTCCCGTCCTGGCTGTCGGTCGCCTCGCCGAGCTTCACGTCGGCGACGTAGCGCTTCGGCAGATCCATGAGATAGTTGGAAAGCTTGGTAGCCTCGCCGGTGAGGATGAGAATGAGCCCGCGGGCTTCCGGGTCGAGGCTCCCCGCGTGGCCGATCTTGTCGAGCTTCACGAGACGCTTGAAGCTCCGCACGCAGTCGTAGGTCGAGTTTCCGACCGACTTTCTCACCGGGATGACCCGGTCGTTGAGCTTCGCCCGCGCCGATCTCGCGTCCATCATGCGCCGCCCCCGCCGCCCGGCCGCCCCGCGAGCATCTCCTCGAAGGAGCGCAGGATGAGCCGCTTCGCCTCGTCGAGGCCGGCGCGGACCGTGAGCCCCGCCGCGTTGCGGTGCCCGCCGCCCCCGTGCGCTTCGGCGAGGGCGGCGACGTTGAAGTCGTTACGCGAGCGCAGGCTCACCCGCACTTCTCCGGGCGCGACCTCCCGGAAAAGCGCCGCGAGCTCGACGTCGTCGATCGAGGCCGCGTAGTCGACGAACCCTTCCGTATCGCTCATGGCGCCCCCCGCTTCCTCGAGCATCCGCCGCGAGACGTGCATGACGCCGATCCGGCCGCCGCCGCGCACCTCGAGGGAGGCGAGCGAGAGCGAGAGAAGCTTGAGCGAGCTCAGCTTCTTCACGTAGAGGAAATCGTGCGCGAGCTCGTGCGGCCGCGCCCCGAGCTCGACGAAACGCGCCGCGGCCGCGAGCGCCTCGGCGTTCGTGTTCCGGAACCGGAAACCGCCCGTGTCCATGAGCACGCCGACGTAGAGGCAGCCGGCCGTCTCCGGGGTGAGGGCGCCGGGGGCGACGCGGGCGAGCAGCCGGTAGACGATGATCGCGGCGGCGCTCGCCGATTCGTCGACCACGTTGATGTCGCCGTAGCGCTCGTTCGTCGGATGATGGTCGATGTTCACGACGGGAACGCCGTCGCCCCGCCTGATGAGATTCGCCGTGCGCGCCGCCGTCGGGGAATCGAGGGCGAACACGAGATCGGGCTCGAACGAGGCGAGCCGTTCCTCCGAGGCGAATAGCCGCGCGAGCGGCAGCTCGCGATAGAGATCGGCCATGTCCCCCGGGGCGAAGCAGACGACCTCGGAACCGAGTCCGACGAGGTAGTGGGCGAGGGCGAGCATCGATCCGACGCAGTCGCCGTCGGGATCGACGTGCCCGAGAACGAGGACGCGCCGGCGAGCCGCGGCGAGGCCGGCGATGGCGTCGAATTCCCGCGCGAACCGCTCCTCACTCATCCGCGCCGTCCTCGCCGTCCGGAGAACCCGCGTTCTCCTCGTCCTCGCGATGGATCCGCTCGATCAGCTCTTCGATCTTCATCGCGCGGTCGAGGGAGCGGTCGTAGCGGAAGATGAGCTCGGGGGCGACCCGCAAACGGAGCCGCCGCGCGATGTGCGAGCGCATGAACCGCCGCGAGCTGTCGAGCCCGCGCTGCACCTCGTCGATGTTCTCCGAGCCGCCGATCACGTTGTAGAGGATCTTCGCCGTCGAGTAGTCCCGCGACGCCTCGACGTGCGTGAGCGAGACGCCGGCGACGCGCGGGTCCTTGACCCGCCTGAGCAGAAGCTCCGAAACGAGCGCCATGATCTCGTCCTCGACGCGCGCCTTCTGTTTGTCGTTCATCGCACCGTCCCGCCCGCTCAGTAGAAGTTCCGCTCGTGCCCGCAGAGCACGATGCGCGGTTCCCGCTCCAAAAAGTCCAGAACCTGCTCCGCCACCGTCCGGGCGCCGCGCATATCCGTCGCCGCCGCGGCGACGGCGAGCTCGCTCCGCTGCCATTTATCCTGAAAATCGTTCTCGCAGACGGAAACGTTGAACCGGTTCCGCAGCCGCGCCTTGAGGCTCGCGAGGACGAATCGCTTCTGCTTGAGAGAGGCGCAGCCTGGCAGGAGTATCTCGACCCGGAGGCTCGCGACGATCACGGGGCGACCTCCCTCGGCCTATTCGATCTTCTTGCTCTGGGCCTCTTCCACGAACGCTTCGAGCCGGTCGCCCTCGCGGAAGTCGGAGAATCCGGTCACGCCGATCCCGCATTCGAATCCCGCCTGCACCTCGCGCACGTCGTCCTTGAACCGCTTCAGGGAGGAGATCGCCCCCTGGTGGATGACGTTGCCGCCGCGGCGCACGCGCGCCTTGCCGTTGCGCGTGATGGTGCCCGAAAGCACGTAGCACCCCGCCACGGCGCCGACCTTCGACACGCTGAACACCTGCCGGACCTCCGCCTCGCCCATCTCCCGCTCGACGATGACCGGCTCGAGGAGCCCCGCCATGGCCGCCTTGATGTCGTCGATGGCGCGGTAGATGATGTCGTAGTGGCGGATGTCGACCTTCTCGGATTTCGCGATCTGCTGCGCCCGGGGCGTCGGGTTCGAATGGAAGCCGATGATGACGGCGTTCGAGGCGCTCGCGAGCAGCACGTCGCTCTCGTTGATGACGCCGACGCCGCGGTGGATGATGTTGATCTTGACCTCGTCGCTCTCGATCGAGGAGAGACTGTCGATGAGCGCGCCGATGGAGCCGTCCATGTCCGCCTTGATGATGAGCGGGAGCTCCTTGACGGCGCCTTCCTTTATCTGCTTGTAGAGATCGTCGAGGGAGATCCGCTGCACGACGCGGCGGTCCTTCTCCCGCTGGTACTGCTGCCGTTTGAAGGCGATCTCCCGCGCCGTGCGGTCGTCGTCGACCTGCACGAAATTCTCGCCGGCGTTCGGGAGACCCGCGCATCCGAGAACGACGACCGGCGTGGACGGCGGCGCGGTGTCGATCTTCTTGTTCCGTTCGTTGAGGAGGGCCCGAACGTGCCCGTAGTTGTTCCCCGCGATGAAGACGTCCCCGAGCCGGAGCGTCCCCTGCTGGATGATGGCGGTGACGACGTTTCCGCGTCCCTCCTCCTTGCGCGCCTCGAGCACCACGCCGCGGACCGGCGCGTCGGCGTCGGCCTTGAGATCCATGAGCTCCGACTGGAAGAGGATCATCTCGAGCAGCCGGTCGATGTTCGTGCCGAGCTTGGCGGAGATCTCGACGCCCTGCACGTTGCCGCCGTATTCCTCGAGAACGATATTCTGCTTGAGGAGCTCGCGCTTCACGCGCTCGATGTTCGCCTGCGGGAGATCGACCTTGTTGATCGCGATGATGAGCGGAACGTCCGCCGCGCGGGCGTGGTTGATCGCCTCGATCGTCTGCGGCATGATGCCGTCGTCCGCGGCGACGACGAGGATCACGATGTCGGTGACCTGCGCGCCGCGCGCCCGCATGGCGGTGAACGCCTCGTGGCCCGGCGTATCGATGAAGGTGATGAGGCCGCGGCCGGTGTCGACCTCGTACGCGCCGATGTGCTGCGTGATGCCGCCCTTCTCGCCGGCGATGATCTTGCTCTTGCGGATCGCGTCGAGCAGCGAGGTCTTGCCGTGGTCGACGTGCCCCATGATCGTCACGACGGGCGGCCGGGTGGCCATCTGCTCCGGCTTCGACCGGCGTTTCTCGCGCAGGAGATCGTGCCCGTAGCTCTCGGTGAACTCCACCTGATAGTCGTAGTCGTCCGCGATCATTCTGATCGTGTCGNNATCGTCACCATGAGCCCGAGACCGAGGCATTTCTGGATGATCTCGGCCGGATCGGCCTTGAGCTGCTCGGCGAGCTCGGCCACCGTCGAGAACTCCGGCAGCCGGATGACGTTCTCCTCCTCGACGAGCGCGACCGTATCCTCGCGGTGCTTCCGGCGGCGGGTTTTGCGCGTGATGTCGAGCTTCGCGAGCGTGCGCTTGACGCTCTCCTTCACGGCGCGCTGGTCCGCCTCCTTGCGCTTCTCGGGCTTGCGCTCCTTGCGTCCGCGCGCGGGGCGGGGAGGCTTCGGGGGCCTTTTCTTCTCGACCTTCTTCTTGACTTCCTTCTTCGTCGCGGCCTTCACCCGGCTCAGGTGCTGCTCGATGAGAATCTCGGCGCGGTCCTCGACCGTGCTCATGTGGCTCTTGACCGCGATCCCCTCCTTGACGAGGATCTTGATCAGGGCTTCGCTCGAGATGTTGTATTTACGCGACAGCTCGTATACGCGAATCTTGGCCACGCGACTGGTTCTCCCTTCCGTGCCTACCGTGCGGATTCGTCATCGGACGCGTCTTCGGATCCGTCGCCGGCCTCCTCGGCGTCGTCCTCGCCGGTCTCGGCCTCGTCCGCCTCTTCCCTGTCCGCCCCTTCTTCGTCCGTATCTTCCTCGGCCGCTTCTTCGTCGGCTGATTCTTCCTCGTCCGCTTCTTCCTNNCCGTATCTTCCTCGCTGGACTCCGCCTCTTCGGGCGCCTCTCCGCCGGCGTCGGCGTCATCCTCCCCGGCGTCGCCGGCATCCTCGGTTTCGCCCGCGGGTTCCTCGCCGAGATCCTTGAAGAGCTCGGCCTCGGTGAGGGGCGCCTCCAGCTTCCGTTCCTTCGTGTCGGGCCCGAAGATCGCCTCGTCGAAGAGCGGCTTCCCCTCCTCGGTCTCCTGCTGTTCCTTGTCGAGGAGCTCCTGGAGCGCCTTGTTGAGCTCTTCCATCGTCTCGGCCGCGGTGTTCTTGAGCTTTCCGGCGGTCTTTTCGCCGATGCCGTCGATCTCGAGGAGTTGATCGAGCGGTGTCCGGTGCAG
>DHHN01000008.1:734-3188 GCA_002403295.1 bacterium UBP1_UBA4771 | reverse complement strand
AGCCGGACGTTCTGCCCTTCCTTGCCGATCGCGAGGGAGAGCTGGTCGTCCTCGACGATCGCGAGCACCGAGTGCTCCGATTCGTTGAAGCGGAGCGAGGAGACCCGCGCCGGGGCGAGCGCCTTGGCGACGAGCTCGTTCTGGCCCTCGTTCCAGCTCACGATGTCGATCTTCTCCCCGTGAAGCTCGTTCACGACGGCCTGAACGCGGGAGCCTTTCATGCCGACGCACGATCCCACGGCGTCGACCTTGTCGTTGCGCGAATGGACGGCGATCTTCGATCTGCCGCCCGGCTCGCGGGCGATGTTCTTGATCTCGACGTCGCCGTCGAATATCTCGGGAACCTCCTGCTCGAACAGCTTGCGGAGAAACTGCTCGCTCGTCCGGGAAAGGGTGACCTGCGGCCCCTTCGCGTTCTTGTCCACCTCGATGATGATGGCCCGGATCGTGTCTCCCTGGTTGTACCGCTCCTTGCGGATCTGCTCGCGGAGCGGCAGGTACGCTTCGGCGCGGCCGAGGTTCACGAGAATGTTGCCGCGGTCGACCTGGCGCACGGTGCCGGAGACGATGACCCCCACCTTGTCCTTGTATTCCTCGTAGATGCGGTCGCGCTCGGCCTCGCGGACCTTCTGCATGAGAACCTGCTTGGCCGTCTGCACGGCGTTGCGGCCGAACTCGTCGAGGGAGATGTACACCTCGATCTCGCCGCCCGCCTTCGCTCCCTTGTCGATCGCCTTGGCGTCGGGGAGCGTCAGCTCCGCCGCGGGCTCGGCGACCTCGTCGACGATCCGGAAGAGGCGGTATATCTCGAGCATCCCCTTCGATTCATCGAGGACGACGCGAAACTCGGCGTTCTGCCCGTACTTGCGTTTGCCCGCCGAAACGAGGCTCGACTTGATCATCTCGACGAGCGTGCTCTTCTCAACTTTTTTCTCGCGTATGATCTGCGCGAATGCTTCCACGAAGCCGCCGTTCATCGCATTCTTCTCCCTTGTCGGCTAATCAGCGCATTGTAGGGCAGCGCACCGTCAAAGTCAAAACGTTTATCCCCGCCGTCCGGGCCGGCCGCGCCGCGCCCGTTCGGGTTCCGCGTGCGCGCCGTCGTCCGGCTGGAGGTTCGCCCGGAGAATCCGCTCGTACGGAATCGTCCGCACGCCGTCCTCGGCGCGTATCATGACCGCCGTCTCGTCCGCGCCCGCGATCGCGCCGATCGCCGTATCNNGCTCGTAATGGGCGCGCTTCGCCAGCGGCCGGTACGATCCCGGCGACGAAACCTCGAGGTTGTACGCCCCCGGCATCGCGTCGACGCCGTCGAGCGCGAGCCCGAGCGATTTCGTGACGCGCACGCAGTCCTCGATCGAGATCCCGGCGTCCGCGCGATCGATGAAGACGCGGAGCGTTCCGCGCCGCCCGGGGAAGGATGACTCGATCTTGACGAGCTCGTATCCGAGCGTCTCGACCTCGCGGGTGATGAGCTCCTCGACGGTTCGATCGAGCGCCATGAGAATCTCCCGTGCCGGCGATAAAACAAAAGTGGGGCGACCCGCGCCCCACACATGCAGTATAGGTAGCGGAAACCGGCGGCGAATGCAAGAGAAATCTTGCGCGGCATCGCGCGGGATCCCCCGGGGACGGCCCGAGCGGCGCGGCGGCTTTACCGCGCCCCCCAGAGAAAGCGGACGAGCACGCGGCCGACCGCTTCGAGACTCCGCGCGTCGCACTTGTCCGGCGTATCGGCGAGGGTATGCCAGTGCGGATAATCGAAATCGATGATTACGGCGGCGGCGATCCCGGCCTGGATGAAGGGCAGATGGTCGTCGATGATCGTGGGGCCCCGGCGCCGCTCGAACGCCTCGATGCCGAGTTCCTCGGCCGCGCCCCAGATGCGAGAGACGAGCCCCGGCGACGCCGCCCCGGAAAAACCCTCGATGGGGAAGCGCGCGCCCCGCTTTCCGACCATGTCGACGACGATCACGGCCGCCGGCCGCCGGCCGCCGAGACGCGAGGCATAGTGTTTCGAACCGAGGAGGTAATCCTCCGTCCGCCCTTCCTCGCCCCAATCCTCCCCGTCGAAGAAGACGATGTCGACCCCCACGGGAGGCCTCGCCCCGCCGAGGAGCCGCGCGATCTCGAGGAGCACGGCGACGCCGCTCGCTCCGTCGTTCGCGCCGGGTATCGGGAAGCCGCGGTTCGCCTCGTCCGGGTCGCGGTCGGCGCGGGGCCGCGTGTCGAAGTGCGCGCCGAGAAGCACGCGCCGCTTCTCGGCGGGACGGAACGATCCGACGATATTCTCGAGCGAGAGCGTGTCCCCGGTCGTGAGCACGGCCTCGAACGGCTGCCGGGAAACGGCGGCGCCGTACTCCTCGAGGCGGCGGACGAGGTATTCGCGCACGAGACCGTGCCCCGCCGAGCCCGGATCGCGCGGACCGAGGGCGCACTGCTCCTCGAGGTACG
>DHHN01000008.1:0-723 GCA_002403295.1 bacterium UBP1_UBA4771 | reverse complement strand
GCGGCGAACAGCGCCGCGGCGACGGCGCGCCGGGCGGCGCGTCCCCGTCGGCCGTTAGAACTTGAACTCCGCCTCGACGCGGACGCCGAGCTGTTGGTACACATAGCCGTACTGGCCTCCCCAGTTGCGATTGTAATTGATGCCGAGCGATCCCGTGATGGTGTTGCTGAAACGGTACGACATGCTCGGCGTGACGCCGAGCGAGCTTCCCCGCGGCCTGTTGAACGCGACGCTCGTCGCGTACCCGATACCGAGGTTCGTCGTCAGCGTGCTCTTGAAGCTGACCTTCTTCTGGCTGATGAACGGAAGCGGCAGGCCGAACCCCTGTTTCCCCTCGATGTCGTACTTCAGGTTCAGGTTGACGCCGTAGCTCGACTCCCAGCTTTCCCGATCGTTCCGCACCGTCGTCGATTTCTTGTACGTGAAGCCGACGTTGCTCGTGAGGCGGTTCTTCCACTCGAGGTTCCAGTTCGGAGCGAGCGAGTACGACACCTGGTTTCCCACGGCGTCCTTCGTCGTGCGCCGGTCGAACCCGACCGCGATGTCGCTCCGCTTCGCGTACCTGCCGATGAGCCCTATCTTCTCCATCCCTCGCCAGTTGATGTTGACGCTCGGCCACACGTGCTGCGTGTTCCTCGATTGCTTCCCCTGCCGGTCCGATTCGGCCACGTTGAACCGCGCCTTCACGTCGAGTCCGATATCCTGCGTGAGCGCCATGCGGGA
>DHHN01000154.1 GCA_002403295.1 bacterium UBP1_UBA4771 | reverse complement strand
TTCGACGATATCGATCCCCCCGGCCGCTCCGCCGCCGCGGGGGTCGCTCACGCCGCAGGCGCAATCCGTGTGGACCGCGATCGCCTGCACGTCGCCGATCGGCTCCGAACGCTCCTCGATCCTGTGGCCCCGCTCCTCGAGAAACCCGCGAAGATATCTCGTGAGGACGCCCCTTTCGAAGCTGATGTGATCCGGCAGCCATTGATGATGAAAGCGGGGCGCCGCCACCGCTCCCTCGAGCGTCATGCCGAAATCGACGACGTTGATGACGACCTGCGCGACGGTCGTGATGATCGTCGATCCTCCGGGGGTTCCCAGGACGAGAACGGGGTTCCCGTCCTTCAGCACGATCGTCGGGGCCATCGAGCTCAGCATTCTCTTTCCCGGCTCGATCGCGTTCGCGGCGCTTCCGACGAGACCGTACAGATTCGGAACGCCGGGCTTCGCCGAGAAGTCGTCCATCTCGTTGTTGAGCAGGAACCCCGCGCCCCGGACCACGAGACGGGATCCGTAGCCGTCGTTCAGCGTCACGGTCGTCGCGGCGGCGTTTCCCCACCGGTCGACGACGCTGTAGTGCGTCGTTTCGCGCTTCTCGCGATCCGCCCCCCCCGCGGGAGCGATGTTCGACGAGGGGGTCGCCCGCGGCGTAATCGTCCGCGCGAGCTTCCGGGCGTATTTCTTGGACGTGAGAAGCTTCGATTTGTCGGGCGTGAAATCGGGATCGCCGAGGTGCCGGGCGCGGTCGGCGTAGGCTCTCCGTTCCGCCTCGACGATATGATGAATCGCGCGGTCCGATAGAAATTGCATGTCCCCGATGTCGAACTCCTCCAGCATGTGCAGGATCTCGATGAGAATGACGCCCCCCGAGCTCGGGGGCGGCGCCGAAACGATCTCGTAGCCGCGGTATTCTCCGCGCACCGGCGCTCGCTCGACCGTCGCGTAGGCGGCGAGATCCTCCTTCGATATGATTCCTCCGCTCGAGCGCATCTCGGAAACGACGAGATCCGCGATCGAGCCTGCGTAGAACGCCCGCGGCCCTTCTTCGGCGATGATCTCGAGCGTGCGGGCGAGCTCCGGCTGAACGAGGGTATCCCCCGCCGCGAGGGGCGATCCGTCGGCCTTCGCGAATTGCCGGAGCCCCGGAAAACGCTCCACATGCGGCTGGAGGCGCGCGAGGGAGGCGGCGAGACGCGCGCTCACGGGAAATCCGTCGCGCGAAAGGGCGATGGCGGGCGCGAGGAGATCGCTCCACGGCAGGGTGCCGTGCAGCTCATGCGCGCGGTGCAGACCCGAAACCGAGCCCGGCACGCCGACGGCCATCGCGCCGAGGAGGCTCATCTGCTCGATGATTTCGCCCCGCTCGTCGAGATACATATCCCGGTGCGCGCCGAGCGGAGCTTTTTCGCGGAAGTCGAGGAACCTCGTCGCGCCGGAGGCGGACCTCAGGAGCATGAATCCTCCGCCCCCGATGTTCCCGGCCTGAGGGTACGTGACGGCGAGGGCGAAGCCGATCGCCACCGAGGCGTCGACGGCGTTGCCGCCCCGCTCGAGGATATCGACCCCGACCGCGGTGGCGATCGGGCAGGCGCTCGCGACGACCCCGCCGCGGGCGCAGACGGCGTCCGCGCGGGCGGTCGAGGGACACAACAGGTGCACAAGCAGGGATACGACGACGATGCGGATGGCGGCGGCGGACGAACGAGGCACTCTTAAATCCTTCGCGGCATGTGAACACGCGTTCGCGGACCAGGGGATTTTCCTCCATATTAGCATCGCCGCGCCCGGTTGTAAACGCGGAATTGAACCCGGAAACGGGCGCCCCCGTGCGCCTCGCCTGCTTTGCGCCCGCGTGCTCTCCGATAGGCGCGTCGGCGCGTCATCTTCCGCCGTACCATCCCCGGCGCATCCCCGGCGCGTTTCCCTCTTGACCCGGGCGCGGAGATTCATCTAGAATCGTCGAAACGCACATATCCGGCGAATCGGCGCATTGCCTGCGGAATCCACCAATGGAAACGGCGGTAGATACATGAAAACGCTCGTCTCGACGCTCATTGCGGTTTTCGTGCTCCCCTCCCTGTCGCTCGCCGCTCCCGGGGACGTCGAGGGGAAAATCCCCCTCCCCTTCAATCATCCGACGGGAATCGCCTGGGACGGGAGAAACATCTGGGTCGCGGACCGCAAAACCGACCGCTTCTACCGGTGCGATCCCGCGACGGGAGCCGTGCGCGACTCGATCGAATCTCCCGGATACTTCCCCTCGGGTCTCGCATGGGACGGCAAGCTCCTCTGGAGCACCGATCCGGCGGAGCAGAAGATCTACGCCACCGACGTCGGATCCGGCCGCACGGTCGTCACGCTCGACGCGCCGTCTCCCGGCGTCACGGGGATCGCCGCGGAAGGCGCGTTTCTCTGGATCTGCGACAACGTCGAGGATCGCATCTCGAAGATCGATCCCGGTGACGGAACGACGATCGTATCCTTCCGCGCGCCGGCGGGCGATCCGCGGGGCATCGTCTTCGGCGGGGGCTACCTGTGGTGCTCGGATCGCATCAAGGACCAGATTTACATGATCGATCCGCGAAACGGCCACGTCATCCTCATCCTCGACGCGCCGGGCAAATACGCATGGGGTCTCGCGTGGAGGGACGGCCGGCTTCTCTGCGCCGATTACCAGGACGACGCCGTGTACACCCTCGTCGTTCGCGACCGGGACCGGTACCGGACGTTCGAACCGAGGCGGGCGGCGATCGATTTCACGACGGAGATCATGACGGCCGGAGAGGGATCGGTGGTCTCGCTCGACGTCTTCTACGCCGTGCCGCAGGAGAGGCCGAACCAGAAGCTGCTCGCGCCCGTCGAGTACACGGAGGCCCCGCGCGCCGTCAAGAAGGACAGGTGGGGGCAAGAGATCGCGGCGTTCCGCTTCGAGTCGCTCGCGCCGCCGCGGAGGATCGAGGTCGGGATGCGCCTGCGGCTCGAAACGGCCGCGATCCGATATTTCATCTACCCCGAGAACGTCGGCGCCGAGATACCGGCCGATATCAAGGCCGCCTACCTCGCCGACGGCGTGAAGTACGACATCGGCAACCCCTACATCAAGCGGATCGTCGCCGAAACGGTCGGCGACGAAAAGAACCTGTACTGGAAAGCGCGGCTTCTCTACCAGTACGTCATCGATCACATGGAGTACCTTCTCGCGGGAGGCTGGAACACGGCGCCGACCGTTCTCAAGCGGGGCAACGGCTCCTGCTCCGAATACACCTTCAGCTACATCGCGCTCTGTCGCGCCGCGGGCGTCCCCGCCCGGTACGTCGGATCGCTCGTCGTGAGAGGCGACGATGCGAGCTACGACGACGTGTTCCACCGCTGGTGCGAGATCTATCTCCCGGGCTACGGCTGGGTGCCCGTCGACGCGAACGCCGGGGACCGGGAATCGCCGGCGGAGCAGGCCGCGGCGTTCGGCGGCATCGCGAATCGCTTTCTCGTCACGACCGAAGGGGGCGGCGACTCCGAGTACCTCGACTGGAGCTATAACGCCCAGACCCGGTACGAAACGACCGGCAAATGCCGCGTCCGGATAGAGAGCATTGCCGAATGGGAACCGTTGGAATGACGGCGATCG
>DHHN01000095.1 GCA_002403295.1 bacterium UBP1_UBA4771 | reverse complement strand
TATACGCCGGAGGCACGTATCGAAGCGCCCCGAAGCGCCGTCCTCCGGTTCACTCCCCGAGGATGCCGCTCACGAACTCCTCGGGATCGAACGGCGCGAGGTCGTCGATCCCTTCGCCGAGACCGACGTAGAGAACGGGAAGCCGGAGCTTCTGCTGAATGGCGATGACGGCGCCGCCCTTCGCCGTGCTGTCGAGCTTCGTGAGCACGAGCCCCGTGATCGGGAGGGCCGCGGTGAACGCCTCCGCTTGCCGGAGGCTGTTCTGGCCGGTGTTGGCGTCGAGGACGAGCCACCCCTCCAGACCGATCCCCTGCATGCGGGTCGAGAGGACGGTGAACACCTTGCGCAGCTCGTCCATGAGATTCACGCGCGTGTGCAGCCGTCCGGCGGTGTCGGCGATGACGACGCCGGCGCCGCGCGAACGGGCGGCCTGCACCGCGTCGAAGGCGACGGCGGCCGGGTCGGACCCCATCTGTTGGCGGACCACCTGAACGCCGGCGCGCTCCCCCCAGAGCTCGAGCTGATCGATCGCCGCGGCTCGGAACGTGTCGCAGGCCGCGAGCAGGACCGAGTGCCCTTCGGCCTTCAGGCGATACGCGAGCTTTCCGATGGTAGACGTTTTCCCGACGCCGTTTACGCCGGTGACGACGATGACGCGCGGATTGCCCGGAGGCGGCGCCGGCTTCGGCGTCTCGCCGACGATCGCGAGGAGCTGCTCGCGCATGATGCGGCGGCATTCCTCGGGGGAGGCGTTCGCGCCGGAGCGCTCGCGCAGCCGCTCGATGATGCGCTCGGTCGCCTCGACCCCGATGTCGGCGCCGAGGAGGACCCCCTCGAGATCCTCGACGGCGGCCTCGTCAAGCGCGCCCCCCGAGAGGATCCGCTGGATCGAGCCGAGGAGGCGCTCCTTGGTTTTCCGCAGTCCCTGCAGCAGCCCCCTCATGCGTCCATCGTCCTATTTCTTGAAGAAGAGGTAGAGGGCCAGCAGAACGAGGATGCAGGCGAAGATCTTCTTGAACAGCGCCGTCGAAACGTCCTCGAGAAGAACGGCGCCGATCTGGGCGCCGAAGATGCCGCCGATCCCCATGAGGAGCCCGACGCGGTAATCGATGTTGCCGAGGCGGTAGTGCGCCGCGATGCTCGAGACGGCGATGACGAGTATCGCGAGGACCGACGTGCCGACGGCCCGCTGCGCCGGATACCCGAAAAACATGAGCAGGGGCACGATGATGATGCCGCCGCCGAGACCGGCGAACGACGCGACGACGCCGACGACGGCCCCCGCGAGCAGCATCAGAACATACTTGAAGACGAACACGATCCACCTCCGGACGCTCGCCGCGAGCTAGTTGCTGGAGGAGACCTCCGACGGCAACAGGGCGCGCCCGGCGATCCCGCGGTTCTTCATGACCTTCTCGATGCCCTCGAAATCGACCGAGACGACGCGCGAGATGCCGCGCTCCTCCATCGTCACGCCGTAGAGCTGCTCGGCGGCCTCCATCGTGCGCTTGTTGTGCGTGATGATGATGAACTGCGTGTCCTTCTTGAAGACGTGCAGCATCCGCACGAAGCGCTGGATGTTCGCGTCGTCGAGGGGAGCGTCCACCTCGTCGAAGATGCAGAACGGGCTCGGCTTGGCCTTGTAGAGCGCGAAGAGGATCGCGAGCGCCGTCAGCGCCCGCTCCCCGCCCGAGAGGAGCGCGATGTCCTGAAGCCGCTTGCCGCGGGGACGGGCCGATATGACGATCTCCGCCTCGAGGGGATCTTCGCCCTCGCCGAGGGCGAGATCCGCCTCGCCTCCCTCGAAGAGGATCTGGAAGGTCTCCTGAAAATTCGCGCGGACCGTGCGGAACGTTTCGAGAAACTGCTCGCGCGCGCGGACGTTTATCTTTCCGATCGCCTCGACGAGCTCGCCGGCGGCCTTCACGAGATCGGCCTTCTGCGCCTCGAGGAAATCGAGGCGCGTCTTCTTCTCGGCGTACTCGTCGACCGCGGCAAGGTTCACGGGGCCGAGCGATTCGAGTTTCCGCCGCTCGCGATCGAGCATATCGCGGTCGACGGCGGCCTCCTCGTCGGTGAGGGGAAGCTCCGTGCCCTCGAGGTAGCAGCCGAGGTCCTCCCGGTAGAGCTCCCTTCCCTTCTCGACGAGACCGCTCATCCGCGCCCCGATCGTCGAGAGGGCGATCTTGGTCTCGTTCAGCTTTTCGAAGAGCCGTTCGCGCTCGGCCGCGCGGCCCTTGAGCTCCTTTTCCGCGGCTTCCGCCTCGACCCTCCGCTCTTCGAGCGAGCCGGCGAGCCCGTCGAGGGACGTCTCGAAGCCCGTTTCCTCGTCGAGGAGACCGTGCACCGCCCGCTTCTCCGCGGCGATCGCCGTCTCGAGCCCGCCGAGCTCGATCGTCGATTCCTCGATCTCCCGGCGGCGCTCGTCCCCGATGGCGCGGAACTGCTGCTCCATCTCGGCGAGCCCTTTCTGCTCTTCGCGGTCCTTCTCGAGACCGCCGCGAAGCGACGCGAGCGCCACGCGGCGCTCCGTGACCGCCGCTTCGAGCTCCTCCTTGCGTTTCTGGAGCGAGGCGAGCTCCGCCTCCATCCCCTCGCCCTCCGACGGGGAGCCGAGCTCCTCCTGCATCTTGAGGGAGAGTTTCATCTCCTCGAGTTTCGAGAGGGTCTCGACGCGCGCCGTCTCGATTTCGTCGACGGTCCGCATGAGGAGCGACGCCTTCTCGCGGCAGCCGGCGTGATCGCGCTCGAGGGCCTGAAGCTCCTCGTTGCGCCTCGCGTGCTCCTCGCGGAGCGCCCTGATATCCGTTTCGATCGTTCGCGCGCGGCCGGCGAGCCCCTCGCGCCCGGCGCGCGCCTCCTCGCACGCGCCCGCGAGAGAGGCGATCTCGGCCTCGAGCGCGGGGATCGTCTCCCTCGCGCGGTCGAGATCGTCGCTCCGCCCGAGGAGCGAAAACTCCTCCGTCGCGCCGCCGGCGAAATAGATCCCCGCCGCGCGGGATACGGCCACGCCCGAGAGGGTGACCGCCGCCGCCGCGCTCCCCGCCTCCGACGCGACGAAGGACAGCGCCGCGTCGGGATCCTCGAACAGGTACACGTCGCCGAGCAGGCTCTCGACGAGCGCGCGGTGCGCGTCGTCGACGCCGACGACGGACGAGAGCGGCCCGAGGGAGCCCGCGGGGGTTCCGGAGCGCCCGGCGCGCGCCGCGGCCGGCGCGTCGGCGGCGAAGAGGCGCGCCCGGCCGGGTTTCGCGGCCGCGAGCTCGCGGACGAGGGCGATGGCGTCGGCGCCGGCGCCGACGACGATCCCCTCGAGCATTCCCGCGAGCGCCGCCTCGACGGCGCCCTTGTATCGCTCCTCGACGCGCAGAAACTCGACGAGCGGCCCGTGAACGCGGCGGTCGCCGCTCGCGAGCAGATGACGGGCGCCGCCGGGGAAGCCCTCGAAGTTCTCCTTCATGCGCTGCAGGAGGTCGTGTTTGCTTCGGACCGCGCCGAGCTCGACGCGCTTCCCGCCGAGGCGGCGCTCGCCGTCGAGAAGCCGCTGCTCGGCGCCGCGCATCGCGTCGATGATCTCGAGGCGCTCCCGCTCGAGCCCCGCGCTCCGCTCCTCGAGCTCGCGGCAGACGGAAGCGGCGCGCTCCTTTTCCGCCACGATGCCGGCGCTCTCGCGCTCCGTCGCGGCGATCCGCTCCCGCGTCTCCGCCGACCGCGCGTCGAGCTCGGAGAGCATCTTCCCGTAATGCTCGAGCGCGCTCTTCGCGCGCACCTGATCCTGCAGGAAATCGAGCTGGGTCTGCTTCGCGTCCATGAGCCGCGCGCCGAGCGCGCGGATACGCTCCGAGACCTCGCCGTGCTCGCCCGCGAGGCCGGCGACGGCCGCGTCATCGGCGGCGATGCGCGCCTCGGTCTCCGCGGCATGGCGGCCGACGTCGGCGCTGCGCTCCGCGATCCCCGCGAGACGCTTCTCGGACTCCTCGATCTCGCGTTTCGCCTTCTCCACGCGGACGCGCGCCTGGCTCTGACGCTCGGTGAACTGGATGATCCTTCCCTCGGACGTTTCGATCCGCCGGCGCAGCTCGTACCGGCGGTTCTGGAGCTCCGTGCGCTTCTTCTCGAGCTCGAGGTGCGCCGCGCGGGCCTCCTCGACGCGCCGCTCGAGCCCGGCGAGCGAGGTGTCCTCCGTCTTCGTGAGCTCGATGAGCTCCGCGACCGCGCCGTCCGCTCCGCGCCGCTCGGCGAGCAGCTCCCCGAGCTGGCGTCGCAGATGCACGATATCCCAGCTGCGGATGCGGTCGCGGATGATCTGGTACCGCCGCGCCTTCGCCATCTGGTACTTGAGCGACCGGACGTTCGTGCGCAGCTCCTCGAGGATGTCCTCGAGACGCACGAGATCCGCGTCGGTGAGATCGAGCTTGCGCTGCGCCTCCTCCCGGCGCATGCGGTATTTGACGATGCCGGCGGCCTCCTCGAACATGAGGCGCCGCTCGCCGTGGACGTCGTTGAGCACCCAGTCGATCATCTCCTGCTCGATGACCGAATAGGAGTGGCTCCCGGTGCCCGTATCCGCGAAGAGGTCGCGGATGTCCTTGAGCCGGCACGGAGCCTTGTTGATGAAATACTCGCTCACGCCCGAGCGGTAGACCTTGCGCGTGATGAGTATCTCCGAGTAATCGAGGGGGAACTGTCCGCGCTCGTTGTTGATCGTGAGGTTCACCGACGCGAAGCCCAGCGGCTTGTGCGTCTGGGTGCCGTTGAAGATCACGTTCTCCATCTTCGAGCCCCGGAGCTGCCGGGCGCTCTGCTCGCCGAGCACCCACCGCACCGCGTCGACGATGTTCGTCTTGCCGCACCCGTTCGGGCCGAGGATCGCCGTGATGCCGTCCCGGAACTGCAGGGTGATCGGTGTCATGAACGATTTAAAGCCCGCGAGTTCGATCTTCGAAAGGCTCACGTATCATCATCCTCCAGCGGTCGTTGTCCTGTCGGCGCGCGCGCCGGAACGTCTCCCCGCCGGGCGGCGCGGGAGACCTCCGGTTCCTCGTCCGCTACCTGTCCGTCCTGTCCATCTCCACGATCCGCGCGTACCCGTGTCCCTTGAGGCCGAGGATCTCGAGCCGCGCCCGATCCGCCTCCTCCATCGTCGCGTAGGCGCCCGCGAATACGCGGAGCCACTGCTCGCCGCGGATCGGCACCTCGACGATGCGCACGGAAAAGCCGTTCTTCTCGAGTATCTTCCGCTCCTCGTCGGCGCGCGCCGCGTCGGTGAACGAGGCGACGTGCAACGTGTATTTCGCGGGTCCCGCGGGTATCGCGGGTTCCGGTTCGACGGCGGGACCGGGCGGCGCCGCCGTGTCGGACACGCTCTCATCGANNCGGCCGCGCCCGGCGGCGCCGTCGCGACGGACGGACGTTCGCCTTGCGGGGACGGTTCCCTCACCGTGCGGTTCATTGCGATCCACCAGACGACGAAGACCGCCACGAGCACCGCCCCCGACGCGAACGCGATCCGGAGCAGGCTGAAACGCCGGCCGCCCCGCCCGCCCGCCGGCTCGACGGTTTCATCCGCCGCGTGCTCCATGAGGGGCGCCGCGATGATCTCGTCGGCGGCGCTCTCCGGTTCCGGCTCGATGCGCGGAATGTCCCGCTCCGCCGCCGGCGCGGGACGCGCGGGAGCCGCCGCCGGCTCCTCCTCGCGGCCCCCGCAGAAGCAGACGAGCTCCCTGGAGGGGGGGCGTTCGGCGCCGAGAGAGGCGAGGTGCTTCTCGAGCTCGCCCTCGGCGAGATTCTCGATGCGGCAGGCGACGAGGACGCCGTCGACGAGCGACACGAGCGGGTTCACCCGTCCGTCCTCCGTGTGGAGCGTCGAGCAGTACACGACGACGTCGTGCTTCGAACGGAGAAAATCCCTGATCTTGTCGAACTCCTTGAGCGCGAACGGAATCGTCCGCGAGACGGGAAAGGATCCCGGCCCGGCGACGGTCACGCCGTCGATGCCGACCGTTTTGGCGACCGATTTGAGGGAGCTCCCGTACAGCAGGAGATCGAGAAAGCCGTGATCCTCGAGATTCTCGACGAGGCCGCTCAACCCGGGGTGGAGGAAATCGCAGTCGGCGACGAGAACGCTCTTCCCGTTCTTCGCGAGCAGATGGGCGATCTCGAGCACCGCGAAATCGCGCTCGAGCGTCGTGCCGCCCATCGAGAGCGCGAGCAGCGACGCGCCGCCCGCCTCCCGGACGCGCGCGTCGATCCGCGCTCCGACGCCCGCGAAATGATCGAGCTCGCGCGCCGACGAAAAGTCCGCCGCTTCCATGAAGGACC
>DHHN01000125.1:1547-2560 GCA_002403295.1 bacterium UBP1_UBA4771 | reverse complement strand
GGCCCTTTCGTGTCGACGTCGAACGCGGCGGTGTCGGCGCTCGCGTTCCCCCCCTCGTCGGCCGCGACGAGCGCGATCCGGTATATGCCGTCGGCCGCGGTCGGGGGCGCGCCCCACGCGGCCCGGTACAGGCCGTCTCCCGATATCGAGATCGAGCGGCGCTCGGCGCCGTTCGCCGGATTCAAGATCGTCATGGCGAGCGTGTCGCCCGGTCCGTACCGCGCGACGGAGCAGTAGATGAGCACCGTATCGGCGGTTCCGGGAACGCCGGGCGCGTAGATTCCCGGCTCGATCCGCTCGACGCGGGCGAGCGGCGCGGTGAGATCGACGACGGCGGCCCGCTCGTGTTCCTCGAAGAGCGATCCGCGGGTGACGGCGAGCCGGAGCCGATAGGCGCCCTCGGGAAGCGCCGAGCCGCCGGCGTCTCTTCCCCGCCAGACGGCGGCCGCCGCGCCCGGCGGTACGTCCGCCGCGGCGAGGAGCGTGTCGAGCGGGACGCCCGAGGCGTCCTCGAGCGTGAGGAGCAGCGTCGAGCATGCGCCGGCGAGGCCGACGCGAACGATCGAGCTGTCGCGGATCCCGTCCCCGTTCGGGGAGATCGACGGGTACTGAACGACGAAGTAATCGACGAGCGGCCCCTGCGGGGCGGGGAGGGAATGCAGCGGCCCCGCGGCCGCGGCGGCGACGAGGACGAATAGACGAAAAGCGCGCACGAACTCACCCCGCATCATGCGTTTCGACGATAATTCGACGAAAAGTATAGCTGCGCGTTTGACAAATCGTCAACCGATTAATATACTGAACCCCCATGCCCGTTCACGGTACGAGTGTCTCATGCCGCGAGAGGATGTCCGCTTGACGTATCAAAACATCTTCGCGCTCATCGGCGGGCTCGGCTTTTTCTTCTTCGGCATCCGGACGATGTCGGAGAGCCTGCGCAAGGTCTCGAGCGATCGTCTCAAGAACATTCTCGGGTTGCTGACGAAGCGCAAGTTCACGGCGCTGCTCGTCGG
>DHHN01000125.1:0-1409 GCA_002403295.1 bacterium UBP1_UBA4771 | reverse complement strand
TTCATCCTGCGGGAGATACCGCGGCGGCCGCAGCTCAAGAACTGGGGCGGGGCCGTGTTCGGATTCGCCACGCTGCTCGTGGGGCTCGCGTTCATGAAGGACTCCGTGGCGCCGCTCCAATCGAGCGAGGCGCTCCGCGAGGCGATGATCAGCTTCTGCCGGTACCCGATCCTCGGGGTGGTCGTCGGCGCCGCGCTCACGATGCTGCTCCAAAGCTCGAGCGCCACGATCGCGATCGTGCAGGTGCTCGCCTGGCGCGGGCTCATCGATTTTCCCTCGGCAGTGTCGATCATCCTCGGCGACAACATCGGGACGACGATCACCGCGCAGCTCGCCTCGATCGGCGCGAGCACCGGCGCGAAGCGCGTGGCGTGGGGCCATACGATGTTCAACGTGATCGGCGTGTGCTACATGCTCCCCCTCGTGCACAACGGCTGGTACCCGCGGCTCGTCGCCGGGTTTTTCCCCGGCGGCATCACCGAGACGAACGTCATGATGCACATCGCGGCGGCGCACTCGCTCTTCAACGTCGCGAACACGATCATCTTCCTGCCGCTCACGGGCGTCCTCGAGCGGATCGTCTCGCGTATCGTGAAGCCCCGGGAGGACCAGTTGCTGCTCGAGCCGAAGTACCTCGAGCGGCGCCTCCTCGAGACCCCCTCCATCGCCCTCGAGCAGAGCAAGCGGGAGATCATCCGCATGCTCCAGATCGCGGACGCGGCGCTGAGGGATTCGTTCGCCCTCTTTTTCGAGGAGAAGTGGGAGTACGCGCAGCGCGTGAGCCGCAAGGAGGAGGCGGTCGACAACCTGCAGGCCGAGATCACCCGCTACCTCATCGACATCTCGATGCAGCGGCTCGAGGAGGACGAGGCGGAGCAGATCCCCGTTCTCATTCACTCCGTGAACGACATCGAGCGCATCGGCGACCACGCGGAAAACATCGTCGAGCTCGCCCAGCGCAAGATCGACCAGAAAATGCCTCTGAGCGACGAGGCGCGCGCGGAGCTCCACCGCATGATCGATACGACCCAGGAGATGATATCCGAGGTGTGCCAGGGTCTCGAGACGGGGGATACGGCCCACGCGCACCGGGCGCTCCACTGCGAGGAGCGGCTCAACCGGATGCAGATCGATCTCCGTCACGGCCACGTCCAGCGGCTGAACGACGGCGCGTGCAACATGCTATCGGGCCTCGTGTACCTCGATTTCGTCGACTATCTCGAAAAGATCGGGGATCACCTGACGAACGTCGCTCAGGGGCTTCTCAGCGGACTCCGCTGGGAATCGCCCTGAGCCTCGCCCGCCGTTCCGAGTTTCCTCTCGATGCGTTCGATGTGTCTCGGGGCCGTCGAGTAGAGCGGGTCGAAATCCGCGCTCGTGTGCAAGTGCCGGAGGGCCTCGACGAGCCT
>DHHN01000037.1:2179-10749 GCA_002403295.1 bacterium UBP1_UBA4771 | reverse complement strand
TTCACGGACGGCGTATGCGGCTTTTGCCGGACGCGCGGATCCTCGCCGCAGGCGAAGCGAACGGTTCTCGGCGAAAGCGACCTTCGGGAGCTTCTCGCCTCGGGATCCGGCGGTTCGTACGATTGCGCCGTGCCGATCAGCGGCGGCAAGGACTCGAGCTACGTTCTCTACTACGTCGTCCGGACGCTCGGCCTCCGGCCGCTCGCTCTCTTCATGGACAGCGGCTTCACGAACGATTTCGCCCGGCGGAACGTCGAGCGCGAATGCGCGGCGCTCGGCGTCACGCTCGTGATCGGAGAGCCCACCGTCTACCGCCGCCTCCTCGTCCGCGAGGCGCTCGAGACGTCGAAGCGCCTCGGACGTTTCGTGCGCATGTGCGGCAACTGCGAGAACAACATCCGTTCGTTCGTCATCAACGAATGCCGGAAGCACCACGTTCCCTTCATCATCTGGGGTTCGACGGACTTCGAGGACAGCGCCGCGTATTTCCTGAGCGCGAAGGCGACGACGCACCGCCGGGCGTTCGGACGGTTCGGCAACGTGTTTCGGCGTGCGGGGAAAGCGGCCCGGACGCTCGCCGGTCGGCGCCGCGGCCTCGGCGACACGATCATGGGCGCGGCGCACGGGCTGCGCTGCCTCTACTACGGCGTGCGCGACAACGTCGCCTCCGGCGCGCCGGAAGGCGTGCGGACGATCAATCCGTTCCTCGAAGTTTCGTACGAGGGCAAAGGCGTGCGCTCGCTCAGTCTCTTCGACTACATCGAATACGATCCGTACCAGATGATCGAAACGCTCAAGCGAGAGGTCGGCTGGCAGTCGCCCGCGGACAAGGAATCGCGCATGGATTGCCGCATCCATTGCTTCGGCAATTTTCAGCACCTGCGCGACACGGGGATAACGCGCGACGGATTCACGATGGCCCACCTCGTGCGAAGCGGCCTCCTCTCCCGCGACGAAGCGCTCCGGCGCGAGGAGATCCTCGCGCGCGACGCCGCGGGGGAATGCCGGGAGGTGTTCGACGAGCTCGGCGTCGAGGAAGCCGGTGCGCTCGCCGCGAAAGCGCCGGGGACGAAGGCTCCTCGCGCGTAGGGCCGCGGCGCCTCCCGGGCGCCGGCGTCAGCCGAGCGTCACCATGACGATGCCGGCGATCGCGAGCACCGAGGCGATCACCTTTCGCGCGGTGAAGGGCTCCTTGAGGAAGATCGAGGCGAAGATGAGGATGTAGATCGAGCTCGTCTGGTTCAGAATGGCGGCGCTCCCCGCGAGCGAGTATTTCATCCCCCCGATCCAGAATATGAGCGCGAGATAGGAACCGAGCAGCGTGCCCGGCACCGAATAGCGCCATCCGCGGGCCGGCACGAAGAGCGAGAAGATCTCGCGGCGGTTCCGCATCGCGAGCGCCGTCGGGATCATCACGGCGAGCGCCCCGATCTGGCGCATCGTCGTCGCCCAGAGAATCGGCGACCGGTTGAGCACGGGCTTGGCGAGCACGATGCCGAATGCAACCGTCGCCATTGCGCAGACGCCCCAGAACACGCCGGCGAGTATCCGCCGCACGGTCGCTCCCGGAGGCGGTTCGTGCCGCGAGGCGACGACGACGCCGAGGATCACGAGCGCCATCCCCGCGTACTGCCAGGGCCCGAGCCGCTCCCCGAGCATGACGAAGGCGAAGAAGACGACGCTCGGCGCGTAGAGGCAATCGACGATCGCCATGATGCCGGCGCCGATGCGGTTCAGGGCCATGAGGAAAAAGGTGTCGGAAACGGCGATCGCGACGACACCGCTCGCGAAGAGCGTGAGATAGTCGAGAAGCGGCGCCGGATAGAACAGCTCCTGCCCCGCCGCGATCACGGTGACGACGAGGGCGACGCTCGACAATCCGACGCGGAATAGGTTGAGCGCAAAGGGCGGCATCGTCTCGCCCGAGCGCTTGAGATAAATGACCGCGGCGGCCCACATGACCGCGGTGAGCAGCGCGTAGAATTCACCCATCGTTCGCCGTCCGCGGCCCCCGCCGCCCGCTCAGCGGATCTTCATCTCCTCGAGGAGCCGTTTCGCGCCGCTCAACCGGTCGAGGATGAACAGGATGTAGCGCGATTCGACGTTGATCGAACGCGTCGTCTCCTTGAGGAAGAGGTAATCGGACGAGATGCTCTCGTAGTTGCCGTCGAATGCCGCGCCGACGCATTCCCCGCGTCCGTTCACGACGGGGCTCCCCGAGTTGCCTCCCGTGATGTCGCACGTGTTGAGGAAATTGACGGGTACGTCGCCGATCGACGCGTCCTCGTACGGGCCGTAATCCATGGCCTCGGCGAGCGCGAGAAGTCCGGGGGGGCAGTCGAAGGGATCCTCCCCCGTGTGTTTCTCGACGACGCCGGCGAGCGTCGTGACGTGCCGGTACTGCACGGCGTCGCGCGGCCGGTAGCCTTTGACCCGTCCGTAGGTGAGGCGCATCGTGCCGTTCGCGTCCGGATAGATCGCACCGCCCTTCCACGTCATGACGGCTTCTATGTAGCGCGAGCCGAGCCGTTGGAAGGCGCCGGCCGTGGCGTGCTCCCGCTCTTCGAGCGCGCGTTTCTCGGCGCCGAGCGCGGCGGCGAAATCGACGAACGCGTCGCCCTCCGCGAGCAGCTCCTCGCGCGGGAGCTCGAACATGCGCAGACGCTCCTCCGGCGATCCGAGCTTCGTCCCCGCGTAGAGCCGGTCGAGCCACGCGTCGATCCTCGCCGCGGCATCGTCCCCCGTCGCGCCCGCGAGCGCCGCGTCGACCGCGGCGATCCGCTGATTCACGGGGAGCTCGGCCGCGAGCCCGAGAAAATACCGCAGCACGCGCCGGTCGGTCTGCGGATCGTAGCTCATCTGGATAATCCGGAGCCGCTGCTTCATCCGCGCGACGTCGCGCTCCTGATACCCCGGATCGCGCTCGATGTCGGGTTTCGTTTTTTCCACGCTCCAGCGATCGAGCGTGCTTCCCGCGCCCAACATCTGACAGCCCATGGTCATGAGCGCGATGAGCGTGCTCTTTTCGTGGTACGCATTCCGCTCCTCGTACACGGCTGCGATGGCCGGCAGGACATCGCCGTACTTCGCATGCATATCGGGATTCATGGCGAGCCACGTCGAGAACGACTTTTCCGTGTCGATCTTCTTCTGGAGCAGGGTTCCCTTCCTGAAGCCCTCGAGCATCCCCTCGTTGTTCTTTATCGAGTTGTTGAGCATCTGGTCGAACGAGGCGGCCTTGATCGCGGCGTCGGGCCCGCGCTTCGCCTCTTCCTGCAGGATGCCGAGCCAATCGCGGAAGATCGCGATGCGCTTCGGGTAGAAGTCGTCCTGGAGATGCGCCACGCCGTACGAGGTCGTGTGGCGCCCGGTCCTGCCCGGAAACCCGACGATCATCGTGAAGTCGTTCTCTTTGACCCCGCGCGCGGACATCGGCAGGAACACGGCGGGGCGGTACGGAACGTTCTCCGCGGCGTACTCGGCCGGCGCGCCGTTCGGCCCGACATACGCCCGAAGGAACGTGAAATCCCCCGTGTGTCGCGGCCACATCCAGTTGTCGACGTCGCCGCCGTAGTTGCCGATCGACGCGGGCGGCGCGTAGACGATACGGACGTCCTTGCAGACGAAGGAGGTGAAGCGTTTGTACTGCAACCCCTCGTAGAAGGGGACGATGCGGCACTCGACGTCGCGGCCCCGCTCCGCCTCCGCGACGAGCTCCTTGATGCGACGCTCGATCGCGCGATGGCGCTCGAGATCGCTCATCCCGTCGGCCACCGCCGAGAGCACCTTTTTCGTGACGTCCTCGATACCCGCGAGGACCCAGGCGTTGTAGCCGGGCGCCTGTATCTCGTCGGCGAGGCTCGCCGCGAAAAAACCGTCGGCGATGTAGTTGTGCCCCGGCGTGCTCGCCCGCTGGATCGCCCTGAACGCGACGTGATGGTTCGTGAGGATGAGGCCGTTCGGCGAAACGAACGAGCCGGTGCCCCCGCCGAGACCGACGATCGCGTGGGCGAGACCGCGCCCCTGACCGTCGTAGATCTGGTTCGGCCGCAGCTCGAGCCCCATCGCCTTGAGCTCCGTCCACGGAAGCTTGTCGAGCATGTCGATCGGCCACATCCCCTCGTCGGCGACGAGCGCCGGCGGCGCCGCGAAGAGAGCGCACGCGAGCGCGAGCGCGAGTACCGGAATGCGCATGAACTACCTCCTCTGAAGGCCGCGCGAAACTCGGTCGTCAAGAAGCGCGATGATACCACGGAGCGAAGTGGCGGGCAATGGCGTTTTCCGGTCGCGGGCGTTTCCCGGAGGCGGGCGGGGGGCGGCGATCAGTACTCCTGAAGCACCTTTTCCCATTCGCGCGCGAGAGAGACCTTTTTCGCGACGAGCTCGACGATCTGCGGATTCGCGGTCTTCTCCTTGAGCTCTTCCCATTCGGCGATCGCTTTCGCGACCTCTCCCATGCGCGCGTGCAGGTAGCCCTTGATGAACATCGCTTTCTGGTTTTCGGGGTTGAGGAGCCGGGCCTTCGAGAGGTAGATGAGCGCCTCGCTCAGACGGTCCATTTTGTAGTAAATCTCGCCGAGCATTCGGAGCGCCTCGAAACACTCGGGATCGATCACGAGCGCCTTCTCGAACTGCGCCGCGGCGCTCTCGAGATTGAGGCGGCCGTAGAACCCGCGTCCCTCCTTGAGCAGCTCTTCGAGACGGCCCTCCTTTTCGGGGCTCGGAGCGCCGGCCGCCGCCTCGCCGCCCGCGAGCTCGATGACGCCCATGACGACGAGACCGTAGATGAGCTTGCTCGTCGTGAACAGATCGCCGCCGACCGCGTCGTTCACTTCCTTGACGGAGCGCTTGCCGTCGATGAGCGCGAGGATCTCCCACTCGCGCGGCTTCAGATTGAGCTGCTGTCCCTGCCGCGAATCGGCGCTCAGGTTGAAGACGCTGTGACGCGAGGGCACCTTGTTCCCGATATTCGACCATTCGTCGATCCGGCGCGCGCCCTCGAGTATGAGATTCTCCGTGTTGAGCGGCACGAGGATTTCGCGGCGCTCGTCGATCTCTTCCTCGATGAAGCGGCATTCGCCGCGATCCCATTTGAATATCTCGTAGACGTTATCGCGCACGCAGTTCGCGATGAAATTCTCTATATGACCCCTTGACGCGATGCCCTCGCCCTCGAGACATTCGACGAGGGTCGGATACTTGCGCCGGTTTTTCTCGATGCGGCCGAGCGACGCGTCGTCCACCACGCCCCATTCGACGAGCAGCGTCTCGATCGCCTTCGGCACCCGGTCATGGACGACGGCGAAGCTCGTGTCGCCGCTCTTGAAGACGATCTGCGCCTCCTTGCCGTCGGGACCGTCCGTGACCATGAGGCGTCCGGTCTTCTTGTTGATGTGGAGCAGCTGGAAGAGATCGAAGAGCCCCAGCTCCTTTATCGACGATTGAATGGTCATATCGTGTCGTCCCCTCCCGGCGCCAGCTCCGTCAGAGCCTCGAGAATGTCGTTCGCCTCGGCGTCATCCGATCCGGCGGGCGCCCCCGAACCGGCGCTCGCGCGCGACGGCGCCGCGCCGTCCGCGCGCTTCGTGGAAACCGCCTCGCAGGAATCCGGCTTCCCCGGGGCCTCCCCGACCCCGGCCTCGGAGGATCCATTCGCCGCCCGCGTGGAATCGGCGGGGCCGCTCTTTCCGCGCAGCCGTTCCATGCCCTTGTCGACGACGGAGACGAGGTATTCCTTGATCTTGTCGAAGCGCCGGGCGAGGCCGCATTGGATGAGCTCGATGAGATCGTCGTCGGGCTCAAAGGCCGTGCCGGCGTCGATCGCAAGCGGTTTCGCGCGGCGCGTCGGATCGAGCGCGAGGAAAAACGCGAATCCCGTGTAGCGCGGGTTCATCTTCGCCGCATCGAGCACGGCGTTTATCGCGCCCTGAAAATCCTCCTCGCGAAGGCAGCAGAGCGCCTTGAGGTACAGCGCGTCGCTGTGGTTCTTATCGAGCGAGAGCGCGCTCTCGATATCGAAGAGCGCAAGCGTCAGGCGGTTCATCTTGTAATTGAGGATCGCGTGCTTCTCGTAGAGCAGCGGGCTTTTTCCCATGAAGGCCTCGAACCGCTGGATGAGGTTCTCCGCCATCGGGTACTCTTCCTTGAGAAAATGACAATTGAGAAAATTGTAATTGAGCTCGAGGTGGTAGAGCTTCAGGTTGAGCCCCTTCTTGAACATGCGCTCGGCCTCTTCCTTGAGGCCCACCTGGAACAGGAGAACGCCGAGATTGTTCATCGTGTCGGCGTCAGCGGAATTGAGGCGGAAGGACTGGAGATAGCAGAGCGCCGCCCCGCCGAGATCGCCCTGCAGGTGGTACACGGCGCCGAGAAACCGGTACGCCTCGGCGCTTTCGGGGTTCGTCTCGAGGGTTCTGAGAAACGCCTCGGCGGCGGCGGCGTAGTTGCCCTCCGCCGCGTGTATCTTGCCGATCTCGACGTGGACGCGGTCCGCGTCCGGCATGTCCCCGAGCGCCTTCTGAAACTCCTTGAGCGCTTCCTTGAGAAATCCGCGCTCGCGGTAGGCCATCCCGAGCGTGAAGCTCGTGCTTTCGAGACTCGCGACCTCCTTGCCGCCCGCGAGCACGGCTTCCGCCGCCCCGCTCCTCGCGTAGTTCGAAAGGGTGAGGTTCGCCTCCGTGTTCTGGAAGGATGGATTGAGGCGCGATGCCACGCGGCTCTCCTCGAGCGCCTCCTGGAGCTGCCCGTTGTCTCCGTAGGCGAAGGACAGGAGGAAGTGCGATCGCCAGTAATCGGCGTCGAGCTTTATCGCCTCGTTGAGCTCGGCGATCGCTTCGTCGGTCCGGCCGAGGTTGTAATGCACCTCGCCGAGATCCGTGTGAAAGACCGCCGACTTCGCGAATCCGGCGTGGATCGCCTGATAATGCTCGAGGGACTGCTGGAAAAGTCCCTGCGCCTTCAGCGCCGTCGCGAGGTGGAAGCGCGCCATCGTGTGATCGGGATTGCGCCCGACGACGGCGCCGAGGATCTCCGACGCCTCGCGGCAACGCCCCATGTTCTGATAGCTCACGCCGAGTCGAAGCAGCGCCTCGTAGTTCTCGGGGTCGCGCCGNNGAACAGGTAGCGGATGTTTTCGCGGGCGAGGTCGAACTTGGGATCGACCTTGAGCGCTTCCTTGAACTGCTCCATCGCCTCCGCGAACATCCCCTTCCGGAAATAGAGGACGCCGAGGTTGTTGAGCGCCCCCGGGTCGCTCCGCTCCACGCGCGAGGCGAAGCTGAGGAGCACGCTGCGTTCCTGTTCGGTCAGCTCCGGCATGTCCTGATCCTTTCGGCGAGCCGTTACGCGGCCGGCACCTGGCTCGTGACCTTCGCGATCACCTCGACCACGCGCGCGGCGTTGAACGGCTTGATGAGAAAATCCTTCGCGCCGGCCGCGATCGCCTCCTGCACGAGAGCCTGCTGGCCGAGCGCGCTGCACATGACAATCCGCGCCTGCGCGTCGTGCTCGAGGATTTTTCGGACCGCGTCGATGCCGTTCATCTCGGGCATGATGATGTCCATGGTCACGAGATCCGGCCGGAGCTCCTTGTACCGCTCGATTGCTTTGGCGCCGGTATCCGCCTCTCCGACGATTTCCATGTCGTTTTCGACGAGGATGTCCGAAATCATCTTCCGCATGAAAATCGCGTCGTCAACGATGAGTACCCTCAGTTTCACTGGTGTGCTCCTTTCACGTCAGTCGACACCGATCGCTTCGAATATCGTATCCAGGGATTCCGTGGTCGGAACGAAGAAGAGAAAACCCTTGCACTCGTTCGTTCCCATGGTGAAGGCCGTCTCGAGGACGAGCGCATAGTCCGACTCCATGCTCAGGTCCACGAGCACCGAATCCATGACGGCCCCGAGCATGTCGTTCGACACCTGGGGCACCGAGTGCAGCAGCTTCCGGTTGATGAACGTGGCGAGCGCGTTCAGGTAGCATCCGCACATGATATTGCCGATCTCCTTGAGCACCGAGAGCGAGTATTCGTCGCGCATGGCGCCCTGCGGCAACTTTTTCCCGGTCGCGATCTCGACGAGCTTCTCGGCCTCGGGGTGCGGAAAGATGAGAAACATCATCCCGCGAAACCCCTCGCTGTAGCCCTCGATGTAGATGACGGAGACCATCGATTCGGGTCCGTTGAAGAAGTTGTAGATGATCTTCACGGGAATGAGGTCGACGTTCGTCACGTTGACGTCGACGCGCCTGCGGAGCAGCGACGACAGCCCCGTGACGGCGTGGCCGGCCCCGATGTTCCCGAGCTCCTTCAGGGCGTCAAGACGCAGATAGGACGGCCGTTTGATTGGGCTCATACGCGCACCTTCCTTCAAAAAGAGCACATGGATCCCAGATGAACGCGATCTTGCCGCTGCCGAGCACGGTGGCCCCCGAAATCCCCCGGACACCGCGGAAGAACGGCGGCAGGGACTTGATGACGATATCCTGCTGGCCGATGATCCGGCCGACGATGACCGCGACCCGTCGAAGACCCGTGTCGATGACGATGATCTTCGCGTAGCGCTCCTCGG
>DHHN01000037.1:1432-2037 GCA_002403295.1 bacterium UBP1_UBA4771 | reverse complement strand
TTGACCGGAATCAGCAGCGACATCATCGTCCCGCGGCCCGGGGTCGTCCTGATGCGGATCGACCCGCCGAAGGAATCGACGGTTTTCTTGACGATGTTCATGCCGATGCCGCGCCCGGAGAGCGTATTGACGCCCTCGGCGGTGCTGAACCCCGGCGCCGTGATGACGCGGCAGATCTCGTCCTCGCTGAGGTCGCACACCCGCACGGGAGCGGCGCCGTGCGACGACGCCGCGCGCGCGACTCCGTCGAGATCGATGCCGCGTCCGTCGTCCACGACTTCGATGACGACGTGGCTGCGTTCGCGGCTCGCGCTCAGAATGATCCGCGCCTCGGCCGGTTTACCCGCCGCGCGCCGCTCATCGGGCGGCTCGATGCCGTGATCCACGGCGTTCCGGATGAGATGGACGAGCGGGTCGACCATTCCCTCGAGAACGACCCGGTCGAGGCCGATCTCCGCCCCGTTCATGTCGAGCTTCACCGGTTTTCCCGTTTCGCGCGAGAGGTCGCGCACGAGACGATGGAAGCGCTGGAAGACCTGGCCGACGGGTATGAGCCGCGCCTCCATGACCTCTTTCTGCATCTGGGAGATAAGGCGCCACGATCG
>DHHN01000037.1:0-1306 GCA_002403295.1 bacterium UBP1_UBA4771 | reverse complement strand
CGGCTTCCGCGGCGGAAACCGGCCGCGCGACGGCGGCCCCGCCCGCGACCTCGCCGATCGCGCGTCCGACGAGCGCCTTCAGACGATCGACGGAAGCGAGGAGCTCGTCAAGCGTCTCGGGCGTGATCGCAGATCCCTTTCGCAGGCCGTCGAACACGCTTTCGAGCTCGTGGCTCGCCTCGACGACCTCGTCGTATCCCATCGCGCCAGAAATCCCCTTGAGGTTGTGCGCCCTGCGGAAGAGCTCGTCGATCTGCGCGCGCGGCTCGGCGGACGATTCGAGCCCGATGAGCCCGTTCTCGAGCGCCTGAAGGGATTCGCCCGCCTCGCTCTTGTAGAGTTCCAGATAATCAGCGACGTTCATGCGCGCTCTCCCGCGAAACGATATTCGAAACGGTTTTCGCGATGCGTTCGGCGATGCCGTCGAGCGGCACGACGAAGTCCGCGGCGCCGCCGCCCATGACCGCTCCCGGCATGCCGAACACGAGGCTCGATTCGCGGTCCTGGCAGATGACCGTTCCGCCGTTCGCCCGGATCGCGGCGCAGCCGGCGGCGCCGTCGCGTCCCATTCCCGTGAGCACGACGCCGACGAGGCGTTCGCGGAACACCGGCGCGAAGGACGTCATCGCGAAATCGACCGACGGGCAGGCGCTCCGCTGCCGCTCGTTCTTTCCGAGCAGCATGACCGCCGGCCGGCCGTCTCGTTCGCCGAGCATGAGATGACGTCCGCCCGGAGCGACGAGGACGCGGCCGGGCTCCGGGATATCCCCCTGTTCGGCCTCGCGCGCGTCGAGCGCGGAGCGCGCGTCGAGGCGCTCCGCGAAATACCGCGTGAAATCGGCCGGCATATGCTGCACGACGACGACGGCCGCCGGCATCCCTCGCGGCAGCCGCGGCACGAGGTCCATGAGCGCCTGCGGCCCTCCCGTGCTCGCCCCGATGAGCACGACCGCTCCGAGCTCCGGCGCGAAGGCCGTGCGCGGTTTCGGACCGACGGCGATCTCAGCCGGCGCGAAACGTTGGCGCCGGACGTCGATTGTCGCCGCGGCCCTGACTTTCTCGACGAGCTCGTCGGCGGTGAACCGGTTGCCGCCCCAGGTCTTCGGAACGATGTCGACGGCCCCGTACTCGAGGCAGGCGAGGGCTATCTCGGCGCTCTCGGCGGTATGGGCGCTCACGATGACCACGGGCGTCGGCCATTCGCTCATGAGGTAGCGAAGCGTCTCGAGGCCGTCCATGTTCGGCATCTCGAGATCGAGCGTGATGCAGTCCGGCCGCAGCTCCGACACGAGACGGAGCACCGCGC
>DHHN01000085.1:46394-47934 GCA_002403295.1 bacterium UBP1_UBA4771 | reverse complement strand
CTCGTCTGGTCGTGCGAGTAACGGCGGGTCCAGTATCCCGTGATCGGCCGGATGAGCCGCTGGAGGAAGATGTACGGATCGAGGCCGCCGCCGTTGAATCGCCCGTCGACGACGATCCCCTCCTTGCGCGTCTGGCTGAGGAAATACTTGGGAAACTCCCGCGCCGAGCCGGTGTAGGTGTCGGGCAGGTGGATGTATCCGATCGTTCCGTTCGATTCCCGCTCCACGATCCGCCTGTTGCGCTCGCACCAGTCGAGGTATCGAAGGGTATTCTCGCCGCCGATCGGCTCGACGACGATCTTCCACGCCCCCGCGGCGGCGGGCGTGTCGTTCAGAAGGAGCGTCACCTGTTTTCCCGAAAGCCCCTGGAAGTGCGCGTATATCTCCGTATCCGCGGTGACGTCTCGTCCGTTCACCTCGAGGATGTAGTTTCCCTCCGCGACCCTGAGCCCCGGCCGCACGAGCGGCGGCAGGACCTCGCGCGTCCAATCGGGGACGCGGAGGATCCGCGCGATGCGGTACCGGTTCGAGGCGGCGTCCACCTCGTAATCGGCGCCGAGCATCCCGACGTCGACCCGCTCGGCAGCGCGACGCCGGTCGCCGCCGTAGACGTACGTGTGGGACGTATTGAGCTCCCCGATGAGCTCGCCGACGAGAAATTCGACGTCCTGCCGGCACGAAGCGTGCGTCATGAGACGCCCGTATTTCTCCCGCATCGCAGCCCAGTCGAGGCCGTGCATCCCGGGCTCGTAGTAGAAATCCCGCTCCATGCGCCACGCCTCGTTGAAGATCTGCGTCCATTCGGCGCGCGGCTCGAGCCGCATCGAGAGGTCGCCGAGATCGAGCGGATTCCCGGGCGTTTCGCGCGCGTCGGACGATATGATCCCGACGGCGGGACCCTGCCGGTACGCGATGCTCGATCCATCGGCCGAGAGGGCGTACGAGTCGATCTCCACGATGACCGTTTTCTCTTCCCGCTCCTCGAAATCGAACGCGCAGAGGTTCATCGTTCCGGGCGGGCGGAACTCGAATCGGTTGAAGTCGCCATCCCCCCGGTTCAGGTAGAAGAGCGCCTTCTCCCCGGCGGCGAGGAACCGGTAGTTGCCCGGGGGGAGCGGAAGATGCTCGATCCGCCCGGCGATGCCGTCGAAGTCGATGCGAACGCGGCCGTCGCTTTTCCCGGCGCCCGTGCTCGCCCTTGCCTTCCCGGCGCCTTCCGCGGCGGGCTTCTCGACCGTTTCCTCGTCGCTCCGCGGCGGCAGGAGCGGCCCGGCGTCCTTCGCGAGGGAGAGGCAGTAGATGCCGGCGGATTTCTTGTAGACCATCTCCCACTCGAAATCGCAGAAGACCGGATCGAACCGCCGGTTCGAGACGAAGAAGAGGCGCGCGCCGTCGCGCGAGAAGACGGGGTGAAAATCGTTGAAGAGGCCGTCCGATACGCATCGCGCCATCTTCTCGCCGACGGAATAGATGTAGACCTGCGTGACGAGGTCCGCGTTCATCTTCGAGTACGCGAGATAGCGGCTGTCGGGAGACCAGG
>DHHN01000085.1:45601-46333 GCA_002403295.1 bacterium UBP1_UBA4771 | reverse complement strand
GCGATCTTCGCGCCGTCGGGCGACCAGCGGAGCGTGTGGCGATAGCCGTCCCTGTTCGTCGTCAGGCGCGCGGGCGTTCCGCGACCCTCGGCGTCGACGACGTATATCTCGTACTCGCCGCTCCGGTCCGAGAGATAGGCGATCGACTTTCCGTCCGGCGACCAGACTGCGTCCTTGTCCCGGGACCCGCTGTCGCGCGTCAGGTTGCGTATCGGCCCGTGCTCCTTCGGGACGGTGAATACCTCGCCGCGCGCGACGACGATGGCGCGCGCGCCGCTCGGAGAGATGCCGACGCCCTGAATGAACCCGGCGACGTCGACGAACGAGGGCCGCACCTCGGGCGCGTCGGCCCTGATCTCGACGGGCACCTGCCGCGTTTGTTTCGTCGCCACATCGAGCACCCACAGCGTCCCGCCGAGCTCGTACACGATGCGGCCGTCGCCCTCGCTCGGGCGGCGGACGTCGTACTCGGTATGGCGCGTGAGCTGCTCGATCGCGCCCGACCGCGGATCGACGGAATAGATGTTGAGCACGCCGTCGCGATCCGAGGAAAAGTAGACGGTCTCTCCGATCCACATGGGCAGGCGGTCCGTGCCGTCGAAGTTCGTGAGGTTGCGCCGCTCGTTCGTCGAGAAATCGTACAGGAGGACCTCCTGGGCGAGGCCGCCCCGGTAGCGCTTCCACGTGCGGAACTCGCGCTCGTCCTCGTTGTAGGCGATCTTCGATCCGTCG
>DHHN01000085.1:41200-45539 GCA_002403295.1 bacterium UBP1_UBA4771 | reverse complement strand
TGCCATCCGATCACCCGGTCGTAGTCCGGATGGTAGGTGAGCCGGGTGATCGCGCCGCCGTGGGCGTTCATGACGTACACGTCGGCGTTGCCGTCGTATTCGCCCGTGAAGGCGATCATCGAGCCGTCGGGGCTGAACCGCGGGTAGCGCTCCTGCCCGTCATGGATGGTGAGCCGCGTCGCGACGCCCCCGTCCGAATCCACCGACCAGATGTCCTCTCCGTACACGAACGCGATCGTGTTGCCCGAAATGTCGGGAAAACGCATGAGGGGACGCTCCGCCCGCGCGCGGCCGTTCGAGGCCGAAACGAGCGCGCAGAGAATCGCGAGCGACACGAGGGCGGCCGCGGCGGCTCCGCGGCGGCGGTTTACGGGAAAAGAGCCGGGCATCATGGCACACTCCTTCGCGCGGGGTGAGGGGAAACGATATCGCGTAACGGGGCGCCCGTCGGGAGCCGCCGGGTGGGACGGCGCGGGCACCCGCCGGCGTCGCGGCCGGCGGATAAAACATGGTGGGGACTGCAGGATTTGAACCTGCGACTTCTATCGTGTGAGGATAGCACTCTACCGCTGAGTTAAGCCCCCACGCAGGAGGGATAATAGCGAAGACCATTTGAATTGGCAAGAGCCGAGAAACGGGCTCCGGACGGCCTCGATGCACGCGATCACGCGGGGTTTCGGAAAGAGGCGGTCGATCGTGCGACGGAACGGCGCTCCGGCGGCTATCGACGCTCGACGAGGAAGAGCCGCTCGGTCACGTGGATCGCCCGGTTCGCGAAGCTCCTGCTCCCCCGGAACGCGCTGTACCGCGTCTCGAACGTCTCCACCGTCCCCGCCTCGTCCAGCATCGCGCGCATCGCGGCCGGCGGGATGAATCCTTCGTCGTTGAACGACACGAGAAGAAACGGCGCGTCTATCGCTCGTACGAGCTCCCGGAGGAGCGGCAGCGATCTCGCGCGGACGTTGTATCCGGAGCGCCGCCAATCGGCGGGAATCCCGGATACGCGGCTTATATGCGCCGGCCGCTCGTATCGCACGAGAAGATTGAGCATGAAGTAGTTCGATCCGTACGGATGCTGGTTGTACGGGGGATCGAGATACGCGAGGTCGAGATCCTTCAGCCGGCGCGCCGCGCGGGACGCATCTTCTTGGAAAACCTCGCAGTCGCATTCGAATCTGCTGAGGACGGGCGGTTCCAGCCGTATCTCGCCCAGGATGCGGACGAGCGCGTCGGCCCCGCTTCCGCCGAACTGGCCGATCCGGGTGCGCCTGTTTTTGTAAAATCCCTTGAATACCCCCGCCGTATTCGCGTGCACCGACGCCTCGCTGAGGAGCGGACCGAGGAGCATGTCTCTCATGCCGCGCGGCGCGGACTCGATGAGGCGGCGGTAGTTGTCGAGCCGTCGCGCGTTGTCGCGGGTGTAGAAGACCCGGTCATCCTTCGCGATGTTCGCGTCGTCGCGCGGGGAGTAGAGCTCCTCGATGAACCCCGGCGGAAAGGGCTCGGTCGAGACCCGGGCGTTGAAATCGGCGACGACGCGGGACACGGCCGGCAGGTCGACGGCGCTCCTGTTGCCGAGGTAACAGCGCGCCGCCACCGCGGCGTATTCCTCGAGATCGTTGCTCGCGAGGTAGGACGCGTGCGCCTTGAAGAACCGCGAGACGACCCCGGATCCGCTGAAGGCGTCGAAAACGCGCAGCGCGTTCTTGCCGAGCCGGCCCTTGACCTGACCGACCGCGAGCGCGATCCGTCCCAAAAGCGCGCGCTTGTTCCCGATGTAGGTGATGAGCTGCCGGGAGAGATATTCGGGATCCTCGGCAACGAAATCGTCCATCCGCACAACCATCCGGCGCTCCCCGCCGCGGCGGCTCCGCCGACGCCGACGGAGGCGATCCCGCCCGCGGCCGAAATCCCCATCGGGGAATGCCGGGCGGGACTCCGGCGTTATCGCTACTCCCGCGTCCGGTACGCCTCGAGTATCTCCCGCGCGCGGGGGAGGTCCCGCTCGCGCACGCACACCCGCACCTCGCCGAGGCCGTCGACCGTGATTGGATGAATCGTCTGGACGAGGCCGGCCTTCACGATCGTGTCGATACCCTCGGACTCGAGGAGCCCCCGGATAACCTGCGCCTCGAAATCCCCCTGGACCTTGTCGATCTCGACGAACTCGTCGCTCGTATTCTCGTTCATTTCGCCGTGGCCTCCCGTCGTTCGATATGATAGTACTACCCGCCGGGGGGCGAACGCAAGAGCGCATGGGGGTGGCGCTCGCATGAATCTCGGCGCCCACATGTCGATCGCCGGAGGAGCGCACCGCTCGCTCGAGCGCGGCCGGGCGCTCGGGTGCAACGCCGTGCAGCTCTTCGTGAAGAGCCCGAGCCAGTGGCGCGCGCGCCCGCTCGCCGGGGAGGAGATCGAGCGCTTCCGCGCCCTCGCTTCGCTCTTCGCGCCGAACTTCATCGTCGGCCACGCGAGCTATCTCCTCAATATAGCCTCCCCCGATCCCTCGCTCCTCGAGCGCTCGATCGCGGGGCTCGGCGAAGAGCTCCGGCGCGCGGGCGCGCTCGGCGTTCCATACCTCGTCCTCCACCCGGGGAGCGGGCGCGGCGAGAACGGAACGCGCGGCGCGCGGCGCGCGGCGCGCGCCATCGACGCGGCCCTCGCCGCGGCGAGGGGAACGGAGATCCTCCTCGAAACGACGGCCGGGCAGGGACACACGCTCGGGCGGAGCTTCGAGGAGCTCGCCCGCATCATCGAGCTCTGCCGCCACGGCGATCGGATCGGCGTCTGCTTCGACACCTGCCACGCCTTCGCCGCCGGCTACGACCTTCGCACGAGGCGCGCCTTCGATCGAACGTTCGACCGGTTCGACCGAACGATCGGCCTCGATCGGCTCAAGGTTTTTCATCTGAACGACTCCGCGCGGGAGCTCGGAAGCGGCGTGGACCGGCACGCCCACATCGGGCGGGGAACGATCGGCGAGCGGGCGTTCGCGCTCCTCGTGAACGACGGCCGGTTCCTCGACCGGCCCATGATCCTCGAAACTCCGAAGGACGCCCGCGGCCGCAACGACCGCCGCAACCTCGCCCTGCTGCGCGGTCTTCGCCGTCAGATGTGAAGTTCGATGACGTCCCCGTCCTCGAGCACGTGGTCGCGCTCCACGCGCTGACCGTCGAAGCGTCCCGATCCCCAGATGCGCGCGAACCGGAGTCCGTCGGCGAAATCGCGGTGGATCTCCCGCGCGAGATCCATCACGGTGCCGCCGCGCGATAGAATGAACGGCGCGCCGAGATCGATCTTTCTGCCGGGCACCTTCGTGTAGACCCTGATGATCTCGACGACGTCGTAGAGCGCGTCCCCGAGGGGTTCGATCCCCGCGCGGTCCCGGGCGGAGACGGCGACGACGCGGATCCGCCGGGACACGGCCTCGCGCACCTTCTCGACGGCGTACCCCGCGTCCGCCGCGTCGGCCTTGTTGAGCGCGATGAGCATCCGCGCGCGCACGCCTCCGATCGGAAGCTCCCCCTCGTCGAGGAGCGGCGTGAATACCTTTCCGTCGGCGAGATCTCCGATGAGAAGGAGCGCTTCGACGTCCGGTTCGCCCGAAGCGTCCAGCACGAGGACGATGGCGTCCGCGGTGCGCAGGAGGTTGTAATACGGAAGCTTCCGCACGTCGCCCTCCATCGGCGGGAGATCGACGATCTGCATCTGGATATCCCGGTACGGCATCATGCCGATCTCGGGTTTCACGGTCGTGTGGGGATAATCGGCGATATGGGGTGTCGCGTGCGTGAGCGCGGCGAGGATCGACGATTTGCCGGCGTTCGGAGGTCCGACGAGGAGCGCCTGCGCGGCGCCCTGCCGTTCGATGCGGTAGATCGATTGCCGCTTGCCCTTCCCCCCCGCCTCGAGCTGCTCGCGCAGCTGCGAGAGCTGGCGCGTGTGCTGGGCGCGGAGCTTGTCGGTGCCCTTGTGATGCGGCATGATGGCCATCATGGCCTCGAGCGCCGCGATCTTCTCGGGAAGGGTCTTCGCTCCCTTGTACTCTTCCTCGGCCTTGTAGTATTGCGGCGGCAGATTCGCGGGCATAACGGACCTCCCGTGCGGAGGCGATCATACAACGAACGGCCGCGCGGCGGCAACGCCGCAGGCGGGGCGGTCCGGTCGCGCAACGCCCGTCCCGATTTTCCCTTGTCGCAGGCCGACGCGCGCCCTATACTTCTACCCCTGCCCCGCTCACAGGAGGAACGTTCATGTACGACGTAACGATCATCGGATCCGGCCCGGCCGGTCTCACCGCGGCGATCTACGCGCGCCGCTCCGAGCTCTCGACGCTCGT
>DHHN01000085.1:40385-41112 GCA_002403295.1 bacterium UBP1_UBA4771 | reverse complement strand
CGGGAGGTCACCGCGGTCGAAGTCGGGAAGAGCCCCTTCACGATAACGATGGGCTCGAAGACGGTCGAGACGCGATCGATCATCGTCGCGACCGGCTCCGCCTATCGCTGGCTCGGGCTCGAATCCGAGACGAAGCTCCGGGGCAAGGGCGTGTCGGCGTGCGCCACCTGCGACGGCTTTTTCTTCACGGGAAAGCGCATCGCCGTCGTCGGCGGCGGCGACGCGGCCATCGAGGAGGCGACCTTTCTGACGCGTTTCGCGAGCGGGGTGACGATCGTTCACCGGCGGGAAGAGCTGCGCGCCTCGAAGGCGATGCAGAAAAAGGCCTTCGACAATCCGAAGATCGCGTACGAATGGAACGCCGTCGTCGAGGATATTCTCGATCCGGCGCAGAACAAAGTGACCGCGCTCGTTCTTCGGAACGTGAAGACGAACGAGCGCACGGAGCTTCCCGTCGAGGGCGTCTTCGTCGCGGTCGGTCACGACCCCGCGACCGCCCTCTTCAAGGGAACGCTCGACCTCGACCCGCGCGGATACATCGTGACCAGGGGAACGAGCACGTCGGTGCCCGGCGTGTTCGCCGCCGGCGACGTCGCCGACCCGCGCTACCGGCAGGCGATATCGGCGGCCGGCAGCGGTTGCCGCGCCGCCATCGACGCCCTGAAATTCCTTCAGGGGGAGGACGCCGCTCCGGGCTGGTAGCCGCGAGGCGCCGCCCGACGGACGA
>DHHN01000085.1:34225-40299 GCA_002403295.1 bacterium UBP1_UBA4771 | reverse complement strand
CTCGCGATCGAGCGGCTCGGCCGCCGCGCCGTGCGGATCAAAGCCGACGTATCCGAACCCAGGGAGATACGGAACCTCTTCGCCGCCGTCGGGGATGCGTTCGGCGGACTCGATCTGTTCGTGTCGAACGCGGTCTCCGGCGTGCTCGGCCCCGCGGCGAGAATCGGACGATTCGGCTGGGATCTCGCCCTCAACGCGAACGCCCGCGCGTTCCTCATCGGCATGCAGGAAGCGGCGAAGCTCTTCCCCGAGCCGGGCGGACGCGCCGTCGCCGTGTCGTCCATCGGGAGCTTCACGTGCCTGCCGGGATACGCGGCGGTCGGCGCGAGCAAGGCGGCGCTCGAAACGCTCGTCCGCTACTTCGCGAAGGAGCTCGCGCCTCGCGGCGTCAGGGTGAACGCCGTTTCGGGGGGGCCCGTCGATACGGCGGCGCTCGATTATTTTCCGGACAAGGAAGCGCTCGTCGAGCTCTGGAAGGAGCGAACTCCGGCGCACCGCCTCGCGAGGCCGGAGGAGATCGCCGCCGTCGCCGTCTTCCTGCTTTCGGACGAGGCGTCCTGGATCCAGGGCCAGACCGTCGTCGCGGACGGCGGCATCACGCTCTAGCGCCGCCGCGGCGGCCGGCGCTCACGCGCCGTCGAGATGGCGGCCGCCCTTTTTCTCCATCCAGCTCCCCGGATCGGTGAAATACTCGAACGTGTCCTCGAGCGAGAGCATATGCTCGCGCTCCATCGAGGCGAGCAGGGAAAAGAAGCGTTTCTCCGCCTTGTCTTTCGCCTCGTTCGCGAGGCGCGCGTAGAACGCCTCGCCCTTCTTCTCGAACTCGATCGCGACCCTGACGGCCTCGAGATCGTCTTCCTCGCTTTCGGGGGTATCGCCGGCCTCCTTGGCGAGGCGGTTGAGGGCCTCCGTGACGCGCGTCGAGATGTCGAGGGAGAACCCCTCGGGCCATTTGTTCCGCTCCTCGAGCCGCTTGTGGAGATCGACGAGCCGTTTGTAATGCTCGTTCTCGTCGGCGGCGATCGACTCGAACATCTGTCTGCCGAGCGGATCCTTCGTGCGCTTCGCGTGCGCGAGGTAGAAATCGCGCTCCTTCTCCTCGTTCGCCAGAGCGAGCTTGAGCGCCTCGAGCCTCTTCGTGTTCTCCACCGCGATCCTCCTTGGGCGGACGCCCGCCCGGCGCGAGCTCCTGTTTGTCGCGGCCTCTTCTTGACACGGCCGCGCCGCTCCCCTACTATTCGTAATGATTCTCGAACGACGCAGTCAAAAGGTACGGGCGGCCGCGGGCCAAGTAAAGCGAAAAGTGCCCCGGCCGCGCACCATGCAGCCGGGGCCTCCGGGCCTCGAACCGCGACGCCGCGAAGGACGAAAGGACCAGCGTATGAGCCGCGAACGAGATCTCACGACCCTCGAGGTTCTCGGGATCGCCATCAAGTCCGAGATCGAGGCGATCAAGCTGTACCATCGCATTCGGGACAAGGCGAATAACCCCGATCTCAAGACCAAAGTCGACTTCCTCATCGACCAGGAAAAGAACCACGAGAAGATCCTCACCGAGGCCTACCGGAAACGCTTCCCCGGCGTCGATCTCAGCCTGCCCACGAAATCGCTCGTGCCGAGCGTATCGGACGTTCTCGAACGGGATGCGACGCTCAAGGAGTATTTCGCCGCCGCCATGGAGGCGGAAAAGAAGTCCGAGGAGTTCTACGGGGAGCTCGCCGGCAAGACGCGCGACCAGAGCAGCCGCTCGATGCTCGAGTACCTCGCGAGCATGGAGCGGAGCCACTACTCGATCCTCGAGGCGGAGTTCCGCGCGCTCGAGATCACCGAGGATTACAACACGGACGATTTTCTGCGCGGCGAGCGTCTCATGAACGTCGGGCCCTAGCCCGGCGCGTCGGACCATTCGCGCGCGATTTCACGGGGCGGCTCGAGAGGCCGCCCCGTTCGCCGCGCCCTACCTCGCGTGGAAATCGATCGCCCGTTCGATCGCGCGCCGGCAAACGGGGCAGAACGCGTCGGCCTTCTTCGAGAACATCCGGCAGTCGCGCGTCGGGCGGTAGAGACCCTTGGCCGAGTACCCCGCCCCCTCGAAGCAGCCGACGACGTCCGCGTACAGCGAATCGTCGGGCGTCGGCACCGGCGTTCCCGCCGCGATGAGATCCCCCCACTTCACCGCGGTCGAATCGAGCATCGCCGTGATGTTCGGCTCCCACGGCTCGACGCCGCGGGGGTACATGTCGTTGTAGGCCACCTCGGACGTGTAGTACTCGTCGCCGAGGCCCGCGAACGAGTGGCCGAACTCGTGGGTGAACACGAAGGCCGAGTGCTCGTTGTCGACGGTGCTGATCGCGTAGAGCCCGTAGATCCCTCCGCCCCCGTACCGCTTCGCGTTCGCGAGGATGAGCACGGCGTCGTACGGAACGTTGCCGGCGGCGTCCCTCACCGTCTTGTTGGCATGGGTGAGCACGTACCGCGGGATGTCGAAGGCCTCGAACGAGCATCCGAGCAGATTGGCTCGCCAGCGGCCCTCGCGGGGTTCGTCGATGTCCGATTCCGCCGAAACGGTCTCGACGAGCCGGACGTTGAAGTCCCGTTTGCGGCTCTTGAACGGCTCCATGTCGAAGAGCGCGCCGAGGAGGCGGTCGGCGTCCTTGCGCAGCTTGTGCATCTCGTCGCGCCGGTACCCGTCCCCGAGGATCACGAGATCGACCGCGCGCTCGATCGGCGCGTTGTTCATGAGCTCGACGACGCGGAACTCCCGGAACCGCCGCTCGCGGTTGATGTGCCAGTCGGCTGGGTCGACGGCGAGATCGAAGACCGTCCGCAAGGCGCCGCCGCGGGTGCGCCGCTCGATGCGCAGATACACGGGCGCCTTCGGAAAGGGAACGACGATCGATTCGTGGAATACCCTCGTGAATCCCGCGAGCGCCTCGTCGGTCGTGCTCCATTCGGCGAACACGGTCGAGAATCCCCGCGAGTAGATCATCGCGTTCGTCCGGCGGTCGAACACGCGGACGAGGTATTCCCCGAGATTGAGCGTGTCGACGAGATTCGTCCTGCTGCCGGCGTAGAAGGGCTCGGCCCGCAGCTCGTCGAGGCTGTACGTTTCGTGCGTCGCGTCGCCGCCGTGATGGAGATCGATGCGGAGCGCCTCGGGAGTGAAATGCCGCTCGAAGTCCGCGGCGCGGGCCGGGGGCGGCCCCGAAATCGTCACGAGAAGAGCCAGTGTCGCGATCAACCTCATATGCAACCTCCGGAACGTGCGTTGTGCGCCACACCCGTCCGGCGCGGCGCGCCGGCCTCGCGGGGCGCGCCCGGCGCCATGTCACCGCGATCGTTTCACGCCGGCGCGCCGGCACGAGCGGCTCACGGGACACGCCGAGCAGCGCGGCGAAACGGGGACGCAAACCGTTTGCCCGAACATGACGAACAGATCGTTGATCTCGATCCAGTGCCGGCGCGGAAGCGCGGCGCGGAGCGCCGACTCCGTCTCGGCGGGATCGGCCGTGCGGACGACGCCGAGACGGTTCGAGATCCGGTGCACGTGCGTGTCCACGCAGATGCCGGGCGCGCCGAATCCGAGCGTGAGGACGAGGTTCGCCGTCTTTCTCCCCACCCCGGGGAGCTCGAGCAACCCCTCCATCGTATTCGGAACGCGGCCGCCGAGATCGAAGGCGATCGAGCGGGAGAGCGCCCGGATCGCCCGCGCCTTGGTGCGGTAGAACCCGGCCGGATAGATGAGCGCGGCGATCGTCCGCTCCGAAAGCGCGGCGATCGTCCGGGGGGTCGAGGCCCGCGCGAAGAGACGCCCGCTTGCCTCTCCCGTCACCTCGTCCTTCGTCCGCGCGCTGATGACGGTCGAGACGAGCACGCGAAAGGGCGAACGCGTGCGGCCCGCGATCTCCGTCACGGAAGGGTTTCGCGCTCCCTCGACCGCGGCGCGGACGGCGGGCACGACGCGCCGGAGCGCGGCGGTCGCCCGGCGTTTGCCGAGCGGAAGCCACTCCGTTCTGAGCTCGCGAAGCGCGGGTCCGGCCATTCGATCGATCCCTCCACGGGTCGTGCGCGGACCATCACGATAGCACGGAACCGGAGCGCCCGGCAACGCATTTCCCTTGACAGAAAGGGGTTGCGGCTCTATTCTAGCGCCGCTCGAGTCAGAATCCGGCATTTCGGGCTCCCGGACGGCTTCGCGCCGGGCGCGGCCGGCGTCGATCCGCCATGGCCGCCGGACGCCCGCATCACCCGAAACGATGATCACGGAGGAGGCCGCCGCATGGACTGGACGTTTACCGACGAGCAGAAGATGCTGCGCGACATGGTCCGCAAGTTCGTCGCGAACGAGATAAAACCGATCGCGGAGCGCATCGACCAGGAGGAGAAGATACCGCGCGAGCTCATCGCGAAGATCGCGGAGCTCGGGCTGCTCGGCGTCGCCTTTCCGCCCGAGTACGGCGGCTCCGGCATGGGAGAGACGGGCTACTGCATCGTTCAGGAGGAGATCGGCAGGGGATGCTCGTCGACGGCGACGTTCATCGGCGCGCACCAGAGCATCGGAAGCTCGGGCATCCATATGTTCGGCACCGAGGATCAGAAGCAGAAGTATCTCGTGCCGCTCGCCGAGGGGCGCAAAATAGCCGCCTTCGCCCTCACGGAGCCGAACGCCGGCTCCGACGCCTTCAACTGCGAGACGGTCGCCGAGGATCGGGGCGATCACTACGTGCTGAACGGCCGCAAGAACTTCATCACGAACGGAAGCTTCGCCGACACCTTCACCGTCTTCGCCCGGAACAAGGGCGGCAAGGCGGACGGAAAGGTTTCGGCCTTCATCGTCGAACGCGAGTCGCCCGGATTTTCGATCGGCAAGATCGAGCACAAGATGGGCATCCGCGGCTCCGAGACCGCGGAGCTCATCTTCGAGGACGTGAAGGTGCCCGGGGCGAACCTTCTCGGTCGCGCGGGACGAGGGATCATCGTCGGCATGCGCGTCCTCGCGTGCGGTCGTCTCGGCCTCGGCGCGGCCACCCTCGGCGCCGCGAAGGAAGCGCTCGCCCTGAGCGCGGCCCATTCGAAGGAACGAGTCCAGTTCGGCTCGAAGATCTCCCAGAACCAGGCCATCCAGTGGATGCTCGCCGACATGGCGACCGAGATCTACAACATGGAATCGATCGTGTACCGAACCGCGTGGATGTACGACGAGGGCATGGACGTCACCAAGGAATCCTCCATGGTGAAGCTCTACTGCTCCGAAGCGCTCGACCGGATCGTCGACAAGGCGCTCCAGGTGCACGGCGGCTACGGATTCATCCGCGAGTACGCGATCGAACGGATGTACCGCGACTCGCGCATCAACCGCCTCTTCGAGGGAACGAGCGAGATCCAGCGCCTCATCATCGCGCACGAGGTGCTGCACGCGCGGCAGATCTAGGACGGCCGCGCCGCCCTCAGCACTCCTCGATCGCGCGCGGCACGCGGTACTGGACCGCCTCGGCGAGGTGGCGCGCGCCGACCGCCGCCGACCCGTCGAGATCGGCGATCGTGCGCGCGACCTGTATGACGTTCCGCCGCGCGCGCGCGCTGAGAAGAAGCTTCCGCTGCGCGGCCGCGAGCAGATCGATCGCCTCCCGCCCCATTCCGCAGAGCCCCGCGAGGTCGGCGACCGGCATGTCGGCGTTTCTCCGGACGCCTCGAAGGCCGAGGAAACGTTCCCGCTGCGCTTCCGCAGCGCGGATCACCGGCTCCCGCATGCCGGCCGAGTCCGTCCCGCCGCCGGGGACGCCGTCGAAATCCGCCGGCTCGACGGGCTGCACCGCAACGTGAACGCCGATTCGGTCGACGAGGGGCCCGGAGATCTTCGCGCAATACCGCCTGACGGCGTTCGGCGAGCAGCGGCACGCGTGCCGCGGCGATCCCGCGTAGCCGCAGGGACACGGATTCATCGCGGCGACGAGCTGAAACCGCGCCGGGTAGCTGCACGAGGCGTTCGCCCGCGAAATCACGATGCGGCCGTCCTCGAGCGGCTGGCGGAGGCATTCGAGAACGTTCCGGCGGAACTCGGTGAGCTCGTCGAG
>DHHN01000085.1:29392-34211 GCA_002403295.1 bacterium UBP1_UBA4771 | reverse complement strand
CCGGCGTCGCTCGCGGAGTGGTGCGGCGCGCGGAAGGGCCGTTCCCGGCCGCGCGGCGTCCGGCCGCGCCCGCCGGCGACGCTCATGATCCGGGCATGCTCGAGCGCCTCCTCCTCGTCGAGCGGCGGCAGGATCGACGGCAGGCGTTGGGCGAGCATCGTCTTTCCCGAGCCCGGCGGCCCGACCATGATGACGTGATGTCCTCCGGCGGCCGCGATCTGCATCGCGCGCTTGGCGGCGTGCTGCCCGAGAACCTGCCCGTAATCGAGCTCGGCGGCCCCCGCGGCCTCGTCCTCGCCGCCGCGGGCCGGCACCGCGCGCGGATGCGCACCCCCGAGAACGCGGAGCGCCTCGCCGAGGTCCGCGCACGGCACGACCTCGATCTCCCGGACGGCGGCCGCCTCGGGAGCGTTCGCGTCAGGCACGAGCATGCGCGTGCAGCCTGCCGAACGAGCGAAGAGCGCGATCGGAAGAGCTCCCTTGACCGGCTTGAGCCTCCCGTCGAGGGCGAGCTCTCCGAGGACGAGCGCGTGCGAGGGGACCGCGCAGGACGTCTGGCCGCTCGCCGAGAGGATTCCGAGCGCGATGGGCAGGTCGAACGCCGCCCCCTCCTTCCGCACGTCGGCGGGAGCGAGATTCACCGTGATGCGTTTCTGTGGAAAGGCGAAGCCGTTGTTCTTGATCGCGGCGGTCACCCGCTCGCGGCTCTCGCGCACCGCCGCCGTCGGCAGCCCGACGATCGCGAACGCCGGCAGTCCGCGCGCGAGATCGATCTCGACCGTGACTCCGAACCCCTCTATACCGAATACAGCGCCGGAACGGATCTCAGCGACCATACCCCACCTCCCCGCACATCGACCCCGGCCGCCGGAGCGGCGATTCCTAGAAGAATTTCGGCGGGCGCTTTCTCTTTTTCTTCGCGCGGCGCGTGAGCACGGACGCCGCGACGAGCGGCAGCGCGATCGCGGCGTCGGAGACGACCGTGACGCGCTTGGCGTCGACGGCGATCTTGCCCCAGGAAATGGCCTCCTCGAAGGTGCAGCCGCTCAGGCCTCCCCAGTGCGGCGCGTCGACGACGAACTGGATCGCGTAGCGGTGTCCCTCGGCGTCGCGCCCGAGGACCATATTCGTCACCTCGGTCTGCTGGATGAAGTTCTTCGGCGTGCCCCCGCCGACGTAGATCACCATCGTCGGCCTGCTCGCCGCGATGTCGGCGGTCTCCTCGACGTCCCCGATCATGTCGAAGATCACCTTCGGCGAGCGCCCCGCGAGTCCGATGCCGATCGACGAGTCGCCGATCGCGGGGCAGTACACGGGAATCGAGAGCCGGTGGGCGGTGCTGAGGATGCCCTGCTCCCCCTTCGACATGCGGTTCGCCTCCTTGCCGAGGAGATGGAGAAACTCGCGCGTCGTGTAGGGCCGCTCCTCGAGCGCCTTCGTCGCCCAGCGCCCGATGTGCCGGTCGAGCCGGACGAACCCGTCCTCGTCGGCGTAGGTGTCGTAGATGCGGTCGATCTTGCACGCGCGCAGCTTCGTGTCGTCCGCGTTGGGGCTTCCGAGGTAATGGCAGTTGCCCGCCGTCTCGAAGAAATCGTGATAGAGGTTGGCGCCCGTGGAGACGACGACGTCGATGAGGCGGTGCTCCATGAGCGTCACGATCGTCTTCCGCATCCCGGCGGGGACCATCGCGCCGGCGAGCCCGAACAGCACGACGATGTCGTCGTCGAGCGCCTCGGCCCAGATCTTCGCCGCGAGCGCGAGCTGGCGGGCCTGGAAGCTGCACCCCTCGAAGCCGCGGAGCAGCTCGTCGCACGTCATCCCCGCCTTCGGGAGGATCGGCTTCGTCGGATGCGCGAGGTACTTACGTTTCACGGGGCAACTCCCTTCTCAGATATCGCGAGATCGCCTCGTAGACGATCTTCGCCGCGATGAAGCTCGATGTCTCGTCGTGCGCGGCGGGCGCGAGCTCGACGGCGTCCATGGCGACGACGCGCTTTTTCTCGAACACGAAGGTCAGGAGGTCCATGAGCTCCTCCCAGCCGAGCCCGCCGGGCTCGGGCGTACCGACGGCGCGCAGGATGGACGGGTCGACGGCGTCGAAATCGATCGAGAGGTACACGTTCTCGGGCAGGCGCCGGATCGCCTCCCACGCGCCCTCGTTCCAGAACGGGAAGATCCGCGTGCCGCCCGCGCCCCGCAGGAAATCGCGCTCCTCGCGCGAGTAACTCCGCACGCCGATCTGGACGAGCGGCCCGAAGGCGAGCGAGTTGCGTGCGGCGCACGCGTGGCTCTCGCGCTCGCCGAGATAGCTCTCCCGCAGATCGGCGTGGGCGTCGAGCCACACGATCCCGACGTCGCGGAGCTCGAGCCCCTCGAGGATCCACGGCGTGATCGAATGCTCGCCCCCGAGAAAGACGGGAAGCGCGTCGCGAAAGAGGTCGCGGTGCCCGCTCAGGAACGAGAGGAGATCCTCCTTCGAGCGGATCCCGGGATCGAGCGTCGTTATGCCGGCGCCCTGGAGATCGAGATCGATCCCGGCGTTGTACACCTCGATCTGCATCGACGCGGCGAGCAGCGCCGCCGGCGCACTCCCCGCCCCCGCCCCGTAGGAGACGCTCCATTCGACGGGAACAGGGATCACATAGACGCGATCCCTGTCCGCCCCGGCGACTTCGGCACCGAGGAAATCGTTGCTTCGCTTCATCACCGGCTCTTGTAGCTGCAGAACACCGCCGCCGCGACGACGGATGTCCACATCCCTTCCTTGCCGAACGCGGTCTGCGTAATGTTCGTCGTGCGGACGATCTGCCCGGCGATCTTCCACTCTTGCTTGCGCTCGTTCCAGGCGCGGCTGAGATCGATCTCGATGCCGAGCGTCGAGGCGAGCATCGTCGCCGCGAGATCCTCCGTGTAATCCCCCATCTCCTGCTGCCGCATGCCGTAGGCGTGGTGCTCGGAGATGTAACCGTATTTCTTTCGATCCGTCGGAATCGCGACGCCGATGCCGGCGCCGACGAGACGGCTCTGTTCGTTCGTGCTGTTCTGGCTGAGAACGCAGTACACGATCTCGCCGGAACGCATCATCGAGATGCCCCGCGTGCGTGGAATGAGAACACAGTGCGGGGGGAAGATGCTCGAGACGTGGACGAGGTTGAATTGCGCGATTCCCGCGGCGCGCAGCGCGAGCTCGAAGCTCGTGAGCTTCTCCTTGTGTCTGCCCACGCCTCGCGTGAGGAAGATCTTGTCGGGTATCTTTCCTTCCACCGGCGTACCCCTTTGCGACTGGTGAGTGACCGCCGGCGGCCGCCCCCGCCGGACGCCGCCGCGCGCCGAATCGATTCACATGATGAATTATCGCGCCCGCGCGGGCGATGTCAACGCCAAAATGGAAAACGGGAGCGGCCCGAAGGCCGCTCCCGCATAATGACGATGGTTGCTATCGGAAATGGCGAAGACGTGCTATTTCTTCTTGGCTTTCTTTTTCGGTTTTGCCTTCTTCACTTTGGCTTTGGCTTTCTTCTTCGGTTTCGCTTTGGCTTTCTTCTTTACCGGCATGGTATCCACTCCTTTGTGAAGGTTGAAAGCCTACCATCGCCACTGGTTGTCCGCTTCTCCTGTTTGCGCGGCGCTCGATGCGGTCGGAAGCGGACGCGAATTCATTTCGAAGGCATGGTATTCACTCATGAAAAATTGTGTCAAGCATTTTTGATCCGCAAAGAAAATATTTTTTGCGAGTCGGCGCGCGAGCGATCGTCCCGCGAGCGCGACGAAACATCCGCGCGGCCGTCGACGCCCGGCGAAGCGCGCTTCGATTGACACGGATCGCACGCGTTGCTATAGTGGCGCTGCGTCGGCTCGCGAGACGCGCGCGGGCGCACAGAACGATGATGCACGAAGCGACATTCCTCGCCGGCGACGAAGCGCTCTTCGCGTTCCTCGAGCGAACGCTCGCCGGCGTCTTCGCTCCCGGCGCCCGCGTCGCGATCAAGCTCCACATGGGCGAGCCGGGGAACCCCTTCTCGATCGAGGCGGCGTTCGCGCGGCGCGTCGCGGCGTGTCTCGCGAAGATCGGCTGCGCTCCGCACCTCTTCGATACGCCCGTGATCTACGCGAGCCCGCGCGCCACCGCCGAAGGTTACCTCGCCTGCGCCGCCGAGCGCGGATACACGAGAGAAGGCGTCGGCGCGCCGGTCGTCGTGTCGAACCGCAGCGTCGCCGTCCCGGGCGATGCGATGACCTTCCGCATCGCCGCCGATCCGCTCGAGGCCGACGGCGTCCTCCTCCTCTCGCACGTCAAGGGGCACGTCGCCTGCGGCATGGGCGGCGCGATCAAGAACGTCGGCATGGGTTGCGTCGCCAAGGAGACGAAGGGCGCGATCCACGAAGGCGGCGAGCCCCGGTACCTCGAGGGATGCACGCAATGCGGCGCGTGCGTCGAGCGCTGCCCGACGGGCAACATCGCGCTCGAGGGGGACCGGCCCCGTTTCGGGGTCACCTGGTGCCCCGGCTGCAGCAACTGCGCCCTCGTCTGCCCGGAGCGCGCGATCAAACCGCGCGTCGGTCTCTTCGACGAGCTCCTCGCCGAGGCGGCCGTTCTCGCCGCCGGCCGGTTCAAGAAAACGTACGCCGTGAACGTTCTCAGGAACGTGTCCCGGCTCTGCGACTGCATGGCGGACGCGGGGCCCCTCGTCTCGCCGGACATCGGCTTCGTCTGCGCCGGAGACATGATCACCGCCGACGTGGCGTCGCTCGATCTCGTCGCGCGTTCGACGGGACGCGCGGACCTGTTCGCCGAACTCCACAAGCACTCGCCATGGGA
>DHHN01000085.1:27495-29277 GCA_002403295.1 bacterium UBP1_UBA4771 | reverse complement strand
CGGACGGCGCCGGGCGCCGCACGGCGCTCGCCGGCATACCCTACCGCTACGAGGCGCCGGACGCGGCCGTCCCGGCCGGCGTCGACTCCGTCGTCGCCGTTCTCGACGGCGCCGTCGTGTACCGCGGAGCGCCGCCTCGCGGGCCCGAGGGCATCGCGCTGATCCTCCCGGGCGCCGGGCGCCACGAACTCGTCCTCTCCCATCCGGAAGGATCGTTCCGCGAGGAGATACTCGCGCTGCCCGCGTGGTTCTCGATCCTCCCGCCGCTCGTCGCGATCGTTATCGCGCTCGTCTTCAGGCAGGTGGTGCTCGCGCTCCTCTCGGGCATCTGGCTCGGCAATTTGTTCCTCGAGGGATACCGCCCGCTCGCCGCGCTGCTCAGAATCGTGGACCGGGACGTGATCCGGACGCTCTCCGATCCCGCGCAGGGAAGCGATCACGTCTCCATCGTCGTTTTCACGCTGCTGCTCGGCGGCATGATCGGCATCATGCACCGCATGGGAGGCATGCAGGGCGTCGTCGACCGGGTCGCGCGCCTCGCGACGACTCCGCGGCGCGGCCAGCTCGCGGGCTGGCTCATGGGCGTCACGATCTTCTTCGACGACTACGCGAACACCCTCATCGTCGGCAACTCGCTCCGGCCGCTCACGGACCGGCTCCGCATATCGCGCGAGAAGCTCTCCTACATCGTGGATTCGACGGCCGCCCCCGTCACCTCGATCGCGGTGATAACGAGCTGGATCGGATTCCAGATTTCGCTCATCGGGCAGTCGTTCGACTCCCTCGGCGTCGACCGGAATCCGTTCGGCGCCTTCATCGCCGCCATTCCATATTGCTACTATTCGATCCTCGCCATTCTCTTCGTCCTCTTCGTCGCGCTCATGAACCGCGATTTCGGCCCGATGCTCTCCGCCGAGCGGCGCGCGCGCGCGACGGGCAAAACGGCCGCCGACGGCGCGGTGCCGCTCTCGAGCATCGACGCAGAGAACGCCGCGCCGGCGCCGGGGGCCCGGCCCCGCTGGGCGAACGGTCTCGTTCCCATCGTCGTCGTCATCGGCGTCGCCTTCGCCGGGCTCGTCGTCACGGGCCGCGAGGCGCTCGCCGCTCGCGGAGAATCGGGCGGCCTTCTCGCCGCCATCAAGGAGGCCGACTCCTTCGTCGCGCTGCTCTGGTGCTCGATGGCGGGATGCCTCGCGGCCGCGTTCCTCGCCCTCGCGCAGCGGCTTCTCACGCTCACCGAAACGGTGGCCGCGTGGATGAACGGCATCCGCTCCATGCTCGTCGCCATCGTCATCCTCGTGCTCGCGTGGTGCATCGGATCGGTGTGCGTCGGATTGCACACCGCCGACTACCTCGTTCACGTGCTCTCGGGGGTTCTCGAACCGCGGTTCCTTCCGCTCGCCGTCTTTCTCGTGTCGATGGGCATATCGTTCTCGACGGGGACCTCGTGGGGCACGATGTCGATCCTCACGCCGATCGTCATTCCGCTCGCCTTCGGCGCCGCGCGGGCCGCAGGGATCTCCGGCGGCGCGTTCGACGCGATCCTCGGCGCCTCCATCGGGGCGATTCTCACGGGGGCCGTGTTCGGAGATCATTGCTCCCCCATCTCCGACACCACGATCATGTCCTCGATGGCCACCTCGTGCGATCACGTCGATCACGTGCGGACCCAGCTCCCGTACGCGCTGACGGCGGCCGCGGCGGCGATCCTCTGCGGATACCTGCCAATGGCCTTCGGCCTTCCGGCCGCCGCCTCGCTCGCGCTCGGCGCCGGCGCCCTCG
>DHHN01000085.1:25669-27366 GCA_002403295.1 bacterium UBP1_UBA4771 | reverse complement strand
CGCCATCGCGGGGCGGCCGCCCCGCCCGGCTCCAAGGCCGGCGGCGGTAACCGGTTTTCGATATTGAGGTTCCTCCTTGAGTGATCCATCAGTCATCCTCGCCGTTCTCCCCGGGCCTGTTCTCGGGATCGCCGACGTGCTCGCGTCCAACACGATCCTTCTCCTTTTTACCGTGATCGGTCTAGGCTATCTCGTTGGAAATATTAGGATTTCCGGGTTCAAGCTCGGCGTCGCGGCGGTTCTCTTCGTGGGGATCGCCTTCGGCGCCATCGACAGCCGCCTCGCCCTGCCCGACCATATATATGTTATAGGGCTCGTCCTCTTCGTATACGCGATCGGCCTTCAGGCCGGCCCGGGGTTCTTCGCATCGTTCCGCAAGCGAGGCCTTCGCATCAACATAGCCGCGATAATCATTCTTTCCGCTGGCGCCGGCGTCGCCGTTATCCTGAAATACGCCATGGGGCTTCCCGCGCCGAGCGCGGCCGGCCTCTTCTGCGGGGCGCTCACGAACACCCCCGCGCTCGCCGCCACGGTCGAGACGATCGAGAACCTGAAGGGCGCGATCGATCCCTCGCTCCTCGACCTCTACCTCGAGAGTCCCGTGGTCACGTACGGTCTCGCGTATCCCTTCGGCGTGCTCGGGGTGATCCTCTGGTTCTTCGTCTTCGCGAAGCTCTTCCGCGCGGACTTCGCGAAGGAAGCGGCGGAGCATCTGAGGGAATCGGGCGTCGACACGATTCAGAGCGGAACGTTCCGCGTCACGAACCCGGCCGTCGCGGGGAAGACGGTCGCCGAGACGCTCGGGTCGCTCGGCGATCCGGGCTTCGTCCTCAGCCGCATCAAGAAGGGCGACGCGATATCGGTGGTCCTCGGGAGCACGGTGTTCTCGAGCGGCGACCTCGTCGTCGCGGTGGGATCGGCGGAGGCGCTCGAGAGAGCGCGCATCCTCTTCGGCGAGCGGAGTACGCAGGATCTCCCCGAAACGTCGGGCCAGGTCACCTATCGGCGGATCTTCGTCTCGAGCAAGAACGTGATCGGCAGGACGATCCGGGAGCTGCGGCTCCACACGATCTTCGACGCGACGATCACACGCCTGCGCCGGGGCGACGTGGACTTCGTGCCGGGTCCCGACACGATCCTCGAATCGGGCGACCGCATCCGCGTCGTCACGCGGCGCGAGAACATCGAGGCGATCTCGCGCTTTTTCGGCGACTCGCTCCGCTCGATCTCCGAAACCGACTACCTTTCGCTCTCCCTCGGCATCGTGATCGGCGTGTTCCTCGGCATGATCGCGCTCCCCCTCCCGAACGGCATGGTGTTCCGCCTCGGCTTCGCGGGCGGCCCGCTCATCGTCGGCCTCGTCCTCGGCAAGCTCGAGCGGACGGGACCGATCGTCTGGGGCCTTCCCTTCGCGGCGAACCTCGTCATCCGGCAGGTCGGACTCGTCTTTTTCCTCGCGGGTATCGGGACGAAGGCGGGTCCCGGCTTCGGGGCGACGTTCCAGTCGGGCGGCTGGGGGCTCATCGCGGCGGGCGCGCTCATCACGACGTTCGTGGCGGTGGCCGCGGTCGTCGTCTGCGCCCGACTCTTCCGGCTGCCGCTTTCCGCGGTGATGGGCGTCGTCTCGGGCATGCACACGCAGCCCGCGGTGCTCGCCTACGCGAACCAGCAGACCGGCAACGAGCTGCCGAACATCT
>DHHN01000085.1:24058-25578 GCA_002403295.1 bacterium UBP1_UBA4771 | reverse complement strand
ACTCCCTCGAGGCGTTCGCCGCCGGTAGGCGTTGACGCTTCGTGCCGCGTGCCGTATACTTGAGGTATGGAAGAGATGCGGTCCCGCACCGGCCCGTCCGCGCGGGTCCTCGAAGGAGTGATACCGCATGAAAGCGATCGCCGCCATCCTCGCCCTTCTGCTCGCCTGCTGCCCGACGGCCTCCCGCGCCGAAAAGGTCACCATCCAGGCGGAGAGCTACTCGAGCAGTCTCAACCTCGATTGGGACTCGATCCGTTCCATCGGGGGAAGATTGTACGGTCTCGGGGCCCCGGGCGAGTGGACGCAATACACGTTCACGATGAGCGCCTTCGGAACCTATGGCGTCATGATGCTCTGCTGGGGCGAGCTCAACACGCAGTATTCCTTGAGTCTCACCTACTATGACGACGCCGGCCTCGGAGAGCAGACGATCTATTTCTCCTTCACCGGCAGAGGCGACTGCAATCATTGAGGCACGGAGGTCTACGCCACCGGGAGTGGCCCGATCAACTCGTTCGGTCCCCAGTGCATCGCGAGGCTCCAGTACATCTCGGGGGGGCTCTTTTGGGCCGATTACATCGAATTCAAATCGACCCTGGACGTCGAGTCGAGCTCATGGAGCGTCATCAAGTCTCTCTATCGGTGAAGCGCGTCGCGGCCGCGCGCTCCGGATCGGCCGTTCGACGCGAATTCCTCAAAAACGGATCGTCGTGGAGAGTGAATAGAGATCGGCCGTCGTACGCGTGACGATCCCGGCGGATGTTTCCTCGCCGCGCACGCGGTCGTAGCGGATCTCGACGATGCCGCTCTTTCCGAACCGGCGCTGCAGCCCCGCCTCCAGCGCCCGGCGCGACCGGTCGTACGGGAAGAGCGCGCCGCCGCGCTCCGAGCTCTCCTCGATCCAGCCGATGGTGGAACCGAAGCCCCCCCCGAGATCGCCCGCAATCGACGCGCCGAGGGTTCGGATCACCGCGCGCTCGGCGCTGAAGGGCGGCGTATGCTCCAACATCCGCTTGTAGAAGACGTCGGCGTCGGCGTAGGAGCGGAAAAGGGGAGCGCGCGCCGAGGCCCGATACCCCTCCCGGTCCGGCTCGTAGGAGAGCGCGGCGAACGGCGAGTAGAAGTCGGGGTCGAGCAGGAGATAGTCGACCGCCAGCGCGCTCCCGCGAGGTCCCTCGAACGCGACGCCGACGATCCCCGCGCGGCCGTCGGCGCGGGAGGCGACCGTATCCCCCGCCGCACCCCTGCCGTACTCGGTCACCCGGTTCCACACGACGCCCTCGGCTCGCGCCCGGGCGAAACGCGCGAGCGACGCCTCCACCGAAACGGTCGCCACACCCGACTCCCGCCACGGATCGTAGGCCGCGTACCCGAGCTCGGCGAAGGCGACGCTGTGCCGGTCTTCGCGGCTTCCGACGTAGCGGGCCCCGAGCTGCCACGACCCGCCCGCCCGCGGAGACGTGCGCTGCCAGCGCCATTCGAAACCGTACAGCTCGAGGGAATACCGCGCCCGCTCCTCC
>DHHN01000085.1:23335-24015 GCA_002403295.1 bacterium UBP1_UBA4771 | reverse complement strand
CGCGCCCTCGAAGGTGAGCTCCGGCGCGAGATCGTCGAGACTCTCGACGAGGAACGCTCCGGCCGCCGCGCCGCATCCGCACCCGGCGTCACCGCCGATGCGCGGGTTGTCGTCCCAATCCCAGCGCATGAGCGTGAGCGGGGTCATGTGGATCGAGTAATAGCCGAGCCGGAACGTCAGATCGCCTGCTTCGATCTCCGCGAACGCGCTTCCCCATTGCGAACCGAGGTACTTCGGTCCCGATTCGATGACGCGCTCGCCCTCGTTGCCGATCCGCAGGAGCCCGCCGGCGCGAAGACCGTTCGCGACGCGCTTCGAGCCCTCGATCTCGATCCGGCTGTCGACCCTGTTCCCCGGGCTCACCGGTTCGCCGTAGAGACCGGCGGCGTCCTCTCCCCGCGAGTCTATGTTGAGGAACCGGATCCGCATCCAGCCGCGAAACGACGCGCCGCCGAGCTCCGTACCGGCCGCCTCCCCGGCGCCGTACGCCGCCCCGGCGACGACGACGTCCCCTGCCGGACCGGACTCGTCGCCCGCGCTTGCCGCATCCGTGAGGAGCATCGCTTCCATCACGGAGAACACATCTTCGGCGGGATCGACGCGCGCTCCCGCGACGGCGCCGCCCGCGACGTGCACGATGACGAGCGTCTCGAAAGGAACGCCGTAGGCTTTCGACACGA
>DHHN01000085.1:21866-23170 GCA_002403295.1 bacterium UBP1_UBA4771 | reverse complement strand
GATACCGCTCCGGTTCCGTCGATCGCCCGCAGATCGAACGCCGGCGCCTCGGCGGCCGCGCGGACCGGAACGCTCGCTGCGGCCGCCCCGGCCGCGGCGCTCATGACGGCCGCGAACCCCATCGCGGCGAAGGCGCTCATTCGCTTCATGGTCGATCCCTCTTCGGTTTCATGTTCGGTTCCTCATTCCCGTCGAAACGCTTCGGCGGTTTTCCAGTATACCCGCCGGGCGCGCTCGGGGGAAGGGATTCCGCCATGCCCGCCCCGGCCGGCCCGCCGGCCACCGGACGGCGCTTTCCCCTTGACGCGCGCGATATATTATTGTATGAGTATATAAGAATATGAAAAGGGCCGGAGGAATGCTGCGAACGATCGACGCGTCCGTCCTCGAGCTCGTCGCAAGACGGCTCAAGGCGATGGGCGACGCGTCGCGCCTCTCGGTGCTGCGGAGTCTCTGCGACGGGGAGCTGAGCGTCACCGAGCTCGTCGGCGAAACCGGGCTCGCGCAGGCGAACGTTTCGAAGCACCTCCGCGTTCTGCGCGACGAGGGGCTCGTCTCGTCGCGCAGGGACCGGCGCAACGTGCGCTACCGCCTGCGGAGCACGCTGCCGGAGGATATATGCGACATGATCTGCGCGACGATGGAGCGGAAAACGTCCGCCGGGCGCGCCCGGCCGGGCCGTACCGCCAAACGAGCGCATTCAAGAAACGGGGGATAAACGACATGCTGAAGCTCCTCATCTTTCTCGGGATCTGGTTCGCGCTCATGTTCTTCATACTCCCCCGCCTCGGTGTGCCCACGTGAATGTCCTCGGCATGCTCGATCGGGGACCGATCGAAGAAGAAAGCGCAGCCGGAAGCCGGCGCCGCGCCGGTCGCGGAGGAGAACCCGCTCGGGGAAAAGAAACGGTGAGCGCCATGCCGATATTCGAATATCGATGCGGGAGCTGCGGCTCGCTCTTCGAGGAGCTCGTCATGAGCCCCTCGCAGACGGTCGCCTGCCCGTCCTGCGGTTCGGCCGACCTCGAGAAGCTCATCTCCGCCATCGCCAAATCGTGCGCGGGGTGCGAGAGCTGCGGGAGCGGGTCTTCGGGCGGCCCCACGTGAGCCGGTTGCTGACGCGGCGGTCGCCGCTCGGAACGAAAGAGCCCGGGACGCGCCTTCGCGCGACCCGGGCTTTCGCGTGCAGGCCCGCGGCGCTTCCGGCTTCGCGGGCTCGGTGGTTCTGGTAGCCCCTAGGGGAGTCGAACCCCTGATTCTTGGCTGAGAACCAAGCGTCCTGACCACTAGACTAAGGGGCCACCT
>DHHN01000085.1:18580-21816 GCA_002403295.1 bacterium UBP1_UBA4771 | reverse complement strand
TCCGGAACGCAACCCCATCTTTGCGGAATCATTCGTCCTTCGGGGCCGTCGGCGCGGCCGCGGTGGCGGCGGCGGCGCGCAGCCGCTCCACGGTCTTCGCCTTGCCGAGGAGCGTGATCACCCAGAAGATATCGGGGGATACGGTCTTGCCGGTGAGTGCGACGCGGCACGGATGGATGAGCTCCCCCGACTCGATTCCGAGCCGGTCGGCGAGGCCGCGGAGCGTCTCCTCGACCGAGGCGCGATCGAAGTACTGGAGATTCTCGTACGCGAGCGCGAGCGCGTCGAGACGGGAACCGGTCTCCTTCGAGGCGAGATGGCGCCGGACGGCGTTCTCGTCCCGGTGGAAATCGTCGGTGTAGAAGTAGCCCATGAGCTCCCGGACGTCCCGCAGCAGCTTGAGCCGGTTGCCGAGCACTTCGATGATGAGGGCGAGCCGCGGCAGCTCGCGCGCGAAGCTCTTCTTCGCGGCGTCGATGGTGTCCACCCGGAGCGGCTCCGTTCCCGCGACGAGCTTGAGATCGACCGGACGCGAGAGATCGACCTCGAACGCCGGCGGAAGGAGCCCTTCCTCCTCGAGCACCTCCGAGACGAGCTCGAGCTTCTCGGCGGGGGGAAGCATCTTGAAATGCTCGGCGTTGATCCACTCCATCTTGCCGGTGTCGAACACGGCCGGATTGCTCGAAACGCGCTTCAGCGAGAAGGCCTCGATGAGCGCCTTGAACGTGAAGAGCTCGCGTTTTCCGTCGAACGACCAGCCGAGCAGCGCGAGGTAATTGACCATCGCATCGCTCAGGTAGTGAAGGTCCCGGTAGGCGTCGATGGCGGTCGCGCCGTGGCGTTTGCTGAGGCGCGTCTTGTCGGCGCCGAGGATCATCGGCAGGTGCGCGAACTTGGGCAGCCGGTACCCGAGAGCGTCGTACAGGCGCACCTGGCGCGGCGTGTTGGAGATGTGGTCGTCGCCGCGGATGACGTGGCTGATGCGCATGTGGGCGTCGTCGACGACGACGGCGTAATTATAGGTCGGCCGACCGTCCGATTTGATGAGCACGAAGTCGTCGAGCTCGGCGTTGCCGAAGGCGAAATCGCCGCGGACGACGTCCCGGAAACGCGTTTCGCCGCCGGACGGCATCATGAAGCGGATGACGTGCGGGGCCCCGGCGGCGAGCTTCTCCTCGACCGCTCCGGCGGAGCGGGCGCGGCAGCGGCCGTCGTACTTCGGCGCTTCCCCCCGCGCCTCCTGCGCGGCGCGCATCGCGTCGAGCTCGGAGGCGGTGCAGAAACAGCGGTACGCGGCGCCCTCGCGCAGGAGCCGGTCCGCCTCGCTGTGGTACAGCACGCTTCGCGCGGACTGGACGTACGGACCGTACGGACCGTCGATATCGGGTCCCTCGTCCCATTCGAGGCCGAGCCAGCGCATGCCGCGGAGTATCCCCTCGTACGATTCGCGGGTCGATCGCGCCGCGTCGGTGTCCTCGATGCGAAGCACGAAGATGCCGTTGTTCTTGCGCGCGTAGAGATAGTTGTAGAGCGCCGTTCGGGCGCCGCCCACGTGAAGATGCCCCGTCGGACTCGGCGCGAAGCGCACCCTGACGACGTTTTCCTGAGGCGCGACGATATCCATCATGCTTCGGACGTCCTCACCGGTCGATCCGGATCTTGTCGATGAGCGCGGCGTACGGAATGCCGAACGCCTCCGCGGAGGCCTCATCCGGCGTCATGCCCTCCCTGAGACGATCGAAGAAGGAAAGGACGTTTGCCATGGAATGCGTGGCGAGGAGATTGTCCAGCATCCGGTAGGCCGCGTAGTAGGCGACCCGCGAATCGCCTCGGTCGGCTCCCGCGGCGATCGCCTCCTCGATCCGTTCGGGAGAGGGATTCATGACCCTGCCCTCGTGCTCGAACTCGGGCATCTGGATCTTGAGAATCTCGCCCTCGTTCGCGATCCGCGACGCGATCGCTTCCCGGAGCCAGAGCGGCGAGCGCCCCCCCGATCGGCGGTCGATCGCGGCCTGGGCGACGCGGTTCGTGATCGCGGGCTCGGCGATCATCCGCTTGATCAAGATGTCGAGCGGCTCGAAGATGATCGTGTCGCCCTTGACCACGCCGTAGTACCACCATTCCTTGCGCGTCATGAGCAGGTATTCGTCGAGATCGTTCGTGCCGATGGCGACGAGCTTGTCCGCGGCAGGCCGGCCGATCTCCTTCGAGACGACCTCATAGGCGCTCTTCAGGTATCCGAACGACTTGACGGCGACGAACCGGCTGAAATCGGAAGCGGGGTACCGGAGCTCGATCTGCCGGTTCGCCATGACCCCGCCCCTCACGACGTGATAGTCGTCGACCGTGAGACGGAAGCCCTCGATCTCCGATATGAGAGAATCGGGAATGCGGAAGGAGGCGTCGTCCTGTTTCGTGTCCTTGCCGCAGCCCGCCGCGAACGCGAACGCCGCGAACGACGCCGCGAGAAGTATTCTACGCATCGCGCTTCTCCTTTGCTCGCGCGGACCGCGCCGCGCCGCCGGACGACCGGCCGCGGATTCTCGCGCCGATCGCCTCCACAAGAATCTTCCGTTCCCCGTCGCGAAGCCGCCGGAATTCGGCGCCGCCGGAGCGCTTCTCCTCGAGCCAGAGACGCGCGAACTCGCCGCTCTCGATCCGCTCGAAGAGCCGCTCCATCGCCGCTTCCGTATCGGCGCCGACGATCCCCTCCCCGAACGCGAGGCTGCCGTAGGCGGCCGTGCCGCTGATGACGTCCCGCATGCCCGCCAATCCCCGTTCGGTGATCAGATCGACGATGATCTTGAGCTCGTGGACGCATTCGAAATACGCGATCTCCGGGCTGTACCCCTTCCGGACGAGGAGATCGAACGCCCGCTTCATGATCGCGGGCACCCCGCCGCAGAGAACGGCCTGCTCGCCGAAGAGATCGCTCACCGCCTCCTCGCGGAACGTCGTCTCGTACGCCCCCTCGCGAAGGCAGCCGAGAGCGAGAGCGACGCCGAGGGCGAGCGCGAACGCGCGGCCCGTCCCGTCGCGAGCGACGCCGACGAGGCACGGAATCCCGCCGCCCGAGACGAACGCCTCCCGGAGCCGTTCCCCCTGCCCTTTCGGAGCGACGAGGATGACGTCGTGATCCCGGTCGTCGATCTCTCCGAAGGCGACGGCGAATCCGTGGGCGAAACAAAGCGCGGCGCCGGGGCGCAGGGCGCCGAAGATCTCGTCCCGGAAGATGT
>DHHN01000085.1:12362-18544 GCA_002403295.1 bacterium UBP1_UBA4771 | reverse complement strand
CGGAGGCCCGCTTCCAGCCCGCGCGGCCGCTCCGGGCGCCGACGATCACCCGGCATCCCGAGTCGCGCAGATTGAGCGCCTGCGGCCGTCCCTGGTTGCCGTATCCGGCGATCGCGATCGTTTTGCCCTCGAGAACGCCGGCATCGGCGTCCACCGGGGTGAAAATACGCATCCGCTGGCTCCCTGTTCGTTGAAAAACAGCCCTTTATCTATAGCAAAACGGCGGACCGCGTGCAAGGGGCTTATCCGAACGGCACTTCCGAGCTTTTTCCTTGACAGGGGCATGGCCTCGTCCCTACTATTCTACGGCTGTGGCGGTGTAGCTCAGCTGGTAGAGCAGGAGAATCATAATCTCTGTGTCCGGGGTTCGAGTCCCTGCACCGCCACCAGATAATTATTTCAGGCCGATGCGTTCCGCGGCTCGACACCCGCTTTCAGATGAGCTGTATCGACACGGTCAGGGAGTGGATGATCTCCCGGGGCCTTTGCGCGCCGGGAAGCCGCGTCATTGCCGCGGTGTCGGGCGGACCCGACTCGATGGCGCTTCTCGAGATCCTCGCCCGGATCGCCCGCGACGAGGGCTTTGCGCTCGCCGTCGCGCACTTCGAGCACGGCATTCGGCCCGAAGCGGCCCGCGAACGATCGATCGTCGAGCGCCGCGCGAGCGCCCTCGACCTCCCCTTCATGAGCGGGGCCGGCGACATTCCGGCCGAGTCGCGGAGGCTGCGGATGGGCCTCGAGGAAACGGCGCGCCTTCTCCGGCACCGCTTTCTCGAGGAATGCGCCGCCTCGTGGAAGGCCTCGGCCGTCGCCCTCGGACACACGCGCGACGACCAGATCGAGACGATCCTTCTCAATATCATCCGCGGCGCCGGCTGGCGCGGACTCGCCGGCATGCCTCCGCGGCGGGGCGCTTTCATCCGCCCCCTGCTCGGGTGCGGGCGGGACGAGCTTCGCTCTCTCCTCCGCCGCGCCCGCGTCCGCTACGCGATCGACCCGAGCAACCGCGACACGGCCATGCTCAGGAACCGGGTCCGTCACGTGCTGCTCCCGCTCCTGCGCGGCCGGTTCAACCCCGCGATCGACCGGTCGCTCCTGCGCCTCGCGGACAACCTCGCCGAGGTCCGAGACGCGGTCGAGGAGCCCATACGGTCGATGATTCCGCGGGCCGGCGTGCGCGGCGAGGTCCGCGTGGCGCTCACGAGGATCGAACGGCTCGACGATTTCGGGCTCTATCTCCTCGTCGATCTCGTGCTCCGCGAGCGTCTCGGCGTCGTCCGCGACGTCGAGAAGAAGCACTACGACGCGGTGAAGCGCCTCGCGAGAGCCGGTCGCTCGGGACGGCGCCTGTCCCTGCCGCACGGCGCCGAGGTGATCCGCGAGCAGAGGCATCTTCTCTTTCGGCGCGCGGCGGACGCGGCGCCGCGTCCCGGAGCCTCCATACGGGGAACGGGCAGGCATCTCCTCCCCGAGTGGAACCTGTCGGTGATCGTCGAGCCGGCGGGGCCGGGGGCGGCACTGCGGGCCACGGCGCGGGAGGCGGTCTTTTCGTCCCTGCGGTTCCCCCTCGTCGTGCGACCGCGGCGGCCGGGCGACCGCATGACCCCCTTCGGCATGAAGGGAAGCAAAAAGCTGAGCGACATCATGGTCGACCGGAAGATCCCGTGCTCGCGGCGCGACGAGATTCCCGTCTTCGAGGACGAACACGGGCCGTTCTGGGTCCCCGGCGTCGCGACGGACGAGCGCACCCGCGTGCCCGCGGGGCGTCGGACGGCCGTCCGCATAAAACTTTCGGTGCTCCGGCGAGGATTTTGATGCGCGGGGAACGCCGCCTGTGATACACTCCCGTGATGAGGACAGGAATACGAAATGATATCGGAAGGCACCGGCAATCCCGTTCATCTCGGACGAGTTCTCATCTCGCGGGATGAGATCGAGACGCGGGTCCGCGAGCTCGCGAGAGAGATCTCGACGGACTACGCGGGCCGGACCCCCGTTTTCATAAGCCTCCTCAAGGGAGGCTTTATTTTTCTCGCCGATCTCGTGCGCCATCTGACGATCCCGCATGAAATCGACTTCATCACGGTCCGAAGCTACGGCTCCGGATTCGAGCGGAGCGAGCGCATAGAGATAGTGAACGACATGGCCCGCGGCGTCGCGGGCCGCGACGTCATCGTCATCGACGGCATCGTCGACACGGGCCACACCCTCTCGGTCCTCGAGGAGTTGCTTCTCGGGCGCAAGGTGCGCAGCCTGCGCGTCTGCGCGCTCCTCGACAAGCCCTCCTGCCGCGAGATCACCGTTCCCGTTCACTACGTCGGGTTCCGCGTGCCGGACGTCTTCGTCGTCGGCTACGGGCTCGATTTCATGGAACGCTACCGCAATCTCTCCCATATCGCGGAGCTCGTTCCCGTCGCCCGGGGGGAAGCCGCGGCTGCCGCGGCCGCTCCCGCGGAGTCGGTGGAGCCGGAAACCGGGGAAGCCGGGAAGCGCGCGGCGCCCGCCCGCCCGGGGAGCGCGGCCGGAGAAGGCGCCGGCCGCCGGACCCGCCGCGAAACGTGAACCGCGATATGGACAAATCGACCTTCGTTGCGTATGTTGTGTAGAAGCGAAGAGGGTGCGCCATGACGGACGATCCCAAAACCAGCAAACCCCGCCGGGAGCCGCCGGCGCCGAAGAAGTGGCCGCCGGGGGTCCCCCTGCCCGGACCGCAGCGCCAATCCCGCTCCATGGCGCTCTGGATCATGCTCATCATCATCACCTTCATGGCGTTCCTCCTCTTCAACTCGAACAAGGAACGCGAGTGGACCCTCACGTACACCCAGTTCATTCGGCAGATCGACAAGGGGAACGTGGCGCGGATAAAGATCAAGGGGCTCGAGGTTCGCGGCAAGCTCGCGAGCGAGATCACCCTCCCGATGGGAAACACCGAGGCCTCGATCTCGAGCTTCCGCGTCATCCTGCCCGCCGAAGACAAGGACCTGCCCGCCACGATCTGGGCGAGGAACCCCGACGCGCAGATCGAGGCTGAATTTCCGGGCGGCAGCTTCTGGATGAAGGCCCTCGCGACCGCGCTCCCCATCCTCGCGCTGCTCGTGCTCTGGGTCATCCTCATGCGCCAGATGCAGTCGGGGGGGAATAAGGCGTTCAGCTTCGGCAAGAGCAAGGCGAAGATGATCGACGGCAGCCTCCCCCGCATCACGTTCGCGGATGTCGCGGGCGCCGACGAGGCCAAGGAGGAGCTCCAGGAGATCATCGAGTTTCTCCGCGACCCCAAGAAATTCCAGCGGCTCGGCGGGCGGATCCCGAAGGGGGTCATTCTCCTCGGACCGCCGGGCACGGGCAAGACGCTGCTGGCGAAGGCGGTCGCGGGCGAGGCGGGCGTGCCGTTCTTCAGCATGAGCGGATCGGATTTCGTCGAGATGTTCGTCGGCGTCGGCGCGAGCCGCGTGCGCGATCTCTTCGACAAGGGAAAGAAGCACGCGCCCTGCATCCTCTTCATCGACGAGCTCGACGCCGTGGGACGCCACCGCGGCGCGGGGCTCGGCGGCGGACACGACGAGCGCGAGCAGACGCTGAACCAGCTCCTCGTCGAGATGGACGGCTTCGAGACGAACGAAGGCGTGATACTCCTCGCCGCCACGAACCGGCCCGACGTGCTCGATCCGGCGCTGCTTCGGCCCGGACGCTTCGACCGCCGCATCGTCGTCGACATGCCCGATCTGCGCGGGCGCCTCGGCATCTTCAAGGTGCACACGCGAAAGGTGCCGCTCGCCGCGGACGTCGATCTCGAGACCCTCGCCCGCGGCACGCCCGGCTTCTCCGGCGCGGACATCGCGAACACGGTCAACGAGGCGGCGCTGCTGGCCGCCCGCCGCAACCGCGACAAGGTCCTCATGGAGGACTTCGACGAGGCAAAGGACAAGGTCATCCTCGGTCCCGAGCGCAAGAGCCGCATCATCAAGGAAGACGAGAAGCGCATGGGCGCGTACCACGAGGCGGGCCACACCGTCGTGAGCCTCTACCTCAAGCACGCCGACCCGCTTCACAAGGTCACCATCATCCCGCGCGGACGGACGGGCGGCGGGACGTGGTTCCTCCCCGCCGACGACCGTTTCTACCTCTCGCGGGACTACATCATCGACGAGGTGACGATGTCGCTCGGCGGCCGGGTCGCCGAGGAGATCATCTTTAACCTCGTCAGCACCGGCGCCTACGGAGACATCAAGCATTCCTCGCAGCGCGTTCGCAGCATGGTCATGAACTGGGGCATGAGCGAAAAGTTGGGCCCGATCTCGTACGGCGACCACGAGGAGCAGGTCTTTCTCGGCAAGGAGATCGCCGTCCGGCATGATTTCAGCGAGCAGACCGCCCGCGAGATCGACGAGGAGGTGCGCCGGATCATGAAGGAATGCTACGAGCGGGCGCGCGCGATTCTCACCGAGCACCTGGACGATCTTCACGCGGTCGCCAATGCGCTCCTCGAGCGCGAGACGCTCGACGGCGACGAGATCCGCATCCTTCTCAGCGAGGGCGTCCTGCCGCCGCAGAAGCGCGTCGCGAACGACAACGGCGAAGCGCCGCCGAAGTCCCAAGCCGCGCCGCGGGGCGACGGCGAGGCGCCGCCGGGAGCCGCCGATTCGAAGCAGCCCGCCGGGTGACGCCCGCCCCGCGCGACCCGGCGCACCCCCCGACGGAGCGCATAACCGGAACGATGCAGCCCATGCCCTATCCCCTTCGCCTCATCTCAGCGCGCGACCGCGGAACTCTCGAGCGCTGCTTCGGCGAGGCCGGGGTCGACCCCCACGGGATCGGCGTCATCGCCGGCAAGGCCGAGATCATCGTCGTGCGCGTCGACGGGGTTTCGGCCCCCGCGGCGAACATCATCAAACAGCAGCTCCTCTCGCTCGGCGCCGACGCGGCGGTCCACCGGGCCGTGATCACCGGCGCTCCCGATCGCTCGACCGTTTACGTCGTCGCCGATCGCAACCGCCTCGAGCGGCTCCCGGCGAAGCTCGCCCGGCAGCCGTTCGGTCTCCCGGAGCTCGGCGCCGCCATCGAGCGTCTCGTCGGGGCGGCGCTTCGTCCGCCGCGCCCGGTGCGTCTGCCGGCCGGAGAGCTCGACCTCTCCCGGGGGCCCGTTGTCGTCGGCATCCTCAACGTCACGCCCGACAGCTTCAGCGACGGGGGGGCGCACCGGGACCCGGACCGCGCCGCGGAGCGCGCGCTCGCCATGGCGGCGGAGGGGGCGGGCGTGATCGACGTCGGCGGGGAATCGACGAGGCCGGGGGCGGTTCCGGTGACGGTCGAGGAGGAGATCGCGCGCGTGAGGCCGGTGCTCGAAAGGCTCGCGGGGCGGCTTGCCGTTCCCCTCTCGATCGACACGCGCCGGAGCGAGGTCGCCCGCGTCGCGCTCGATCTCGGAGCGTCGATCGTCAACGACGTGACGGGGCTCGCCGGGGATCCGGCGATGGCGGATCTCGCGTCGAAGCGGGGCGCGGCCGTCGTCGTCATGCACATGCAGGGCACGCCGGAAACGATGCAGATCGACCCGCGTTACGAGGACGTGACGTCGGAGGTTCTCGCCTGGCTCGGATCGCGGGCGGCCGAGCTCGCCGCGGCGGGCATCGCCCCGGAATCGATTATCGTTGACCCGGGCATCGGTTTCGGGAAAAGATTGGAGCACAATCTCTCGTTGCTCGCCGAGATCGGCGATCTGCGGGGGCTCGGCTTTCCGGTCATGGTCGGCTTCTCGCGGAAGGCCTTCATCGGAGCCGTCACGGGGCGCGGGGTTCCGGAGCGCCTCGCGGGCGCGCTCGCCGCGCTCGGACGGTGCTGCGCCGGGGGCGTCGCCCTCGTCCGAGTCCACGACGTCCGCGAGACGGCCGACTACATCAAGGTCTGGCGGGCGATCGAACGAACGGAGACGGATCGATGAGCTTCTTCCAGATCAACCTCACGATCGACATCCTCGACATTCTCATCGTCGCGTTCATCTTCTACCGCCTCTTTCTCCTCGTCCGGGGAACGAGATCGGCGCAGATGTTCGTCGGCCTCTTCCTCCTCATCACGCTCTCCTTCATCGCGCGCTGGCTCGACATGAACGCGCTCAATTGGATCCTCTCGAGCCTCAAGACCGTCTGGGTCGTGGCCTTCGTGATACTGTTTCAGCCGGAGCTCCG
>DHHN01000085.1:9189-12313 GCA_002403295.1 bacterium UBP1_UBA4771 | reverse complement strand
GGGCGGCATCGGCGCGATCGTCGTGCTCGAGAAGGACGTGGGGCTGCGCAACTATATCGAAACCGGCACGCCGATCGACGCCCGGGTCACGGCCGAACTCCTCGTCACGGTATTCACCCCCGCGAGTCCGCTCCACGACGGCGCGGTCATCATCGAGAAGAACCGCATCATCGCCGCCGGCTGCATCCTGCCCCTCTCGCAGAACCCCCGCCTCACGAAGTCCCTCGGCACGAGACACCGCGCGGGCCTCGGCCTCTCCGAGGAAACGGACGCCATCGTCATCATCGTGAGCGAGGAGACGCGGACGATCTCGCTCGCCTCGGGCGGCAAGCTCAAGCGCAAGCTCGATATCAACACGCTGCGCAACGACCTCGTCGGCATGATCGGCATCAAGGCCGAGGACGCCGCCGCCGCGACCTGAAACCCGCGTCCCGGCGGTGCCGCCCGCCGTCCCGCCCCCCTCGGGCAGAATCGCATCGAGCCCGAACGCGCGGGACGCCGGCTCTCTCCGCCGCACCTCCCCGCCCGATCCCCGCGGCCGGCGCCCCGCATGTCCCGTACGAATCCGCACGCGGGATCGTCCGGCAAACGCCGTGCCGCCGCCGATGGCGACGCCCGAAGCCCGGCATCGCGGTGCGCCGAAACGCGTTGCGCGGTTTCCCGCGCTGGCCCGGCCGCCTCCCGGCGGACCGGCCCCGTCAATGACGTCGATGCGGCGGTGGGCAATGCGGGCGGGAAGAATGCAAAAACGGAAGGCGCGCAACGCCTTCCGTCTATCGAGTACACGATCCGCGCGCCGGAACCGGCGTTACCGCCGGAGGCGGCCCTTGCGAACGAGCGTCTCCATGTAGGCAACGATCTCCTGATCGAATTTCTCTCCCTGCGCCTTGAGCTGCGCGATGCTCTCCTCGATCGAATAGGCGCGGCGGTACGGCCGGTCGCTCGTCATGGCGTCGAAACTGTCGGCGACGGCGACGATCCGCGCCCCGACGGAGATCTGCGCGCCGCACAGGCCGTCCGGGTACCCCTTGCCGTCGAGCCGCTCATGATGATGCCGCACGAGGTCGCACGCTGATTCGAGAAATTTCATGTTTCGGATGATATTGGCGCCCACCTCGGGGTGGCTTCGGACGATCTCCCACTCCTGCTCGGTGAGCTCGCCGGGTTTGTTGAGAATATTCTCGTACACGCCGAGCTTGCCGATATCGTGGAGCGCCGCGCCGAAGCTCACGATCTCGACCTCGCGCTTCGTGAGCTTCATCTCCTCGGCGATCATGCGCGCGTATTCGGCGACCCGGTCGGTATGGCCGCGCGTATACGCGTCCTTCGCCTCGATCGTCGAAACGAGGACCTTGATCGTCGAGAGATAGGTCGACTGGAGCTCGGCGTAGAGGCGTCCGTTCTCGAGACCGGTGGCCGCGGAGGTGCAGATCGACTTGAAGAGCTCGATATCCCCGGCGCTGTAATCCTGACGGTTCACCTTCTGCCCGATGAACACGATGCCGATGAGCCGCGACTTCACCACGAGCGGATACGCGTAGTCGAACCCGAAGCGCATGAGATATTCCGCTTCCCGCCTCGCGTCCCCGGGAAGATCCTCGTCCGTGAGGCGCGCGACGTTCTGCTTCGCGAGGAGGTGCTTCGAGAGGGCGATCTCGCGCGAGAGCCGCACCGACCGGAGCACGCCGTCGGATATGCCGCTCCCCCCGGCGTACGAGAGGAAGTCGTCGACGTCGTCGAAGGCGTAGAAGAGCGCCGTGACGCCGACGCCGAGCTGCCCGACGAGCGTGAGACAGAAGACGCGAATGAGCTCCTCGGGGTCGCGGAGCCGATTGAGATCCTGGCTGAGGCCGAACAGCGTGCGCATGTCGAGCACGCGCTTCTTGAGCTCGCGATTGATCCTGCTGTAATCGGCCTGACCGCGCTCGATCTCGTCCTCGAGCTGCAGGTTCTGTTCCCGAAGATCGCGCCGGTGCTGCGCCTGCATGAGCTGGTTGTCGATCTTCGCGACGATCTCCTTGACGGAAAACGGTTTCTTGATGCAATCCTGCGCCCCCGACCGGAGCCCGCGCACCATCGAATCGTTGATGCCGTTGGCCGAAACCATGATCACGGGAACGTCGTGATGGATATCGCGCGCGCGGATCTCGTCGCAGACCGCGAAGCCGTCCTTTTTCGGCAGCACGACGTCGAGGACGACGAGATCGGGCCGGTGTTCGTCGTACGCGCGGAGCGCCTCCTCGCCGTCGGATGCGGAGACCGTCGAGTACCCTTTGTTCCGGAGCGATTCCGAGAGTATCTCGACCACGTTCGGATCGTCGTCGACGACCAGGATATTACCGCTCAACGCTCACCTTCCTTGCAATGCCGCCGCCGTTCCCGTCTGGACCGACTGGGCGATCTCCTTCTCCATGATACGGGAAAAATGCATCACGACCTCGCGGTCGTAGCGGAGTCCGTAATTCTCCTTCAGGGTATCGAGCGCTTCGCGCTCCGAGAGGGCGGGGCGCGTCGGGCGCTCGTGTATCATCGCCGCGTAGCTCTCGACGACCGAGATGATCCGCGCGCCGAGCGGGATCTCCTTGCCGCGGAGGCAGTACGGGTATCCCTCCCCGTTGAACCGCTCGTGGTGCGTGCGGACGATACTGACGGCGTGATCGCCGAATTTCATGCGATCGAGCATCTCGCCGCCGTCCTCCGGGTGCCGCTTGATGATCTCCCATTCCTCCTTGCTGAGATCGCGGGGGCTGCGGAGGATGAGATCGCTCACCCTGACCATGCCCATGTCGCGGAGAACGGTTCCGTAAATCAGGTCCTTGAAATGCTCCTCGGGGTAATCCATGCTCTTCGCCGTCATCCCGACGTAGCGCGACACGAGCTCCGAGGTGCCCTTGAGGAGCGTATTGTCCTCGATGATTGATATGAGCGTCTTCACGATGCCGAGGGTGCGCTCGTGCTCGCGCTCGAACATGAGCGCGTTGTCGTATGCGCCCTGCGCGACGTTCAGGAGAATGCGGAGGAATTCGAAATCCTCCTGCTTCATGCCGCGGCCCGCGATCCGCTTTCCGAGAAGAACGATCCCGGCGAGTCCGTCCTTCGTGCGGAACGGGCAGGCGTACTCGAT